>JBKEDH010000085.1:0-3701 GCA_047975295.1 Aestuariibaculum sp.
AAACAATTGATATAAATTTAAACTGGCTCTTAGTTTGGTAAACAAATATTGAGTCTCTACAAAATTGAAAAATTCAAGGCTTATGTCAATAAGTCTAATAATATCTTGTACTTTTAACCAAACGGTACATTTAAAAACCACTCTCCACTTCATTTTCTTGTAGCCAAGCTTATCATATTAAGAACTAAAAAATTCCAGTTCTGAAATTCGGGATTAATAATGGGGCTGCCATTTTCAGAATTGTAATATTTGCATAGTTTTTAAAGTCTTCAAGGTTTTAAGAATCTAACTCAATAACCCAATAAGAATAATTTTTGTCGTGTACTAAATATTTTTTTAGTATCACACACAATAGATATCCAAAAAAAATAAATAAGCGAGATAAACCAACGTTTTGTAAATTTACGCTGAAAAATAATGCCTCATTGCGTAATTTAAAGTAAAAAATGAATACTTACAAACGAACCAGAACTGTTTTTTGGAGGTTTTACGATTTTATTTCCTACTCGGGAATAAACGAAACTACTTTAGATGACGAGGTAGAACAAAAAATTATGATTAATAGATATTTTGCCATATTGTTTTTCGTTTTTTTTTTCCTTAGTAGCTGTAACCTTTTGTTTTTGGGGTTTACCAAAGGATGTGTTTCCTTATTTATAATGTCGTTATTTTGTGGTATTTGTTTTTTTCTTTTAAAAAATATATCCAACAACACTATTCTATTGCTTCCTATTTTTATCCTGTTGCCGGTAACCATTTCCTATTTTTCGTCTTTTTGCGGATTAGAAAGTGGTGTTTTTCTGTATTTTTTCCCGCTGTTATTAGCCATTCCCATATTTTTTAATTATGCCGAAAACAAATGGCTTATTGTTTGCTTAATTTTATTTATCCTAATAAATATTTACGTTTCTGCCTTTTCAAATTTTCAGTTAATAAGCCAAAACCCGATTTATAAACCCTATGGCCATAAATTATTAATTATAAACATTACCTGCGTATTACTGCTGTTTGCAATAAATTCGTTTTTTCTAGAAGAAAAAAGAGCTTATCTCGGGTTTTTACAGGGTAAGGACTTTTACCGAAAAAAGCAGGTGCAAGACTTAAATGCCGAAGTTGTACGATTAAAAAAAATAATAAACCAAGGCCTTCAATCCAATACAGATTTTAATAAACTTATCGATTCCATTGAACTAAACGACACTGTTTTTATTGACCATTTTGAAAAATTTTTCCCCTACTTTTGTCAAAAAATAAAACGACAAGCCACAGACCCGTTAACCATTTCCGATTTAAAATTTTGCGCCCTATTAAAGTTAAATTTTACCACCAAACAAATAGCTGTTTATACAAATGCTACCATAAAATCGGCCGAAAGCAAAAAATATAGACTAAGAAAAAAACTGGGCATACCAAAAGACGTTAACATAACACATTATTTTTCAAATTTTTAAATAGTAGCCCATCCCTCGTATTCTCTCGAAGCGGGTAAACGAGGGGGTGAAAAATATCTCATTCAAGATTTGTAAAATTAAATTTGCATGTAAGAAATTTAAAAACAAATCAAAATGAACAAAAACTACATTTTTATAGTGCTTTTTTTGGCATTAACTTGGGGGCGAGTATTTGCACAAACTTATTCGGGAGGTTCGGGTACAGAGGCCGACCCTTTTCAAATCGCTAATAAAACCGATTTACAGTATTTAAGCGAAAATTCTAGTGAGTGGAGCTATTACTTTGTACAAACCGCCGATATTATTTTTGATGTTGCCGATTTTCAGGATGGCGGCAGTTTTTACAACGAAGGAGAAGGTTTTATCCCAATAGCTGGCGGTAATAATGGTGAACTATTTACGGGAAGCTACAATGGTAACAATTATACTATTGATGGTTTGGTAATAAACAGAGAGAACTCTGCAGGTGTTGGTTTGTTCGGCTCAGTTAACAACAGTAGCAGCATTGGATTTGCTATAGGTAATCTGGGGCTTACAAATACTAATATACAGGGACAGGGTAACGTTGGCGGATTAATAGGGAGATTGGAAAATGGCAATATAGATAACTGTTTTGTTACAGGAACAGTTGTAGGCAATGGTAATATTGTAGGAGGGCTAATTGGGTTTGCTCCGATGATGACAAGTGTTGTAAACAACTGTTATACCGCTGCAACTGTTACTTCGGGCATGGCATGGGTAGGAGGACTTATTGGTAATAGCATGGCAACCATAACCAATTGCTACGCAACAGGGGAGGTTACCTCGTTAGAAAATGGTTATGCCGGCGGCTTAGTTGGCGATTCTGCCGGCCCCATAAGCAATTGTTATGCTACAGGAAATGTTTCGGGGCCGATATATACAGGTGGTTTGGTTGGTAACACTTTTTCAACTATTAGCAATTGTTATGCTACGGGTAGTGTTACAAAAACAGGAACATACGACGAGGAATACGCCAATATAGGGGCTTTAATAGGAGGTACCCATCCCTCTAATCCTGCTTTAGAAAACAATATATGGAACACCGAAACATCCGGGCAAACCAAAGGCGTTGGTAATAATGCTTCAGCCGAAGGTGTTATAGGTAAAACCACTACCGAAATGCAAACCCAAAGTACGTTTACCAATGCCGGATGGGATTTTGCAAATACATGGGATATTGCCTGTAACTACCCCACGTTAAAGTGGGAAGATAAAGGTATTGATGTATCAACCTCGGTCGATGGTGCTACCATAACTGCCAATGCAAGTGGTGTCAATATAACCTACCAATGGTTGGACAGTAGTAATGCTGCCATTAGTGGTGCTACCAGCCAAAGTTTTACCGCAACAGCAAATGGTAATTACAAAGTAATTATAACGCAGGATGGTTGTAGTCAAACCTCTGAAGCTGTAGCAATAACAACGCTAACAATTAACAACGATACGCAACAATTAGCCGTGGTACTTTATCCCAACCCAACAAGAGGTAATGTAACCTTAAGTCTACCAAAAGCAGAAAATACAAATATTACCATATATAACGTATTGGGCAAAATGGTTTACCAAACTACAATAACTAACAAAAACGTAGAGTTACCAATACAAGGGCAATCTGGTGTGTATTTTGTAAAAGTAACTACGGCCACCAGTAGTAAAACATTACGGGTTATAAAACAATAAGAAATTCAACTTTTTTAAAGAAGTTTGAATATTAATTAGCAGCGCAAAAACCGTTTCGATATAACCGAAACGGTTTTTTGTTTCATCTAATAGGCATAAATGGTTTCCCTCCTCAAACCTATCTCGTATATTTGCCATAAATTAAAAAATACGTGAGTAAGGAAAATATCTCGCAAACCTATTTACAGACTTCGCAATTGCAAAATCTGCAAGTTGCTATTGCCTCTAAACAGGATAAAGCTCGGGTTTATTTAAAAGGCTTGGTAGGATCGTCGTTTTCGTTTGTTATTTCTAATCTGTTTAAAACTTCCAATTTACCGTTCTTGCTGGTTTTTAACGATAAGGAAGAAGCTGCCTTTTACCTTAACGATTTAGAGCAGCTTTGCAACGAAAAAAATGTGTTATTCTATCCGGGCAGTTACCGCCGACCGTATGAAGTTGAAGAAACCGATAATGCCAATGTACTGCTACGTGCCGAAGTGCTTAACCGTATTAATTCCAGAAAAAAACCAGCCATAATTGTTACCTATCCCGATGCCCTTTTCGAGC
>JBKEDH010000013.1:0-36024 GCA_047975295.1 Aestuariibaculum sp.
CAAAAAGATTTGGAAAAATCCGAAAAAAGGTAAAATTATGATTAGTCTAATCGCTTCAATAATTTTATTATCCTTAATTTTCGGGTTAATTGGCTACTTTATAACTGAAAAAGGAATTTTAGAACCGTTTAAATTTATATCAATTGTTTTTCTATATCTCTTTTTACGCATAATTTCGTTAAAATTTCATCAATTAGCACAGCTATTATCTTCTATTTTTCCTCATTCTACATCAAAAATAAACTATACAAAAAGTCTATCATACAAATTTAAACAGGTTCTAATAATATCATTGTATGGTTATATCCCTTATTTAAAATTATATTTCAATCCAAAAAGCATATTGCCTTTTGGCATGGGCACTAGATTGGTTTCGGTATATTCGGCATTAAAGATATTGTTTGCTATTATTGTAAATTCAAATGGTTTTAAAGAAACGATTACCGAAGCATCCCACACGTTATAACTTTCGCCACTAGTTCTCTCGGTATATTTATAAATAATGTTATGGCTTACATGTTTAAACAGTTGTGAACTGAAACGTCCTGTAATTTGATGTTTTAACGAATTAATGGCATATTTGGAAAAATTAACATCCAAGGCCTTAATTTGGTCGTCTATATACGTATAGCCCAATGTTAGACTTTGGTTGTATTGACTTATTTTGAAATGATATGACGCATCCAATTCAATACCCGTAGTGTTTAGACCAGCAATATTGGTGGCCTGCCATTTATCGTCTTCGTTTTCTTTTACATAATCGATTAATTTTTTAGAATCTCTATTAAAAAAACTGAACGATCCCGTAAAATTGGAAGTGATATATTTTAATCCTATTTCTTGGGCAAAGGCTTCTTCGGGTTTAAGGTTTTCGTTTCCTATATTGACTGGGTCGGTATAAAACAGATCTGTATAAGTAGGTATGCGGTACGTATAGCCCATGTTGGCATAGGCTTTTAAGTTGTCGCTTATACGGTAGCCAATGTCGATACCCGGAAAAGCATGGAATTTAAAGTCTGAAAAATACGAAACAGCAATACCTGGCGTAATATCCAATTTATCATTGGCCAACTTTAATAGATGCTCTAAGAATAAATTTGCCATAAACCGATTTCTATTGCCCAGATTATTACTTTTAAAATAGGTTTTCGAGAGGTCGATACCAAAACCGGTAATGCCTATATTAGAGGTATAGGATGCATTAGCTTCGACACCTATTTTATCGGATATATGTAAATTTCGATAAATGGAAGGATCTTGGCGTACATAAATATATTCATCTTGGTTGCGTTTCCAATATATTCGAGGCGTTATGCTTAATTTATTTGATACAAATTTTGTTGAAAACCCAATTAAACTGTTCTGGGTCTCTTCGTATTGGTCTATTGCGGCTGGAGTAGCGTAAAAACCATTAGCTCCAAATTTACGTTCGCTAAAATTCGAAATCATTTCAATGGCCTGTCCTTTTTTATTAAAAATACTCTTTAAAAAATAGTTTTGGTTGTCGTAATCGGTGTTATAACGATAACCGTCCGAAGTGTTCCGGTCGGCATGGAAAATATGGGCCGAGTTTTCTAAATTTAACCCTGTTGTAACCGATGTATTTAGCTGTTTGTAAGAGCCTGTTTCGATATTTGCCAATAAGCCGTTATTCCATTTTTTCTTGGTAACAATATTAATAGCGCCAGTAAAGGCATTTTGCCCATAAATTCTGGCAGCAGGGCCTTTAATAATTTCTATACGCTCAATAACTTCTAATGGCAAAGTAGCATTTAATGAGTGGTGCCCCGTTTGTGCATCGTCCATTTTTATACCATCTATAAGCACCAAGGTCTGATCGAAACTTCCGCCACGTATATACAAATCGGCTTGAGATCCACCGGTACCACGACGACGTATATCTACTCCGGTAACTTGTTGCAGTAAATCGATTAGGTTAACAGCAGCGCTGTTCTTTATGTCGTTTGAAGTGATTACCGAAATGGTTCTGGAATTTTCCTTAAAAGGTAAATCGATACGATTGGCGGTAATAACCACTTCGCTTAATGTATTATTTTTGTTTTGCTGCTCTTGGGCATTCGTTATTACATAACAAAGAAGAATAAAAGTAACGGCTAAAAAGATGTTATTTTTCATAGATGCTTTTTTTGGTAAATTATTTTAAACAATACAAAATTCGTAACTTTCCGGACTATAAACATAGTCCAGTTTTAAAATGACAGATAGTCCGGATAAAAAATTGCTAAAACAGCTTATTTATTTCGATAAAACAAACACTACAGCGGTTTATATTCAAATAGCCCAACAAATTATCAATGCCATTCAGAGAGGCTATTTAATAAAAGGTGCTGCATTGCCCGGCACACGGATTTTTAGCAAATTATTAAAAATACACCGCAATACAGCTGTGGCGGCTTATGACGAATTGGCCTCGCAAGGTTGGGTAGAAATTGTTCCAAACAAAGGCACTTTTATCTTGGTACCGGAACAAAAACCGATAACTATAAAAGCGGTATCCCAACATATAAACCAAGTCCATCAATACCCTAAAAGCACAGGATTTCCATTTCAACCATCTTTTCACTTGGCATCGACACTGCAAAACAGCAACTCAAAATACAATATTAACGATGGTCAACCCGATTTACGCTTACACCCTACACACGAATTTTCAAGATGGTATAGTGCATCGATGAAACGTAAAACCCTAGTTTCTAAGTGGAACCAAACAACAATAAACGCATATTCGGCATTCGAGGTTCAGTTAAGCAATTTTTTAAATTCAACACGGGGATTTCATGTAAAGCCCGAAAATTTGTTAAGTACCCGAAGTACAGAAATGAGTCTATACATTGTTTCGCAGCTTTTAATCAAGACAAACGATATCGTTTTAGTAGGAAATTTAAGCCATTATACCGCTAATATGATTTTTCAGCAGTCGGGTGCTATCATTAAAACAATACCTGTGGATAACAATGGTATTGATGTCGATTATATAGAAAAGCACTTTATTAAGAACACCATACGTTGTGTTTATGTATGTGCCCAACGGCATTATCCTACTACAAAAACACTTAGTGCCGAACGTCGTTTAAAGTTAATGCAACTGGCCAAAACATATCAATTTGCCATTATAGAGGACGATTTCGATTACGATTTCCAATTCGAAGGTTCGGCTATGTTACCCATGGCAAGCTCAGACTCGCACGGTATGGTTATTTATCTTGGCAAGTTGGGGCAATCGCTGTTTCCAAGTTTCCATACAGGATTTGTTGTTGCTCCCGAGTGTTTAATTACCGAAGCGAAAAATTACCTACAATTAGTCGATAGGCAGGGAGATATTATACAAAAGCAAATGCTGTCTGAACTTATTAGTGAAGGTGAAATTTACCGACTGCTTAAAAAAAATATTGTAGCTTATAAGCAACGTTGCGATTATTTATGCAAACATCTTTCCCTGCATTTTAAAACCATAGCAAAATGGAATAAACCTTCTGGAGGGTTGGCGGTGTGGCTTCAGTTTGACCCCATTATCCCCTTAGCTAAACTTGCCAATCAAGCCGAAAAAAATGATTTATTTTTACCTAAAACCATACTGTATCAAAATAAAAGTACCTGTGCTATCCGCTTTGGGTTTGGTCATCTAAATAAAGAGGAAATAGAAATGGCCGTTATAAAATTAAAAGTAGCCTATTTTTCGGTTATTAAATAGTAAAGTTTAAATCACTTCAATCTAAAAAGTCTAAATAAAAAAGTAAATTTGCCATTATTTTAATAGAGATATGATAGAAAAGATAAAAGCCCTAACTGCCGAAGCCGAAGCTTTTACAACAAAAACAAAAGAAGAGCTGGAAGCTTTTAGAATAAAATATCTGGGCAAAAAAGGCCTGTTGAACGATTTTTTTGCCGAATTTAAAAACATAGCTAACGACCAGAAGAAAGAATTTGGACAAGCTATAAACACCCTTAAAAAAACGGCCGAAGATAAAGTAAACACCATAAAGGAAGCTTTAGATAACAAAGAAGAAAGCAATGCTGTTTACGGTGATTTGTCTCGTCCAGCCGAACCAATAGAGCTTGGAGCAAGGCATCCTATTTCTATTGTTAAAAACCAAATTATTGAAATATTTTCGAATATAGGATTTAATGTTAGCGAGGGTCCGGAAGTGGAAGACGACTGGCATAACTTTACTGCATTGAACTTACCCGAATACCATCCGGCACGCGATATGCAGGATACTTTTTTTATACAGACCAATCCCGATGTATTATTACGTACGCATACCAGTTCGGTACAAGTGCGTTATATGGAAAATAACAAGCCTCCCATTCGCACCATTTCACCGGGGCGTGTTTACCGCAACGAAGCCATTTCGGCACGTTCGCACTGTTTTTTCCATCAGGTAGAAGGTTTATATATTGATAGAGACGTAAGCTTTGCCGATTTAAAACAAACACTACAGTATTTTACTACACAACTCTTTGGGAAATCGAAAATACGACTACGTCCATCCTATTTCCCGTTTACCGAGCCCAGTGCCGAGATAGATGTTTTTTGGGGGTTGGAAACAGAGTCCGATTATCGTATTACCAAAGGTACGGGGTGGCTAGAAATTGGCGGTTGCGGTATGGTGGATCCCAATGTGCTGGAAAATTGCAAAATAAATTCTAAGGAATATTCCGGTTTTGCTTTTGGAGTGGGTATAGACCGTATAGCCATGTTACTGCATCAAATTAACGATATCCGTTTATTAAGCGAAAACGATGTTCGGTTTTTAGAGCAGTTTAAATCTGTATTATAACCCATACCCTGCTTTGCCATTATCCTAATTTCATTATTACGGGACTTTGTCTTATAGAAATGATTTTCCTTTATATTTTCTATTTAACAATTATTTAACTTCGTTTAGTTCGGTTTGTTCCGAACTAAATGTATTTTTGCGCAGTTAAAATTAAAAAATCATGGAAAAATTGAATAACATAAAAGTTAACTTAGTTGAAAAACTGGGGGTACACATGGAAAAACGGGGGCAAATTGCACCTGTTGCTGCAAGAATTCTGGCTTACGTGGTTTTAACAGGAAAAAAAGGGACAACCTTTGAAGATTTGGTATCTAACCTCTGTGCCAGCAAAAGCACCATTTCTACACATTTAAACCATTTACAGGACTTAAAGCGTCTAAACTATTTTACAAAACCCGGCGATAGAAAAAAATACTTTATTATAAATACAGAAACCATGATTAAAGACATTAGCGATTTAATCGACGAATGGAAAGACGAACAGGAACTGCACATAGAAATAATGAATTATAAGATTGAAGCAAACAAAACATTAGAAAAAGACAATAAATTCGATTGTCATATACACGAAAACTTCATTGAATTTCACAACGAAGCCATAAAATCCATAAGCAAATTAAAAGAAACCATTGTAGAACACAAACAATTAATCAAACATTAAAAATGAAACACGTTAAAATGTACAAAATAACAACTTTAAGTATTTTTGCTTTACTTCTTGTAAGTTGTAACGACAAACAACAGCAGGCACCGCAACAACAACAGGCAATGCCGTTTGCAGTAACAGCCGTACCACAAAAAAATGTAACCGGATTTATAAAATACCCGACCACAATAGAAGGCACTATTAATAGTGATGTGCGTGCAAAGGTTAGCGGTTATATACAAAAAGTACTGGTGGACGAAGGCCAAAAAGTACGCAAAGGCCAGGCTTTGTTTAAATTAGAGACCCAGTCGCTTAGTCAAGATGCCGAAGCTGCCAAAGCCAACGTAAACGCAGCGCAGGTAGAGGTAAATAAATTAAAACCGCTGGTAGAGAAAAACATTATTAGTTCTGTACAATTGGAAACAGCCAAGGCCAAGTTACTTCAGGCTAAAAGCAGTTACAATAGTGTTGTTGCCAATATTGGCTACGCTACTGTAACCAGTCCGGTCGATGGTTTTGTAGGTGCCATTCCCTACCGAGAGGGGACTTTAGTAAGTGCTTCAAGCGCAAAACCTTTAACAACAGTGGCCAGCATTGAAAACGTTTACGCCTTTTTCTCGATGAACGAAACCGAATATTTGAACTTCCTTCAAAAAGCCGAAGGCAAGACCCTTCACGATAAAATTAAAAACTTCCCAAAAGTAAAATTGTTATTGGCAAATGGGCAGACTTACGAAGAAGAAGGCACCATACAAACGGTAACAGGACAAATCGATGCTGCTACCGGAACCGTAAGTTTCAGAGCCATGTTCAACAATCCAAATTTATTGCTTACCAATGGCAATAGCGGCACCATAGAAATACCAACACATTACAACAACACCTTAGTTATACCGCAGGCAGCCACGTTCGAGCAACAGGGCCAAACCTTTGTTTATAAAGTAGGTGAAGACAATGCCGTTATAGCAACCTTAGTAAGTATTAAAGATAAAACCGATTTACTTTATGTGGTCGATGGCGGCCTTAAAGCCGGCGATTTAATTGTACCTAAAGGCATAGGTAAATTACGTAATCGTATGCCCATACAGCCGCAAACGGTAGCTTTCGATAGTATCGTAAAACCAATAAAACCACTATTTCAATAATCCCTATTTTAGATAAGAATTATGTTAAAAACATTTATAGAAAGGCCGGTTTTATCTACTGTAATTTCCATTATTATAGTTATTTTGGGTGTTTTGGGCTACACCACCCTACCGGTAGAACAATATCCGGATATTGCCCCGCCAACCATTCAGGTTAACGCTTCCTATCCGGGAGCCAGTGCCGAAACGGTTATGGAAAGTGTTATCATTCCTATTGAAGAACAAATAAATGGGGTAGAAGGAATGACTTATATGACCTCTACAGCTTCAAATGATGGTTCTGCCAACATTACAGTATATTTCGATCAGGAAATCGACCCCGATATTGCGGCAGTAAACGTACAAAACCGTGTGGCACGTGCCAATGCCCTGTTGCCACAAGCCGTAATACAAACAGGCGTTATTACGCAAAAACAACAAACATCGGCATTGATGTTTATGTCGGTGTATTCCGAAAACAAAGACTATAACGCTACCTATGTTCAAAACTACTTAAAAATCAACGTTATTCCGGCACTGCAACGTGTTAACGGTGTGGGTAACGTAAACGTTTTTGGTAGTCAGGATTACGCTATGCGTATTTGGTTGAAACCCGAAAAACTGGCAGCCTACAATTTGGTACCAAGCGAAATAAGGGCAGCACTTAACGAACAAAGCTTAGAGGCTTCGGCAGGATCGTTAGGACAAAACGATGGCCAGTCCTTTACCTACAATATTAAGTACGGCGGACGCTTTAAAACCGAAGAACAATATAAAAGCATTATTATAAAAGCTTTGGACAATGGCGAATATTTGCGACTAAGTGATGTTGCCTCTATTGAAATGGATGCCCAAGGCTACGATTCCTTTGGTTTTACAGAAGGATTCCCCAGTATAAACATGGGTATTTACCAAACGGCAGGTTCTAACGCACAGGAAATTATCGAGCAGATTAAAGCAGAGTTGGAGCGTTTATCGCAAGACTTCCCCGAAGGCGTAAAATACAAAATCAATTACGACACCAACGAATTCCTTACGGCATCTATGAATAAGGTAATGCATACCATTATCGAGGCCTTTTTATTGGTGTTCTTGGTGGTGTTTATATTCCTTCAAGATTTCCGTTCTACCTTAATTCCGGCTATTGCAGTTCCGGTGGCTATTGTCGGTACGTTCTTTTTCCTTAATTTATTCGGATATTCTATTAACCTGCTAACCTTATTTGCCTTGGTATTGGCTATTGGTATTGTGGTCGATGATGCCATTGTGGTAGTAGAAGCCGTACATGCCAAAATAGACGAAGGCGCCACGAGTGCAAGAAAAGCAACGTTGGATGCCATGCACGAAATCTCCGGAGCCATTATATCCATTACCTTGGTTATGGCAGCGGTATTTATTCCCGTAACCTTTATACAAGGACCATCGGGCGTATTTTACGAGCAGTTTGGTATTACTTTAATCGTTGCTATTTTAATTTCGGCTGTAAACGCCTTGACATTAAGTCCTGCATTAAGTGCTTTGTTCCTTAAAGTTCATGGCGACCACGAGGATAAAAAGAAAAGTTTCCTACAACGTTTTTACGATAGGTTTAATGCCGGATTTAACGCCACAACCGAGCGTTATGGAAAATCCTTGAAATTCCTTTATAAAAACAAATGGATATCGGCTGTTATTTTAATACTTTCGGGAGTTGGTATTTGGTGGGCAGTAAATACAACGCCTACCGGCTTTGTACCAAGTGAAGATAGGGGGATTGTTTTTATGAATATTGAATTGCCAGCAGGCGCATCGATGGACCGCACCAATGTAGTTACTCAAGAACTTTATGCAAAAGCCAAGCAAATTCCCGGAGTAAGTGCCGTAACGGTTATTAACGGTAGAAGTTTATTAAGTGGTGCCGGTAGTAACTACGGACTTGGTTTTATTAAACTGAAAGATTGGAGCGAGCGTGAAACCGACGATCAATCGTCTAATGCCATTATAGGAAAACTATTTGGTGTAGCTGCCACCATTCCCGATGCGAATATTATTTTCTTTGCACCGCCAAGTATTCCCGGATTTGGGCTTTCGGGTGGATTCGAAGTAAATTTATTGGATAAATCGGGTGGTAACTTTGAAGAATTGGATCAAACCACACAGGAGTTTATAGGCAGTTTAATGAAGCATCCGCAAATCCAATACGGGCAGTCGTCGTTCAATACCAAATATCCGCAATACGAAATGGAAATCGACGTTCCTTTAACCAAAAAGTACGGGGTTTCGGTAAGCAGTATTTTTTCAACCTTACAAGGTTATATAGGAAGTGTTTATGCAGCCGATTTTGCCCGATTTGGTAAACAATACCGTGTGTATATCCAGACTAAGCCCGAAAATCGTGCCAATGCCGAATCGTTAAATGGCCTGTACATAAAAACCGGAAGCGGCGAAATGACACCCATTACCCAGTTTGTAAGCTTAAAACGGGTTTATGGGCCACAATCGGTAACCCGTTTCAACCTTTATAATTCAACAAAAATAAATGGAGCTTCAAATCCCGGGTTTAGTACCGGTGATGCCATTACGGTTGTAAACGAGGAAATTAAAAACCTTCCAAGCCATTACGAGGTAGCCTATTCCGGATTATCGCGAGAGGAAGTAAGTGCAGGAAACCAAACCATGATTATCTTTATGTTGGTAATCGTATTTGTATATTTCCTATTATCGGCGCAGTACGAAAGTTATTTATTGCCATTTTCGGTAATATTATCATTACCTCTGGGGGTATTCGGGGCTTTCTTTTCAACAAAAATGATGGGCTTAGAAAATAATATCTATTTCCAAATTGCCTTAATTATGTTGGTAGGACTTCTGGCAAAGAACGCTATTTTGATTGTTGAGTTTGCCGTACAGCGCCGCCGTCATGGCGAAAGTCTGGTCGATGCCGCTATCAATGGTGCCAAAGCACGTTTACGCCCTATTTTAATGACATCCTTTGCCTTTATTTTAGGCTTAATGCCGTTGGTAACCGCTAAAGGAGTGGGGGCCGAAGGAAACAACTCCATTGGTACAGGAGCTGCTGGAGGCATGCTTATAGGAACCATTCTTGGGGTATTTGTTATCCCCATATTATTCATCCTGTTCCAATGGTTACAGGAAAAAGTAAGCGGTAAGCCCGAAGTAATCGAAACTAACGAAGATTAATGATAAAAATGAAACAATCCATGACTAAAATTTTGCCCCACAGTAGGATGATTATATGGATGTTACATGTGACCTTTGAAAAACAATAAATATAAACACATGAAAACAATTATAAAACATACAATAGTGCAAAAAACTTTCGCAATTGTAATCATGGCGGTAGTATTGCAAAGCTGTTTTGTGGCCAAAAATTACGAGCGTCCGGAGTTTGAAGCACTTGAAGCTTTATACCGAACCGATAATTTACCAACCGACAGCTTATCTATGGCCGATGTATCTTGGAAAGATATGTTTACAGACACCTTCCTAAGCCAATATATCGACGAAGGATTGGCCAACAATTTGGATATTCGTGTGGCCATGCAACAAATGGCTGCTGCCGAAGCCTATATGAAACAAGGTAAAGCAGGCTATTTCCCTACATTAAGTGCAGAAGCAGGCTTAACGCACCAAGAACTATCAAAAAACAGTCAGTTTGGCTCATTTTTCAATGGTAGTTTAGATCAGTATCAAGTTACCGGAAACTTATCTTGGGAAGCCGATATTTGGGGCAAAATACGAAGCACCAAACGTGCAGGCGATGCTAGTTTCCTTCAAAGTGTGGCAGCACACCAAGCAGTAAAAACACAGTTGGTGTCGGCCATAGCGGCTACGTATTACCAATTGTTGTCGTTAGATGAGCAATTAAAAATAACCAATGCAACCATTGAAAACAGGGCTAAATCGGTAGAAACCATTACTGCCTTAAAAGAAGCAGGCGAGGTTAACCAAGTAGCAGTCGATCAATACATTGCGCAATACAATAGTGCCAAGGCTTTAAAAGTGGATTTAAAAACAGCTATTTTTAAAACCGAAAATGCTTTTAATCTGCTTTTAGGACGTACTTCGGTTATTGTGGAACGTGGTGAATTAGAACAGCAACAATTTAACAGTGATATTAAATTGGGTGTTCCGGCAACATTGTTAAGCAATAGGCCTGATGTTGTAGCTTCGGAATATGGTTTAATAAATGCTTTTGAAATGACCAATGTGGCACGTAGCAATTTTTATCCGTCGTTAACGGTTACCGCATCGGGAGGTTTCCAAAGTTTGGAGTTGGACCAACTGTTCAATGCCAATTCATTATTTGCCAATATTGTGGGCGGTTTGGCACAACCTATTTTTAATAAACGCCAAATAAAAACTCAGCACGAAGTTGCCAAAGCACAACAAGAACAGGCTTTGTTACAGTTTAAAAAAACTTTGTTAACGGCAGGCAATGAGGTGTCGAACGCCCTTTACGATTACCGAGCCGAAACCGAAAAAATAGAATACAGACAAAACCAGGTAGAAGCCTTACGTAAGGCCGAAAGTAATTCCGAAGAGCTTTTAAACAACGGTTTTGCCAGTTATCTGGATTTACTTACCGCAAGGGAAAGCGCCCTTAATGCCGAGCTAAATATTATTGATAATAAATTGCAGCAGTTGTTAAGTGTTGTGAATTTGTATGAGGCATTAGGTGGAGGTTGGAAATAACTAACAAATATTAAGAGTCTGTCTAAATTTGTATGATTGACTTTTGTATAGTTTATTTGATGTATAATGAGACAAAATAGAAGATAATAGCTGTGCTACTTGATGAAATTTTAATAAAATTATACGCAAAAAGAGACATAGAAAAACAATTGATATAAATTTAAACAGGCTATAAATCTTTAGTTGTTTTAAAATATTTAGTTTAACAGACTAGTCAGGTTTTTAAAAACCTGCCTAGTCTTATCCTAAAAAAGCAGGTATTCAAAAAAAACAGAGATGAAAGAATTTTTTACCGAATATAAGGACCAAATTATTTTTATAGGAATTGTACTGCTTTGTTATGCTGTTCTGGTTTGGCTTACCAAATTTTTGGCCAAATACATCTCCAATAAGTTATATGAAAAATTGGAGGTCAGTAATTTTAAAACGGTTAAAATAATAAAACGGATTTTAACCTCACTTTGGACCATCTTGGCCATTATGAGTATTTCGTACGTATTTTTAAACGATAAGATGCAAGCCGAAATAAAAGATAATTTTCTTTTAATCCTTTATATTGGTATTGTACTTGTTATAACATTAAGTGCCGGATCTTTGGCACAAATACTGTTCACCAAACAAATAGACGAAAAACGATTAAATAAGGAAGAAGCCACTAATCTTATCTTCTTAAAGTATATTGTTGTTATTGGTATTTATGTTGTTGGGCTGCTACTTATTGTCGTGGCTTTTCCAAAATTGCGGGGCTTGGCGCAAACGGCACTTGGTGGTGCGGGTGTTTTAGCGGTAGTACTTGGTATTGCCTCTCAAGAAGCCTTGGGCAATATTGTAAGCGGTATGTTTATTATTGCTTTTAAACCGTTTAAATTGGGCGATGTTATTAAAGTTACCGACGAATTAATGGGAACGGTCTATAATATAACTTTACGCCATACAGTTATTAAAAACTTCCAGAATACCATGATTGTTATCCCCAATGCTATAATTAACAAAGAACGGGTTACCAATTTCACGATGGAAGACCAAAAAATATGCCAGTGGATTATTATTGGTATTTCGTACGATAGTAATATCGACAAGGCCAAGAATATAATCCGTAGCGAATGTGAAAACCATCCGCTTTTATTGGATAATAGAACCGCCGAAGATAAAGCCAATGGAATGGATAAAGTAAGGATAAAAGTAGTGGGGCTTGGAGATTCGTCGGTAAATATACGGGCATGGGTATGGACTAAAAACTATGATGATTCGGCAGCCATCCGCTTCGATTTGTTGGAAAGTATAAAAAAACGTTTTGATGTTGAAGGTATTGAAATTCCGTATCCACACCGAACCATTGTATATAAAGGAACCGATAAAATTTAGTGTACATTGTAAATGAAAAAAGATATTGAAATACCAAAAGTTGAAGGAGTTTATGTGGCCATTGTAAACGAGTTTAACGATATATACAAAACCTACGACTGGAACGCTTATATTATTAACGATAAGGATATTGATTTAGATATGGTTCTTATTGTTAGCAATGGTTATAGTGAAGATAAAATAACTGCAACATTTAGAAAAAAATTGGATGTTTTACCAAAGAAAAGCTATGCCAAAATAGAACTGATGCAGGAAGCCCTTTTTACTCTTAACAATAGCTTTAAAGTCTCGTTTTTTGAAAGGAACAAAATGTTCGATAAAACTTTTTTATTTCGAAAAAACACAATAAATAAACATGCCCTGCAACCCATACCGTTAATGGATGTAAAGGGGGTTTTGGTGAGGTAGAAAGTTGGTTTACTTATAGTAATATACAACAATTTCGAATTTACTATTTATTTTTCTAAGCTTATTATAGAAATTAAGTTTTATTTTCTTTAAATTTGTAACCCATGTCTAATGTTGTATAATTTGGTTATGAATGAATATTTAACAATTTCAGAAACAGCAAAACTCCTAAATAAAAGCACAAAAACTTTACGAAGGTGGGACGAAGAAGGCAAATTAACAGCCGTTCGTGAACCGATGAGCAATTACAGGGTTTATCGAAGGGAAGAAGTAGAAACCTTGTTTGCAGAATTCATTCAAACCGATGTTGTAGAAACGGTTTCTAATTTTGTAAATTCTGAAAATGATTACAAAGTTTTAGAACTTTTTGCCGGAGCGGGAGGATTAGCAATAGGCTTGGAAAAAGCCGGCTTGAAGTGCGAAGCTTTGAATGAAATTGACAAATTTGCTTGTGCAACTTTACGCAAAAATCGTCCCAATTGGAAGATTTTAGAAGGCGATATAAAAGATTTTGATTTTAATGAATATGCTAACAAAATTGATGTGGTTACAGGAGGATTTCCTTGTCAAGCTTTTAGTTATGCAGGAAAAAGACTGGGTTTTGAAGATGCAAGAGGAACACTTTTTTATGAATTTGCGAGAGTGGTAAAAGAAGTAAGCCCACCGATTTGCATTGGCGAAAATGTTCGGGGCCTGTTGAGTCATGATAATGGGAAAACCTTGCAGGGAATGGTTTCTATTTTGGACGAAATTGGCTATAATATTGTTCCTGTCGAAGTCTTAAAAGCCATTCATTATAAAGTTCCACAGAAAAGAGAACGCCTAATTTTAGTTGGAATTAGAAAAGATATTGATATAAAATATGAATATCCAAAACCCTACAAGAAAATTTTCAACTTAAAGGATGCATTGAAAAAAGGTGATTTGTACGATTGCAAAGTCCCAAAATCGGAAGGAGCAAAATACCCTGCGAGTAAAAAAATGGTTTTGGATTTAGTTCCACCAAAAGGATATTGGAGGGATTTGCCATTGGAAATTCAAAAAGAATATATGGGAGGAAGTTTCTATTTGGGTGGTGGAAAAACAGGAATGGCACGAAGAATTGGCTGGGACGAACCTTGCTTGACATTAACTTGTAGTCCCGCTCAAAAGCAAACCGAAAGATGCCATCCGGACCAAACCCGTCCCTTTACGGTTAGGGAATACGCAAGAATCCAAACCTTTCCTGATGATTGGGAATTTACCGGTTCTTTGGCGCAACAATACAAGCAAATTGGTAATGCTGTTCCGGTTAATCTCGGTCAGGAAGTTGGTTATTCAATCATTAAATTTTTGAATAAATATTACAGCTTGTCAAACCCCAAATAATAACTGTAATTATCAAAAGTAATTTGATTCAGAATAGTTCGTTTCGATTTTTCGGTTTCAGCAGAAATTTCATCTAAAGCAGAACTTTCTTTTTTCTTTTGATTCGTTTTTGTAGATATCAAATAATCATTAATAGCCTTTGGTAATACTTTGTACAACTGATAAAGAGCATCGTCTTGTCCGGAAAGCATTGCATAAAATTGGTCTCCTGAAATTTTAAAAACTCTAGAATGGCTGTATTCTTTACCGTTAATTTCCCCTTTCCAGTGTTCATTGAAACTGCTTTTTGCTAAAATTTGAACCCAATAACACTTTGCTTTTTTGTAATCATCCGCATAACGAGCCAGTTTTTGAAACAATGCTTCGGCCGAACTACTGTTCATTGTGTTATGTTTGTTTTTGATATCGGCAAATAAAGTACTATCCGTTGCTTTAATGTCAAAACCACTTAGGTTTCCAACTTCGTAACCTTTTATTCCACCAAGAATTTGTTCATGAAAAGTTCCGATAGAATTATTGATGGATTTATCAATTTGACGAAAAATTTCGGATTGGATAAGTTCATCTTCGCTTATACTATTAAATTTAGCATCAAAGGTTAACTTAATCGTATCGACCTTATTGTTATAAAAACTCTTTTTGGAAACGTTGTTTTTGGCTTTCAAGTACGAATTGTGTAAATTCTCAATACACATCAGTAAATGTTCATCTGAAATAAAGTTTACGTATTTATTTGCCATTTTTTGTTAGAATTAATCATACATATCAACATTTTGTTCATCAAGGGGATAAATTAATTAGTATTTGTTTTTAGAATAGCAGACCATTACTTTTAAATACCCTAAAAATCCAACTCATCAGGAACTTCTGTTTGTCCGCCATCGGGGGTTTCGTTGTTTTCCTTTGTACAATCTACATTAATGGATAAATCTTTTGGTACTTTAAAAGCAGCTTTCGAAATATCCAATTTATCATCGGCATAACAATTTTTCATATAGAGTCCCCAAATTGGCAGTGCCATCGATGCTCCTTGTCCATAAGTTATGCTTTTAAAATGTGCTGCACGATCTTCGGCGCCAACCCAAACTCCAGTTACCAAATTAGGTACCATACCCATAAACCAACCATCACTTTGGTTTTGCGTAGTTCCTGTTTTTCCCGCTATTGGATTTGTAAATTCGTAAGGATAACCTGTAATAATTTCTTTGTAAACCGGTACGTTTTTGGCCCAATTATGGCGCAATCTGGTACCCGAACCGCCTTGGGTTACACCTTCCAGAAGTTTTATGGTAACATAGGCTATTTCTTCACTTAAAACATCGCGTGTTTCGGGTTTAAATTGGTATAGAATAGTACCATTTTTATCTTCGATACTGGTTACCATTACCGGTTTTGTGTAAACACCTTTATTTGCAAAGGTAGAATAGGCTCCAACCATTTCGTAAACACTTAAATCGGGTGTTCCCAAAGCAATGGACGGTACTGTGGGGATTTCGGATTCTACACCCAATTTCCTCACCAAATCGATAACGGTTTGTGGGCCAACTTTATCCATTAACTGAGCAGTAATAGTATTGATCGAATTTGCCAAGGCATTTTTTAAGGTACGGTTACCTCCGTATTTACCATCGGAATTTTTAGGGCACCAATCTTCGGGATTTCCAAATTTAAGTGCTTCTATACAAAAAGGTACGTTGGGAAGTTCGTCGCATGGCGAATAATGCAATTGGTCGATAGCTGCCGAATACACAAAAGGTTTAAAAGTAGAACCTACTTGACGCTTGCCCTGTTTAACCATATCGTACTGGAAATGGCGGTAGTCCACACCGCCAACCCAAGCTTTTACATGTCCCGTTTGTGGATTCATGGACATCATGCCCGTGCGCAAAAATGTTTTATAATAACGCATGGAATCTATGGGTTTCATTATGGTATCTATTTCCGCTGTCTTACCGTCTATCCATTTAAAAACCGTCATATCAATGGGTTTGTAAAAAGAGGCTTCTATCTCCTTATTGCTTTTCTTTAAGTCGTATTTTAAGTGGCGCCACCGTTCTGATTGCCTCATAGACCGTTTTAAAAGTGAATCGATAGCGATTTCTTTTAAATCTAAAAAAGGAGCTGTTGGGTTACGATCGGGTGTGTTTTGGTGAAAAAATTCAGCCTGCAATTTCGCCATGTGTTGTTGTACGGCGTTTTCGGCATGTTGTTGCATACGGGAGTCGATGGTCGTATATATTTTTAATCCGTCGTTATATAAATTCCATTTTGTGCCATCCGGTTTTGGATTTTCGTTAATCCACTCTTTCATAAAGGTTTTTAAATATTCCCTAAAGTAAGTAGCAATGCCTTCACGGTGCGATTCGGGTGAGTAGTTTAAATTCAATTCGGTTTTTTGTAATGAATCTTTAACGGCTTGCGTAATGTATCCATATTTTTTCATTTGAAACAAAACAACATTACGCCTGTTTTTAACACCTACAGGATTTCGGTTTGGTCTTGGGTTATATAAGGATGAATTTTTAAACATGCCTACTAACATGGCCGATTCCTTTATGTCGAGATCTTTGGGTTCTTTTCCAAAATATATGCGTGCAGCACTACGAATACCATCGGCATTGTTGCCAAAGTCGTAAATATTGAAGTATTGGGCTATAATTTCCTCTTTTGTGTATTGGCGCTCTAAGCGGATGGCTATAATCCACTCCTTAATTTTCTGTATAACACGTTCTACAATGTTTTTAGAGCCTTCACCATGAAACAACTGTTTGGCCAATTGTTGCGAAATGGTACTGGCGCCACCACCACCGCCCATTTTTACAACAGCACGGCCGGTACCGTACCAATCGATTCCAGAATGTTCGTAATAGCGCACGTCTTCGGTAGCAACAAGAGCATCTACCAAGTGTTTGGGCAGTTCGTTGTAACTTACGGGTGTACGGTTGTCGTCAAGATAAAACTTACCCAATGTTTGGGCATTCGAAGATACAATTTCGGTAGCGAGATTGGTTTTTGGATTTTCCAATACGGTATGGTCGGGCATTTCGCCAAATACACCCCAAGAAGCTAATAAAAAAAGAAGTAAAACAGATACAATAGCTCCTGTAAATAATATCCAGAACCATCTTATGTATTTTGAAAAATCTTGCTGTTTGGTTGTCTGCTTTTGTTTTGCCATGAAAAATTGTTTTGTATTTTTATACTGTACCCACTTTTGGTTCAGGTTAAAAATTATCTTTCAAGATCTTGATAAGTTCTAAAAACCGGTCTTAATCTTCTATTTTATTCACCATTTACTAAGGCGCTTTCTCTATTCTAAAACCAACATCGGTTATGCCATCCAGTTCCAACACACCATTTTCTTTTCCGTTTTCGCGCATGGCTTGTTGTATATTTACTTGGTATTTACCGGTTTCGTTAAAAACCACATGCTCTTTGTACCAAAGTTTATTTTCTTTTACATCGTTAAATCCCGTACCAAGAAACTTACCTGTTGCATCGGCCATCTTATATTCTAAGGTATCTGTTATAGTTTTACCGTGCGGAAATACCATTTCTACAATTAAAAATAAATTACTGTACTTGTATGCGTTGGTATTTCTTAGGTTAACAAATAAATTGTAGGTTTGGGTAGAATCGGGCGGTGTTATGTTAAAACTTACAACAGTATCTTTGTGCCATTGATTGGGCAAGGTTTTGTATTGGTCGAACACACTTTTGGAGTCGCAAGCCATACATATTAAAGCAACAAATAAAAAAAACAGCACTTTACTTTTTGGCATGGTTTGTTTTTTGGTTTCTGGGTTTGTTGTTTTTCCTGTTGTTATTGTTCCTATTATTGTTTTTGTTCTTATTTCTTTTACGTTTGTTTCTGGGCTTTGGATTATCAAAACGGGTTAAACTGTCTTGCCCTACAACGTTTTCAAAGTCAATTTTAGTATCTTCTAGTAAATCTGAAGCAAATTCTTCTAGTGTGGCAACTTTTTCGTTATTCTTATTTTTTTCGATAATATCGTTAGCTTGTTCGGTAGTAATTTTAAGCCAATTGGCCCATTCGCCTTCGTATGCATACCATAAATGTCCCTTAAAAATATCTATTTTCTGGCAAATAGCAGCCCCTTTTTCGGTATGGAGTTTTATTTCGGACTTTGGAAAACTTTTTAAGGCTTCCAAATAGGTATCCAGCTCGTAGTTAAGACAG
The DNA here is from genome assembly GCA_047975295.1 of Aestuariibaculum sp. Classification (GTDB taxonomy): domain Bacteria; phylum Bacteroidota; class Bacteroidia; order Flavobacteriales; family Flavobacteriaceae; genus JBKEDH01. The sequence continues at coordinate 18,610 of JBKEDH010000013.1, forward strand.
CATTTTAACTTGCCACATTGTCCGGCCAATTTTTGCGGATTTAACGATAACTGCTGATAACGTGCGGCAGAAGTGCTTACCGAACGAAAATCGGTTAACCAAGTAGAACAGCACAGTTCGCGCCCACACGAACCAATGCCACCAAGACGTGAAGCTTCTTGACGGAAACCTATTTGTTTCATCTCTATTCGGGTTCTAAATTCGCGAGCAAATACTTTGATGAGTTCACGAAAATCTACACGTTCTTCGGCGGTATAATAAAATGTGGCCTTACTTGCATCACCTTGAAATTCTATATCGGAAATTTTCATTTCTAATCTTAAATCAATCGCAAATTGACGTGCTTTTACTTTCATGGGCTCTTCACGCTCCCGAGCCTGTTGCCAAACATCGATATCTTTTTGGTTGGCTTTGCGGTATATTTTAAGTGCCTCTTTTTCTTTTACGGGTACATTTTTGCGTTTCATTTGTACGCGCACCAATTCGCCCGTAAGGGTAACAACACCTATATCGTGACCAGATTGTGCTTGTGTAGCCACCACATCGCCTATGGAAAGTGTGAGGTTTTCGGAATTGAAATAGTAATCTTTCCGTCCGTTTTTATAGCGGATTTCAACCCAGTTAAACGGTTTTTCTCCATTGGGTAGCGACATATTCGATAACCAATCAAAAACAGTTAGTTTATTGCAGCTATCGGTTCCACAGGTACCATTATTCTGGCATCCTCTTGGCTGTCCGCTTTTGCCTGTCGAACAATTGTTACAAGCCATATTTTTATATCTTGAACCCGTTAATAACGATATATTACGAGTGATGGTTTATAATTAATTTGAAAAGGTAAAGATAATATTATTATATTATTTATGTAGATTGATGAAAAATTATCTTATTTGGCTTGTCTTTTTGGTTTTTAAGAAAGTGGTTTTACGGCTTTTTAAATGTCTGTATTTAGCAAAATAATTCTTATTTTTATACAAAAACCATAAACACCAACCATGGTACCAACACTATCCAAACGTTTTAAACTATTATTAATTTTAGGACTTACTTTTTCCTGTTCCGAAGAAAAAAAGCCAACAACTGTTCAAGAACTTTGGTACGATAAACCTGCCGAAAAGTGGATACAGGCTCTACCCGTTGGTAATGGCCGTTTGGGAGCCATGATTTTTGGAGGCACTACAAACGAGCGCATCCAACTTAATGAAGATTCCATGTGGCCCGGCGGCCCGGAAGATTGGGGAAATTCTAAAGGTACACCAGATGATCTTGCCAAAATTAGACAATTGGTAGAGGAAAGGAAGCTCCAATTGGCCGATAGTTTATATGTGGAAAAATTTTCCTTTAAGTCCGTTGTGCGGTCGCACCAAACCATGGGCGATTTGTATATTGATTTTAAAGGAGACAGAACCATTACCGATTACAAACGCTCGCTCAATTTAAACAAAGCCCTTTCAACAACAACATATAAAGTTAATGGTTATGCATTTTCGCAAAAGGTATTTGCCTCTACGCCAGACGATGTTTTAATTGTTTATTTGGAAAGTGAAAATCCGGAAGGCATATCATTCAGCTTAAAACTAAACCGCCCAAAGGACAATGGCAAGGAAACCGTTACGGTTAGCAATCCTTCCAATAACGAAATAAGTATGAAAGGTGAAGTTACCCAATTGGGGGGTAAAAAATTCTCGGAACCTTTCCCGATTGATTACGGTGTTAAGTTCGAAACCCTATTACATGTTAAAGCACCAAACGATAAAATCGAGGCCAAAAACGGTACGCTAACATTAACCAATGTTAAGTCGGCCATACTTTACATTAGCGGAAAATCATCGTATTACCATACCGAAAACTATGTAGCCGAAAACAAAAAAGTAATTGAAAAAGCCTTAAAATTTAATACCGATGAATTGTTAAAACGCCATATAGAAGATTATCAAGCCTTTTATAACAGGGTTACTTTCAATTTAAAAGAACACGCACAGGACACTTTACCCACCAATGTACGCTTGCAACGCACTAAAAAAGGCCAAGTTGATATCGGGTTGGCATCGCTCCTGTTCCATTATGGGCGTTATTTACTTATTTCATCTTCAAGACCGGGTGCCAATCCGGCCAACCTGCAAGGTCTTTGGAACGAACATATAAAAGCACCTTGGAATGCCGATTATCACTTAAACATAAACATGCAAATGAATTATTGGCCGGCAAATCTTACCAATTTGGCCGAACTGAACCAACCCTTTTTTCATTTTTCCGACAAACTTATAGCACATGGTAAAAAAAATGCCATAGAACAATATGGTATAAAAAGAGGAGCTGTAATACACCATGCTTCCGATTTTTGGGCAACCACATGGGTACGAGGAGGCAAAGCGTATTGGGGCGCTTGGATACATGGTGGCGGCTGGTTGGCACAACATTATTTTGAATATTACAAATTTACAGAAGATAACGTTTTCCTTAAAGAAAGGGCGTATCCGTTTTTAAAGGAAATAGCAGCCTTTTACGCCGATTGGTTGGTTTGGGATGAAAATTTGAACGGTTATGTTTCAACACCCGAATCTTCGCCCGAAAATTCATATATTGCCGAAAATGGCCAACGCGCTGCACTTTCGTACGGTTGTGCCATGGGGCATCAAATAATTGCAGAGGTTTTTACCAATTATATTGAAACCACAAATATTCTAAATATAGAAGAACCTCTTGTTGCCGAAGTAAAAGAAAAGTTGGCTAAGCTGCTTCCCAGCGTACAGATAGGCCCCGATGGTAGGATTTTAGAATGGAACAAGCCCTACGACGAACCCGAAAAAGGGCATCGCCATATGTCGCATTTGTACGCTTTGCATCCCGGAACAACCATAACCGAAAGCGATACCTTGGCTTTTTTAGGAGCACAAAAAACTATAGATTACCGCATAGAATATGGTGGTGCCGGTACCGGTTGGAGTCGTGCTTGGATGATAAACTTTAATGCCCGCTTGTTAGATTCTGTTTCGGCACAGCACAATATTGATGCGTTTTTAAAAAAATCAATCGCCCATAACTTGTTCGATGAGCATCCGCCATTTCAAATCGACGGTAATTTTGGTTATACCGCCGGTGTAGCCGAATTATTATTGCAGTCGCACGAAGGTTTTTTACGTTTGCTTCCCGCTTTACCTACCCATTGGAAAAATGGTAGTATTACCGGACTAAAGGCTCGTGGTGATATTGAAGTGGATTTGGAATGGGAAAACGGAGCATTAAAAAAGGTAATACTTTTATCCTGTAAGGAAAAAACAATACAGCTTAAATACAAGCAACATTTTAAAGAGCTAACACTTAAACCCAATAAAAAAATGCTATTAAATGGTAATGTTGAATGATAAACAGAATTAGAACTACCGAATTATAATTTTTTTGGTTTCGGTTTTCTTATCGTCTGATATTCTTAAAATATACATTCCAGTTTGCGTATTATTAAGTTGTATATCTTGGTTAAAATCTCCTGGATTTTGGAATGTTTTTTTAAAAATAAGACGGTTTCTAATATCAAAAATACCAATATCAATAGTACTATCTAAGGTACCGTTTAACGTTACTGTAAACAAACCATTATTTGGATTGGGAAAAACGCTCAAATTTTCAAAGCCATTGGTTTCAATAGTAGTCGAAGGTATAATGTTTAAAGTATAATCTTCAACTTCGCCATCAAAACCGTTTTCACAGGCTGTGGGCGTTCCATCATTTTTGTACTTTGTTGATACACGCATAATGGTACTTCCCATAACGGCATTATCCGGTACAGTAACAGAAAGTGGAGAATTGCCTGTTTCACCATCGGTTGCATTGGTTGTATCACCCAAAATATAAGCTTCACCAGCATCGTTAAAACTACAATTTTGGTTCCAATCTATCCAAACTAAGGTTGTAACATCGTAATCGCCATCGGTATTTACCCTAACGGTTAAATTGTACGAGCTGTTTCTGTTAAGGTTTGTAGTAACATTGGTATAATCGCTATAGCCACTCGGTTTTCCCGAAGCCTGATTAATAGTGTTTAACGTAACCAAGGTAGTACTGGTTTCGTATTCGTTGTTGGCTTCAGATTTACATATACTGTTATAAAAAGGTAAATTAAAAATCTTAGTTTTTGTTTTAGTCGTGGCTGTTCCTTCAATCGTTATATTATAATCACCATTGGTAATAGCGTCCAGATGGTTTATTTCCATAGTTACATTTCCGGAGGCACTTAAACTTTCGGGAGTAAAAGTAACACTTGTGCCTACCGGTTGCCCAGTTATCGAGAATACCGTAGTTTCGGAAAAACCATTGGAAACTTCATAATCAAAATTAAAGACAGCCTTATTATCACCACAATTTATAGGCATCAAGGTTTCATTTGCAATATAAAAATCGGGAGCCGATGTTATGGTAAAATCAAAATCGGAAACATCATAAAAAATATTATCGGCAGCCTCAATTAACAGTCTGGCATTTTCGGTATCGGCAATAGCGGGTACAGTATAACTGTACGACCCATTGTTGGGAATGTTCGATATTAATGTTGTAAATGTTGTTCCGCCATCGATTGATAGTTTTATATTCACCAATTGGCAATTTATGGTAGCATTATTGGTTTCGCCTACATTCCAAACAATGGTTTCTGTTTCGCCCTGAGTCCAAGACACCGGATTTTCTACGGTAAAAGGAGCTACCTCTTCAACCGTAATTTGCATGGTATCGAAACTGGTTTGCCCTCCGGAGGCATTATTAGGTGAACGATCGCGAACGGTCAAAGCCCAATTAAGGGTTCTTGCTACTGTCGAAACGGTTTCCCAATCGCTATTTAAAGTAGGATTGGTTTGTATTATATTGCCAGCCAAAACACTAGCAAATTTGGGGATATGGCGTTCGGGAATATTGGTAGGAGGCAACGAACGGTTTACCGAGCCTTCTGCAAGTTCCGGTCCAAAATTAAGGTAATTGGTCATACCACTATCGGTCTGTTCCCAGCAATAAGTTAGGTTATCTCCGGCATCGGTATCGGTGGCACTTCCTTTTAAAATATAGGGTGTACCTGCCGGAATATGATAATCGGCTCCAGCATTGGCAATGGGCGAGTTATTGGTAATAACCTCGGTTGTTTGGCAGGATTTGGTTTGTAAATTATCCAAAATCTGTTTAATGCTATGGTAATGAAAATAATCGTCGCTATCTAGTTGTACGTTATTTTGATTTTCCAACCCGGCGTATCCCATAATGGTACTGCCGCTTCCAGGTTCTGCACTTACCCCCGCTCCTTCATTTTCGAAAGCAAAGGTGTGATTGGCTCCCATTTGATGGCCTATTTCATGGGCAACAAAATCGATATCGAAACTATCACCTTCAGGAATATTATTTGCCGGTGAAGTAAAACCACTCCCTTTTTGGCCATCAACACAAACACAGCCAATACATCCAGCATCGCCACCACCGCCGCTTGCACCAAATAAATGACCAACATCGTAAGCAGCATTGCCTATTTCGGTAGTTAGGGTATTTTGCAGTTCGGTACTCCAAGCCCCATCTGCCCCAACACCGGCATCGGAATACGGATCGGTAGCAGCATCGGTATAAATAAGTTGTGTGGCATCGACCAACTCGAACCGAATGGCCATATCATTCTCAAACACTTCATTAACACGACTTAAAGTTGTGTTAATGGCTGCCAAAGCATCGGCTACTGGATCACTTATATAATGATAAGCGGTATATTCGGCCATTGTAGAAATAGCTATCCTGAATTTTTGTAAAGTTTTTGTATTGGCTCCACCTTCATTCAAGGCTGTTTTATTACTTCTCTTTAAAGTAGTATTTAAAGTTTCGATAGTTTTACACTCGAAAGTATTGAAGGGTTTTTTACGTGAACTTCGTTGATATACCACATATTTATTGCTTCCTTTTTTAATAGGTTGCATAAATACGGTCGGTCGGTCGGGGTAGCTTATCATGGTTTCTATACCATTATGGGAAACGCTCATACGTAGTCGGATATCAGAATTATTAGAAGCAAATCCTACATACGATTTTATATGGGGATATTTTGCGGCCAATTTTGCCGAAAAAACAGAAGATTCGTAAATGAAAAAAGTTTGTAAGCGACCTTCTTCTGTAGGAAGGTTTAGTTTGGTTCTTTCTGAACTTTTTGGAATTTGAAAAGGTATTTTATCAAGATTCTTTTTTAAAACGGAAAAGTTAAGTTTGTAAAAATAAACCTTTTCCGAATCGAGATTAAGTTTCGAAATGTCTTTTGTTAGTCTATCATCGTTCAATTTCTCCCAAGGTAATTCTTGTCCAAAAACAGAAAAGACCGATAAAACCATTGCTATTGAAAAAACATAATGTAGTTTTGCTTTCATTAATTTTTTGGTGTTAAAAGACTATAAGCAAATCTAACTTATTTATAGCAAAATAACAATTAAGCGTTTTTATGGATACCGTTAATAAATATGCCGCCAATAAACCGAGTGTCGTAACCATAGGTACTTTCGATGGGGTGCATATTGGACATCAAAAAATAGTTAAACGCTTAATAAAAACAGCAGGAGAAGAGCATTTGCAATCTGTGGTACTTACTTTTTTTCCACATCCACGTATGGTATTGCAAAAAGATTCGAACATAAAACTTATTAACAGCATTGGCGAACGCCGAAATATTTTAGAAGGATTGGGACTGGATTACCTCCTTATTAAAAACTTTACAAAAGCATTTTCAAGGCTTTCTGCCGAAGATTTTGTAAAACAGATTTTAGTAGATACTCTAAATGTTAAAAAAGTTATTATTGGTTACGACCATCGTTTTGGGCGCAACCGCAATGCCAACATTAACGATTTAACCAAATTCGGAGCAATTTACGGTTTTAAAGTGGAAGAAATTTCCGCTCAGGATATCGACGATGTTTCGGTAAGTTCGACAAAAATAAGAACCGCTCTATATGAAGGTGATATTGAAAAAGCCAATGCTTATCTTGGTTACCATTTTATGCTAACGGGAAAAGTGGTAAAAGGGCAATCTTTGGGGCGTAAAATGGGATATCCTACGGCCAATATTTTTATTGAAGAAGATTACAAGCTCATCCCCAAACAAGGTGTATATGTTGTAAATGCCCAGATTAACGGCGAGTTGGTTTACGGTATGATGAATATTGGTTCAAACCCTACCATTAAAGGAAAAGGCGACAGTATTGAAGTCCATTTTTTTAATTTTAACGCTAACCTTTACAACCAAATTATACAGGTAAACATACTGCACCGCTTGCGTGACGAATATAAATTTGAATCTGTCGAGAAACTAACGGAACAATTACAAAAAGACGAAATAACCGCATTGGATTATGTTGAAAGTCGGAAAATTTAGGTTGATTATCATTTTTATCATTCTATTAATTTACCCATCCACCAAAATTAAAATCCATACATCATTTCAATCTTCAAACCTAAATTCACTAAATTTGTGGCTTAAATTTTTAAAAACATGTTACAAGTTCCCTTTATTAGAGAAAACAAAGATTTGGTTATTAATCGTTTGGCAAAGCGTAATTTAGATGCTTCCGAAATGATCGATACCGTTATTGTGTTGGACGAAGAACGGCGCAAAATCCAAACCGAATTAGACAATACCTTGGCGGAATCCAATACCATTTCTAAAGAAATAGGCATCTTGTACAAATCGGGACAAGCCGATAAGGCCAATGCCCTAAAAGAAAAAACAGGCGAACTTAAAGAAACTTCAAAAACATTAAACGAAGCCTTAAACCTTAAAATTGAAGCCTTAAACCAACTGCTTTACAAAATACCCAACATTCCCAACGAAATCGTGCCCAAGGGAAATACAGATGAAGACAACGAAGAAATTTTTAGGGAAGGCGATATTCCACAACTTTTTGATGGTGCCGAACCACATTGGGAATTAGCCAAAAAGTACGATATTATTGATTTCGAACTGGGTAATAAAATAGCAGGTGCTGGATTTCCGGTATATAAAGGCAAAGGTGCAAGGTTACAACGAGCCTTAATAAGCTATTTTTTAGATAAAAATACAGAAGCGGGTTACACCGAATACCAATTACCACATTTGGTAAATGAAGCTTCGGGTTTTGGCACAGGGCAACTACCGGACAAAGAAGGGCAAATGTACCATGTAACCGAAGATAACCTATACCTAATCCCTACGGCCGAAGTACCCGGTACCAATATTTTTAGGGATGTGGTATTGAATGAAAGCAATTTGCCTATAGGTATTACAGGTTATACACCATGTTTTCGTCGTGAGGCTGGAAGTTATGGCGCTCATGTAAGAGGGTTAAATAGATTACATCAGTTCGATAAGGTCGAAATTTTACGTGTGGAGCACCCAAGCCAGTCGTACCAAGCGTTGGATGGTATGGTAAACCACGTAAAAACTATTTTAAAAGAGTTAAAATTACCTTACCGTATATTACGCCTTTGTGGTGGCGATTTAGGCTTTACCTCTGCTCTAACATACGATTTTGAAGTATTTTCTACGGCTCAGGACAAATGGTTGGAAATATCGTCTGTTTCAAATTTTGAAACCTTTCAGGCCAACCGTTTAAAGCTGCGTTTTAAAAATAGTGAAGGCAAAAACGAACTGGCACATACGTTAAATGGCAGCTCTTTAGCTTTACCTCGCGTTTTGGCCGGTATTTTGGAAAATTACCAAACCCCAGAAGGCATTGTTATTCCGGAAGTTTTAAGGCCTTATACCGGATTTAATATTATTGATTAAAGGGGAATGATATTAAAGATGTCATCCTAAAGGATACAGGAAATGTAAACAACAGTCGATTAAATAAGATTCTTATCTGTCATTCAAGATGATGGGTAAACTAATTATAGGCTTCCTTTTATCCCATATCGAACCAAGATTCGATTTTACAATTATAATTGTTTTTTTGTTCAGCATTGTGCCTAAACTCATTATTCGCTTTGTCCCGAACGTAATCTTGCGACCATACTTCGAATTTTTGAGATAGCGCAATTATGGCATCACATACAAAATGGATTTCCTTGTTGGTCGTGGTGGGATGTATGGACATACGCACCCAGCCCGGTTTGTGGGTTAAATCGCCTTCATCAATTTCGCAGGTAATATTATTAGACATTTCTTCATCTACATGCAATAAATAATGGCCGTAAGTACCTGCACACGAACAACCACCCCGCGTTTGGATACCAAAACGGTCGTTTAGCAATTTTACTGCCAGATTGTAATGAAGGTTATCAATATAAAACGACAACACGCCCAACCTATCCTTTTGTTGGGGTGCCAAAATATTAATATTTGGAATGCTTTCTAATTTGCCAAAAACAATATTTAACAGTTCATGTTCACGCTTCAACATTTGGGCAACACCCATCTGCTCCTTTAATTTAACAGATAGCGCAATTCGTATGGTTTGCAAAAAACCGGGAGTTCCGCCATCTTCCCGGGTTTCTATATCGTTAAAATATTTGTGGTTACCCCAAGGATTGGTCCACGATACGGTACCGCCTCCCGGATTGTCCGGTACTTGGTTTTTGTATAAGTTATTATTAAAAATAAGAACACCACTTGTTCCTGGGCCTCCCAAAAATTTATGGGGCGAAAACATAATGGCATCCAATCGGGCTTCGGTATCTTCGGGGTGCATGTTAATGTTTACGTATGGTGCCGAACAGGCAAAATCGACAAAACATAAACCGCCGTATTTATGGATTAAACGGGCCATATCGTGGTATGGTGTTTGAATGCCCGTAACATTGGAACAAGCTGTAACAGCCGCAATTTTTATGGGCGTGTCCTGATAGGCTTTTATTTTCTCTTCGAAGGTTTTTAAACATACTAAACCTTCGTTATTGGGTGGTACCACCACTACTTTGGCAATGGTTTCCAACCAAGTGGTTTGATTGGAATGGTGCTCCATATGCGTTATAAAAATAACCGGACGTTTTTCGTTGGGTATTTCGGTATGGGCTTTAAGGTTTTCGTTTATTTTAAGCCCAAGAATACGTTGAAACTTATTGATAACACCCGTCATACCTGTTCCTTCGGTAATCAGCACGTCATTTTTATCTGCATTAACATGCTTTTTTATAATATGCCTGGCTTCCTTGTAGGCCTTGGTCATTAACGTTCCGGTAATAGCCGTTTCGGTATGGGTGTTGGCAACATAAGGGCCAAAAACGTGCTGTATTTTATCTTCAACAGATTTGTACAGCCTTCCGCTTGCCGTCCAATCGGTATATACTATTTTATGTTCACCAAAAGGTGTTTTAAAGGTTTCGTTTATACCTACGATTTCATTTCTAAATTTTGAAAAATAGGCTTCCAAAACACTTATTTCGCTTTTGTTTATGGAATTGTTGGTTTGCATGATAGATTTTAGACTTCTATTTTTTGAACTTTGAAAGGCCTTGGACCAGCCAATCGTTGTATTCGTCCACATTGGGCGTATAGCCAACTGGATCGACCAAATTTTCTTCATTATGGTTCATAAGCACATAAAACGGTTGCGAGTTGGCTTTATATTTTATGGTTTGGAGTTCGCTCCATTTCTGCCCAATATATTTTAGCTTTTTACCGGGTTTTAATTGCGATTCCACAACTTCATGTTCTTTTAACGGACGCTTATCATCAACATACAACGATATTAAAACCACATCGTTTTTTAATTTGTTTAATACTTGTGGTTTTACCCAAACGTTTTGCTCCATTTTTCGACAGTTTACGCAGGCATGCCCCGTAAAATCTATCATAACCGGTTTACCAACTTTTTTGGCGTATGCCAAGCCTTTATTATAATCGTTAAACGCCAAAATATCGTACGGTGGCATTAAATGGGCGCCTTCGGGCAATGCTTCGTTATGTATAGAAACACTATTAGAACCCAATTGCGTAAAACCTACACCGTAGGGTGATTCGCTATAATGCTGCGGTGGCGGAAAAGCACTTACTAAGTTTAACGGTGCCCCCCAAAGTCCAGGTACCATATAAATGGTGAACGATAAGGCCAATAAACCTAAACTTAACCGACCTACCGAAATATGGGTGATTGGCGAGTCGTGTGGAAGTTGTATTTTTCCAAACAGATAAAAGGCCAAAGCACCAAAAACGGCAATCCAAATAGCAATAAATACTTCACGTTCCAAAAAGTGTAGTTGCAGTACCAAATCGGCATTAGAAAGGAATTTAAAGGCAAGAGCCAATTCCAAAAAGCCAAGTACTACCTTTACGGTATTAAGCCATCCGCCCGATTTTGGTAATGAGTTTAACCATCCGGGGAAAGCGGCAAATAAAGCAAAAGGCAAAGCTATTGCCAACGAAAAACCAAACATGCCCACAATTGGGCCTATTTTATTTCCTCCTGTAGCTGCTTCGACCAAAAGTGTTCCCACTATGGGGCCTGTACACGAAAACGAAACAATAGCCAAAGCCAAAGCCATAAAAAAGATACCTATTAAACCTCCTCTATCGGCTTGTCTGTCTACTTTATTGGCCCATGAATTTGGTAGCATAATTTCGAATGCTCCCAAAAACGAAGCCGCAAATACCAATAACAATAGGAAAAATATAAGATTAAACCAAACGTTTGTGGATAAGGCATTTAAGGCATCGGCACCAAAAATGGCACTTACAAGGGTTCCAAGAAGTACATAGATAACAATAATGGACAATCCGTAAATAACAGCATTACGTATACCAGCCGCCTTTGTTTTACTTTGCTTGGTGAAAAAACTTACCGTCATGGGAATCATGGGGAATACGCATGGTGTTAACAGTGCTGCAAATCCGGATAAAAAGGCAATGAAGAAAATACCCCATAAACCTCTTTGCGATTCATCTTTTTTCGACGCTTTTGAAGTTTCTTGTGTTTCTACTCCGACTACTTGAACCGTTTTGTTAGAATCATTACTTGAAATATTTGATGCGTTTTGAAAATTAAACACCAAATCTTCCTCGGTTGGTTGTGTACAATTTGTATCGTTACACGCCATAAATTCTACAAAACCGTCTATTTTGGAAACCTTACCTTCAACCTTAACCCGTTGTTTAAATACAGCTTCGTTTTCAAAATATTTAATTTCCATTTCAAAAACGGCATCTTGTACGGTATGGCCTTCGGGCTCTTCGGTATTACCAACAATTTGTACACCTTCGGCACTATCATCATAAGTAAAAGTGGTTGAAATAGGACCGTTTTCCGGTACGGTTTGCGAATATAAGTGCCAACCCTTGTCTATCTTGGCCGTAGTTATTAATTCGTATTCGGTATCGGATATTTTATTGACCGACGTACTCCATTTTACCGGCTCAAAAATCTGGGCGTTGCATAAAAACGATACCAAAATTATAGTTAATGATAGAAGTATTTTTTTCATGTGTTTATATTTTTTGTTTTTCAAAGGTTATATGTAACATCCTTGTAATCACCTCGATATGTAACAAATTTTTAGTCATGGATGTTTCATTATATATTTGAAATTATAAGGCTTTTTTGGTTTATTTTAAGAAAGACGATAATTCCTTGGGTTCAAAAGCTTTTTTACATCTTTTGGAATCGGCATGATTTGTTTGTTCGGATTTTGTCTTAATTTATATTGAAAACAAGATCGACTTCGTTTGGTAGTAGGCAACGGGTGTCGTCGCATACCATAAACTCGACGCTTGCATTTACCTTAAAAGTTTCTTTTGTCTTTAATTTAATACGTTGTTTAAAGGTTGCCTTGGTATCGAAAAATTTAATTTCCATTTCGAAAATGGGATCATTAACAACATGGCCTTTTTCTTCTAAAGTATTGCCTTTTTTTAAATAATTGGGATTGCTTTGGTAGGCAAAGGTGGTTGGTATAGGCCCATCTTCTGGTACGGTTTGCGAATATAAATGCCAACCTTTGTTTATGGTTGCAGTAGCTACCAATTCGTATTCGGTATCGGAAATTTTATTCGTGGAAGTTGCCCATTTTACAGGTTCCAATATCTGTGCCTGTACAATACCTGCTATAAAGACTGCTATAACTATTATTACTTTTTTCATGTGCTAATATTTATTGTTTTTTAGGTCAATACGGAATACCCAAATTAACATTATGCTGTACGATTAAAACTTAATAAAGGGTATTTCATTTTTATTGTTTCGGTTTTATTATGATTTCATAAGACTTGGAACCGTCAAGAATTTGTTTGGCTATATTTTGGATACTTGCTTTAGACATATTATTTACAATGTCGGTAAAATTTTTAGGGTCGTTAATATCCTCTCCAAATCTGAAATATCGGGTAAGCATGCTCATATCGTAACCGTTTCTGTTTTTTGCCTGTTCGCGCTCTTTTATGAAGTTTGTTTTGGTTTTGTTCAAATCTTCTTCATTAATCGTGCCATTGGCTATTTTTTGTAGTTCTCCCTTAACAATTTCGGATAGATTATCGGCCATATCCGGATTGCAATCAAAATTAAAGGAAACATAAGCCTTTGCCTTAGGTTGGCGGCTAAATTGGGCTTTTGCTCGTGGGCTGTACGAGCCACCTTCGGCTTCACGAACGGTTTCGGTAACACGTAACTGTAACATATCACCTAATGCTCTTGTATATATGGCATTGGCAGGGGTGTAGGGCATTTCTTTTTCGTAGGCTACGCTAATACTGGCTTTTGGATTTTCCATCTCCAAAAATATATCCCTGTCGATAGTATTAGAAATCCATTTGGCACCATTATCCAAATAGCTTTCGGTTTCTACTTTGGTAGGTATGCTAGCCATATATTTTTCCAGAAGAGGCTTTAAATCTTCGGCTTTTGTATCGCCAACTATAAAAAATTCAAAATCTGAAATGTTTTCAAACCTATCGCTATAAATGGCTTTTATTTTATCGAATGAAATAGCATTGACATAATTTTGGTCGAAAAGACGAGCCTTGGGATTGTTTTTTCCGTAAAGGGCAATAGTCATACTATCACCTATTTTTTCATTTAAGTCCTTGCTACGCCTAACCAAATAATTATTTAGGTTATTTTGAAGTACTTTAAAGGCCTGCTCGTCAAAACGTGGTTTTACAAAGCGTAAATGTACCAATTGAAGCATGGTTTCCACATCTTTTGTATTGGACGACCCGTTAACGGTTTCGGTAATTTGCCCTAAGCCAACACTTGCTTGGGCTGTTTTTCCGGCCATTACCTTTTGTAGCTCGGTTAATGAAAAGTCACCCAATCCGGATTTGCCTACCAAACTGCCCATAAAATTGGCCGAAGGTAAATCGTCATCCTTCAATAAAGATTTTCCGCCGTAACTTGTAGCGCTTAACCTAACTTGATCTTTATCCTTATTGGTAAATTTGTAGTGTACTTTTACGCCATTGCTTAAAACAAAAGTGGTTGCTCCGGTAACGGCATTGGGCTGTTCTTCAATAATTTTTCCTGTTTTAATATTCAAGCCAGACACCAAAGTTTTGCCTTCCAAAGCTTCGGTATAAGGTTGTATGCCATTGTCGTTTTCAACGGTATTTATAATTTGTTTGGCCTGTGTTTCGGTTAGGTTATCTTGTCCTTCTACACCAATAACATTTAAAAATCGGTTGTTTTTTGTGTATAGGTCTTTTATGGTATTATGGAGTTCCTTTGCTGTAACCAAACCAAAAATTTGCTTGGCTATTTCGTATTCCTGTGCAATATCGACAATGGTTTTGTTCGAAAAATAGTTGTTTTGGATAAGGCGTTGTATGTTACCGTGCCTTCTACTGTCTATTTTTGCAATTTGGTTTTCGTATGAATTTTTCATACTGGCAATGGTTCGGTCTATTTCGGGCTGTACATACCCGAATTTTACGGCTCTTACCACTTCGGTTAAAACTTCTGTAAAGGCTTCTTTTTGTTTGCCCTGTTTAGGTGAAATACTTAAAGTGAATGCTTTTGAAGTTCTGGACAAACCGCCATTACCCACTCGTGCACCAAGAAAATTGGCTTCGGGAGTTCTGGATTTTTCCGATATTCGCAACGACAACATTTGTATAGCCATAGACTGTAAAAGATCTCGTTTTAAATCGGCAACAGTTTCGTTATTTAAACTGCTTTTATGACGAATACCAAAGGTCATGCTTGCTGTTGATATTTCGGGGTCTTTTCCAAGGCTATACTGCATATCCTTATTTTCGGGTATATCAACTATATAACGTTCTTTAGGGTTTTTAATAGCCGGGATTTTGGAAAACATACCGATTATTTTTTGTTCAACATCGTTAACATCAACATCACCTATAACGGCAATGGCTTGTAAATCGGTACGGTACCAATCGTGATAAAAATCGCGAAGCGCTTTATATTTAAAATTTTCTACTACATCCATTGTGCCTATAGGCATTCTGTCGGCATATTTGGAGTGATTGAACATAATGGGCATGGATACTTCGTATAGACGCATATAGCCGTTTTGTCGGGTACGCCATTCTTCTTTTATAACACCACGTTCGGCATCAATTTCTTCATCGGTCAACAATAAATAATTGGACCAGTCCAACAGTACGGTCAAACACGTATCGATTAAACCATCCTTGGTTGGAATATTGCTAAGGTTATAAACCGTTTCGTCGAAAGCGGTATAAGCATTTATGTCCTTACCAAAAACGGCGCCGTGTTTTTGTAAGGTGTTTAAAATCCCTTTTCCGGGAAAGTGTTCGGTACCGTTAAAGGCCATATGTTCCAAAAAGTGAGCCAGACCTTTTTGGTCGTCGTTTTCCAATATAGAGCCTACATTTTGCATAATATAGTAACTGGCGGCATCTTTTACCACATCGGTACTTTTTATATAATAGGTAAGGCCATTGGGCAATACGCCTTTTTTGTAAGTTGCATCGGTTGGTAGAGGTGTATTTAAGTTTATTTCTTGAGCAAAGCCTTTGGGTGCAACTATTGTGGTAAATGTTACTATAAAAATAAAAATGTTTCTCATAAGGTTAAAAGTTTTAATTGGTGTTTCAAAATTAAGTTTTAACATTAAAATAACGGTTATTTTAAGTTTTTTTTAATAAAAAGGATTGTTTTTGCTACAACCTTTAAAAATAACTCATTTAAAGTGACTAACTTCAATATTTGGAAATAGTATAAAAATGATTATATCTTTTTAGACTGAACAAAACGTTTTTACCCCTATTAACAAAATGTTAAAGTTTTTTATGTTTTTTAGTAGTGGATCCATTTAAACTTTTCATAAAAAAAGCGCTTCCTTTCGGGAAGCGCTTTTATCTTTAAAATAATATTTAATTTTTTATTTTAAAACAACTTTTACAGTTACTTCTGCACGTCTGTTTAAAGCTCTACCGTCTGCTGTATTATTATTTGCAGTAGGTTTGTCTTCTCCAAAACTTGCAATTTGTATATTGCTTCCAGAAACACCGTTTGAAGTTAGATAATCTTTAACTGTATTGGCTCTTCTATCAGACAAGCTTTTATTGTATTGGTTAGATCCAGTACTATCGGTATAACCGTTAACACTAATGGTAATTTGCTTAGCATCTTTAGCAAGATCTGCAATGCCATCTAAAATCACTTTCGCATTGTTGTCTAAAGTAGCTTTGTCCAAATCGAAGAAAACAGATTTAAATACGTCAACTTCTTCTGCTGTTTTTACAACTTCAACTTTTTCTACAACTACTTCGGGACATCCGCTACCGTTTGCTCCTTTTTCGTTAGGACATTTATCCAAACTATCAGGAATACCGTCGTTATCAGTATCTGGACAACCGGCAAATGCTTTAACACCGTAAACATCCGGACATAAATCATGGCTGTCTTCTATACCATCACCATCGGTATCGACAACTACTACTTCTTCTTTTTTGGTTTTACCACCAAGAGAATAAACAACACCCAAACTGTGTTGCCAATGCTTGGTTAAGTAATCTTCGAAGGTATGTTTGTACATAAATTGCAAGTTTAGAGCAAAATGATCGGACAATTGGTATTTTGCACCTAATGCACCATTTAAAGTTCCGGCTCCAACTAAATTATCGTCGCCATCGGCTAACGAAAATGTGTTGTAAAGACCTTCTTCTATCCAAGTGTAACCACCACCAACGGCAATATATGGTTGTAATCTTGTGGTAGTAAAGTTAATGTTAACCATACCATCTAAACTGTAGTATTTTAAATTATCTACAAGTACACTTTCGTCGCCGTAAACGTCGCCCCATTTACTAAGTTCGTTAGAAGTTCCTCTGGCCGATATAGATAAATGTTTTGTAAGGTCACGAGTTACACCAACAAAAAAGCCACCCATGTTCCAGTGGTCGTTAAGGTTAAAAAACTCGTCCATATAATCGCCATAAGGTGCATTTTCGCCAATAGGATAAACATCTACAGCGTTAACACCAAACTCGAAAGACCAAGGATTGCTTTTTTCTTGAGCTAT
>JBKEDH010000189.1:0-39822 GCA_047975295.1 Aestuariibaculum sp.
ATTAGATTTGCACCACCTTTGGTCATGACCGAAGTGCAACTGTTGGATTGCGTGTCCATTATAACCAATACATTAAAACGCTTTGAGTAATGTTTTTTACGATTGGAGCTTTCTTAAAATGTGAAACACTAAGCTTTTAGATTGAAAAAGAACTGTCTTAAAGGTGTTATAAAAAACACCTTTAAGACAGTTGTGTTTACTATTGGTTTTCTATTTGAGCCCTAATATCTTCAGCTTGTCTCATTATTTCATCCCAACCAACTGTAGCAATCCTATAAATACTCCAAACAAAATACAGGATATTGATTATCATAATAACCAAGGCTACCGTTTTAGCTGTCTTCATAGCTTGGATATCGCCTTCGTAATCTTCCGGATTTAATTCGGCAGCTTTTACTTTACTGCTGGCCATAAAATAAGCAGGAATGGATAAAATAAATCCTAACCCTCCAAAGCAGCAACATAAAAGTCCAAATATGGATAGAACATAAATGGGGGTTGTGTTAAGTTGTTTTTTCATAAGATATAAATTGGTTAATAAATAATTCTTTTTATAATAAAACTTGTAAT
Source organism: Aestuariibaculum sp. (assembly GCA_047975295.1). Lineage (GTDB taxonomy): Bacteria > Bacteroidota > Bacteroidia > Flavobacteriales > Flavobacteriaceae > JBKEDH01. Next base: position 571 of record JBKEDH010000189.1, read on the forward strand.
GATAATAGTTACCGAAGTAATAGCCAAAATATTTATAATTTTTTTTGTGTATTCTAATTTATAAAACAAATTAAAAGATATTACAAACGCAAGCGGAACCAATGTGTAAATAGCCGGATACATGTAAAACGCCTCGGTAAATTCGCCTTTTAAAAGCAAGGCAAAAGCACGTTGCAAGCCACACCCCAAACAATCAAAGCCGAGAAGTTTTTTGCTTAGACATGGTAACATGAAATCTTCCAAAATAGGTGTTTAAGTTTTAATTGCCTAAAATTAAAAAAGATATTTTAGAAATATGGCGATAATGTTTTTTATTTTTCTGTACTTTGGCTTCGAAATTATGTTTTAAATGAAATATTTAAACTACATTCTAATACTTGTGGGGGCTATTGTAGCTCTATATTCCAATACAGGGGAAAAGCAAAACCAGTATGTTTTAATAATCGGTATTGTATTGCTTATGGTGGGAATTTACAGGATATCGAAAACCATACCCAGTAAATATGCCGATAAAGAAACCAACGAAACGAACAACGAAGATTAATAATGGGTTTTAAGGTGGGCGATAACGTTTTGGTTATGGATGAAAATTTGTCCGGTACCGTAAAAAATATAAAGGGAAATATTGTTTCGGTTGAAATTGATGATGGATTTTTGTTGGATTTTAAGCCAGAGGAACTGGTAAAGGCGAAACAGGATACTTCCTTAAAATCGGAATTATTTGTCGAGAATATTGAAATTATTCTTCAGGAAAAAGCACAATCATCCAAACGGAACCACACACAAAAAATAAGAGCGAAAGATCGCTACGAACCTACAATGGAGGTCGATTTGCATATTAATCAATTGGTGAAATCTTCTAAAGGAATGGCCAATCACGACATGCTTACTTTACAGTTGGATACAGCAAGGCGACAATTGGATTTTGCTATTTCCAAACGCATCCAAAAAGTGGTTTTTATACACGGTGTTGGCGAAGGTGTACTTAAAACAGAGTTGGAATATTTGTTAGGAAGGTACAACAATGTAAAGTTTTACGATGCCAACTACCAAAAATATGGTTTGGGTGCAACCGAGGTTTATATTTATCAAAATGCTCCTACCGGTTAATCGAAATCGGGCGTAGTTGTGGTTTTTGTAAAACTACTGGGTATAATACCGGTATCCATTGCACCAAACGAAAAACTTTCGAAAGATATAATTTCAATATCAAAACTAGTAACGATTAAAGTGGTTACAAAGGTGTTGGTAATGGTATTTTCGGCGTAAGCTACTGCCGGAACAGATTCGGTAACGTTTGGGTTTAAATAATCGGCTATAACATCCGATATGTCATTGGTTGGATTTTGGTCTTGTTCTTGGCTTTCTTCGTCGCGAGTTAGCACACCGTCATCATCATCGTCTGTATCTAAATAGTCGGGTATCCCGTCGCCATCGGTATCTTGTGCATCGTCTAAAACACCATCACCGTTAGGATCTGGATTTTCCTTAGATGTTGGTACATTGTCACCATCGTCATCGGTATCCAGATAATCGGGAATACCATCGTTATCGGTATCTTGTGCATCCGAAAAATCGCCATCTCCATTAGGGTCTTGTCCTTCCAATTCGGCAGGAATACCGTCTGCATCATCTTGAAAACGAATGGTTTTTATGGTAACCGTGCCACTTGTACTGGGATAATCGTTGGCAATGTTAACTTCAGAAGGTGGAATATCCGAACAGAACAGATCATCTGGTAATTCGGTATTATGGTACGTTCTGTAGTTAAACACATTGGTACTGCTTAAGTTAAATGAGTCTTCGTAAGTATTGGTTTCTTCATCAACGGTTAATATCTCGCTTAGGGTTAGGTTGCTTATAAGCACCGATAACGATTCTGCCGGATTCTCTTTGATTTTGTAAAACACTAAATTATTGGCGGTACATGCTGTAAAACTATCGTCAAAATCAAGCTCGATGGTTGTTATATCGCCATCATCGCAAGTGTTTAATAAGGTAAAAGCTACGGTAGCTAACAATATCTTACGTATTTTCTTCATTTTCATAGAATTGCAGACCATTGAATATTTTTGTTATTTTACGGTCTTTTATGTTTTAAACAAAAGTACACGAATTGTTATTTATAACGCAGGATATTGGCAATAATTTTATTCTGAGTACTTTTGTTGGATAAAATAATGTTATGCAACATGTTTATTTCGATAATGCCGCTACCACACCAATGCGGGATAACGTTATACAGGCCATTTCGCAGGTTATGTCTAGACATTATGGCAATCCGTCATCATCCCATGCGTTTGGAAGAGCATCGAAAGTACTGATAGAAAAATCTAGAAAGCGTATAGCGCAATATCTTAATGTCTCGGCAGGCGAGATTATTTTCACTTCGGGAGGAACCGAGGCCGATAATTTAATTTTACAGGGAGCCGTCCGCCATTTAAAGATTGAGAGAATTATTACCTCGAAAACGGAGCATCATGCTGTTTTGCATACAGTTGAAGTACTTGAAGAAGAATATAATGTAGTTTTAGATTTTGTAAATGTTAAAGCTGATGGCTCTATCGATACCGATCATTTGGAAACATTATTGCAATCGGGAAAAAAAACCTTAGTGAGCCTTATGCACATTAATAACGAAATAGGAAATATTTTAAATTTATATGAAGTTTCGAAGCTCTGTAAAGATTACGATGCATTTTTCCATACCGATGCGGTGCAATCTGTTGGCCATTATAAGTTGGATTTGCAATCTGTTTCGGTCGATTTTCTTGCAGCTTCGGCACATAAATTCCATGGGCCAAAAGGCGTTGGTTTTGCATTTGTAAGGAAAAGTTTAGGTTTAAAACCGCTAATAACCGGAGGAGAACAGGAGCGGGGATTAAGAGCCGGTACCGAAAATGTACCCAATATTGTGGGTATGGAGGCAGCATTAAATGAAGCCTACCAAAATATTGATACCGAAACTACAAAAATAAAAACTCTGAAACAGTATTTTATTAAGAAAATAAAAACCGAAATTCCATTGGTTAAATTTAATGGTCTGTCCGAAAGTTTAGAGAGCAGTACTTACACATTGCTTAATGTTTTATTGCCCATTCCTCCAAAAAAAGCGGCAATGCTATTGTTTCAGTTGGATTTAAGGGGGATTGCCTGTTCTAAAGGTAGTGCTTGCCAAAGCGGGAGTAATCAAAATTCGCATGTTTTAACCGAAATACTCTCTGCCGAAGATTTACAAAAGCCTTCGTTGCGATTTTCTTTCAGTATCTATAACACCGAAGCAGAGGTTGATTATACGGTTGAGGTACTGAAACGATTTGTAAATAATACCGAAACTTAAAAGTTAAAAGAGGGAATAGGAAACCAAGAATAAAGACTTTGCACTTGTAAGTTTTTCAATCTTAAACAGCTAACAAATTATTTAAAACTTCATTGTAGTTCGTATATTAAAGACACGAGGTGTTAAATAGTTTGGTATGGCATATTGGCGTTTACTGTAAACATCTCTTACCCAAGTATTGGTAATGGAATTTTGTACATCAAATATATTATAGATTTCAAACCCAAGCGATAATTCTTTAAATGGTTTTTTCCAACCGTGGTTAAACTGTTTTTTGTTGTCAACCAGAACATATTGCAAGCCTAAATCGGCACGTTTGTAATCGGGTAATCGGTTTTGGTACTGGTAAGGATTGGCATAGCTTGGTGAGCCACCGGGCAGACCGGTATTGTAAACCACATTTAAATATAGTTTTAAATGAGGCATACTGGGCACATAATCTTGAAATAAGGCAGCAAATTTTAAACGTTGGTCGGTTGGTCGGGCAATATAACCTTGGTTGTTAATGTTTTCTTCGGTTTTTAAATAGCCAAAACTAAACCAGGATTCTGTTCCCGGTACAAACTCGCCGTTTAATCTTAAATCTAAGCCGTAAGCATAGGCTTTTGCATTGTTATTGGCACGGTACCTAATCCTAACATTCTCTAAAGTATAGGGGTTAACATTGTTTAATTTTTTATAGTAAGCTTCCGATACCAATTTAAAAGGCCTGTCCCACATGGTGAAGCTATAATCGTTTCCTAATACCAAATGAAAAGCGTTTTGTGCTTTAACTTTTGGGTTTACCATACCGCTTGCATCCCGGAGCTCCCTATAAAATGGTGGCTGATAATATAATCCGGTAGCAATTCTAAAAAGCATGTCTTTTTCCCAATTGGGCTTAATGGCAAATTGCATACGTGGGCTAAAAACAGTTTGTGCGTTCGAAGGGATACCTGTGCCACTAACCATCCAATTGTGCATTCTTATACCGGCATTGTACCAAACATCGTTATTGCCCAAAGTACTGCGTTTACTCCATTGTGCATAAGCTTGTAAACGATTTATTTGGGTGTTGTTGTAGGCTCTTACATTTTGGTAAGGTTCAAGTGGACCGCTATAGGGTTGGTAGGGTTGTTCGTTTACGGGGAAAGTTCTTGGAGGCCTAATGGAAAAACCTGCCGAGTCGATAACTTCCCATTCTACCAAACGATCGCGAATGTCTTCGTTGGTGTATTTTACCGACCAATCAATACGGTTGTTGTTAACGGTGTAATCACCTTTTATTTCAATATTGCTAATTAAGGCGTCCAAATCGTTGCGGCCGTGGTTAAGCTGGCTGCCTACGCCTTCGCTAAACTCAACTTCACCTAAATTTTCGTCGCCAATATTGGTATTTACCTCTCCAAGTCTGTATTGCGCCAAAATATCGAAATATTCTTCTTCGGTGGTGTGATAAGTAGACGCTATTAATTTTAAAGTTAGATCATCCGAAGCAAAAAAAGTACCCTTTAAAGCACCAAAGTAAGTTTGGTACTTGTCCTTTTCCTGTCCTTCATAATACACCAAAAGTGCGATGGGGTCACTAAGTGTACCAAAATTGGTTTGTCTGGTCTGTGGTTGGTAATTGTATTTGTTTATGGATGCATTACCCAAAAAAATTAGATGGAATCTGTTTGAAAATTTGTAGGTTAAATAAGTTTGAATATCTGCAAATGTGGGTTTGTAATTGGTTTTGGTTTCTTTGGCTTCTACCAACATGCTGTTATTGCGGTAGCGCATGCCCATAATTCCGGAAAATTTGGAGTTTTTGCTAATGCCTTCAACCGAAGCACTGGCACCCAGAAGACTTAAATCGATATTGGTTTCAAATTTATAAGGTGTTTTGTACGTAATATCGAGTACCGATGATAGTTTGTCTCCATATTTGGCTTGAAAACCACCTGCCGAAAAATCGACATTCTGTACCATATTACTGTTAACAAAGCTAAGGCCTTCTTGCTGTCCCGAACGTACCAGAAACGGACGATACACTTCTATGCCATTAACATAAACCAGATTTTCGTCGTAATTACCACCCCTAACCGAATATTGTGTACTTAATTCGTTGTTGTTGCTAACGCCCGGAAGTGTTAAAAGTAAGTTTTCTACACCCGCATTGGCACCCGGTATTTTACGTATGGTTTCGGGGTCGAGCGTTACAATACCCTCTATATTTTTATGTCGCTTTCCTGTAAGGATTATTGTTGAAATTTGCTCTGAAATAGTGCTTATAACTGGGTTGAATTCAATGGTTTCTCCATTTTTTAGGTTGAAAGTACTTGTTGTTTTTTTATAGGAAATATGCGAAAATTGTAAGGTAATATTTGTATTTGAAGGGATGTTTAAAAGATAAAACCCATTTTTGTTGGTGGCAGTTCCAATATTTTCGCCCACAATATTAACATTGGGTATAGGTTGGTTGTTTTCGTTTAAAATAACACCCTTTATGGTTGCGGTCTGTGCAAAACAAATAGGCGCCGTAAGTAAAAATAGGATAATTAGGTAAATCGATTTTGTTTTCAAGAGCTGCAGCATTTATTTTCTGTGGAATACCGATTCAAATGTAGTACTATTTCCAACATTATCGGTAACAATTAGTTTAAAATTGTTTTTAGAGGCTACTACTTTTTCATCGTTAAAATCGTATTTTAAAGTATTGGTTTTGTAATCGTATTCCATTAAAATCCATGTTCCGTTTATGGTAGCCCTATAATTTGAAATACCCGAAAGATCGTCGCTTATTTTTATTTCGATAAATCTGAAATTGCTTATCCATTGTCCGTTTTTAAAATTTGGACTGTATATTTTTGGGGGCGTATCATCTATAGTAAGAGCGTAAGTGCCTAAGGTTTTGGTATGCGTTTTTAAGGTGTCGCCTTTTCGTTGTGTGTAAGTGTAAATCGGTTTGTTTTTATAGCCAACCAAACGGGCAATAAAAAGTTGCTTTTTGTCTGTTTCATTAAAGTGGCCTATGTTAAAGCCAATATTAAAATTCTTTTTGGCAGGCATGGTGTCTTCGTGTAAAAACAATGTATCGTTTTTGGTTTTAAAATCTATATAAAAATCTTCGTAAAATGTGTCTGGATAAAAATTTACCGCTGTTTTTCCTAATTTTAAATAATTCCTTTGGTTGGCGGTTATGTAATAAGGTGTTGTTTTTATAGGATTAGGTTTTGCCAAAGTATCGTTAAGGCCTTTAATGTTTACAGATACCCAAGTGTCGTTATTTTTGTAATCTTTTACCTGTATTTTGTATATGGAATACGTACTGTCCTTGATGTGTAAAAATCCGTTATTAATAGGTGATTTGTAAAGGCTTAATTTGTTATTTTTTATAAATAGCTTTTGAATACGTTTCTTTGTCTTCGAATATATGCCATAATCGATAAGCTGATTTATGTTTCTAGATTCATCGAAAGAAAATGAACCAAAGTCGATTTCGAAGTTTTGGTTACCGTTAAAAATGGTTCTTATATTATATACACCATTCGAATTTGCAGCCAAATCTTGTCTATCGTTGGTTTCAATACCAAAACCGATGTTTCCGTAAGCAACAATGTTTTCGGTAGTATAATCGCCATTTTTTAAGGGAATTAACCGCAGGGGTTGTTTGGTGTTCGATTTGTTAACAAACGACGTGTCGTCTATAGGATAGGCATAGATACTTTTAATAAAAGGTTTGGTTGTATCTTTTATATCGTAGCCAAACAACATGGGGTTTATTGGGTGTTCGCTTTTATTGCGTATTTCGAAATGCAAGTGTGGACCGCCCGAACTTCCCGAATTACCACTATATGCCACAAGTTCTCCTTTTTTTACGGGAAGAGTTACGGCACTGGGAAATAATTCTATTTCGTAAGATTCTTTGTCGTATTGGCGGCTTTTTATATAAGTTTCTATTTCTGGAGCAAATTTTTGTAAATGTGCGTAAACAGTAGTATATCCATTAGGATGGGTTATGTATAGTGCTTTGCCGTAGCCAAAATGAGAAATCTTTATCCGGCTTACAAAACCATCGGCAGTGGCTCTTATCCTTAAGCCCGTTCGCTGTTGCGTTTTTATGTCTATACCCGAATGGAAGTGATTGGAACGCAACTCGCAAAACGTACCGGAAAGAATTAACGGAATTTCCAATGGGCTGCCAAAATAATCTTGTGGATAAGGATTCTGTGCTTCGGAAAAAATCGAAAAAAACAATACAAAAACAATAGTAGATCGCATATAAATATCGGTTGCTACGAAAATAAAAATAACCTACGAATTGACAAAAAAAATATAATGGGCAGCAAGTGCTTGATTTACAGTTGCAACGCTCTAAATAAAATTTTATTAAAAAACAATTGTAATTTATTGCTGTGTATGTTAACTTTGTATGGTAAGTATTGAAATTTGTAAATGGGTAATATTGAGGAAATTGTAAGTTCTTTAGAAGACAGAATTAACAAAGTATTACATAAGTTAGCGCTTTTAAAGCAAGTTAATAAGAAGTTAAGTGCCGAATTGGAGACTTGTAAACAGGAAGTTTTGGTCAAAAAAAGGCAAATTACGGTTTTAGAAGAAAAATGCGAAGCTTTGCAAATTACAAATGCCATACTTGGTAGTGACGAAAATAAGAGAGAAACCAAGCTTAAAATAAATACATTAATACGGGAAATCGACCATTGTATCGAGCAACTTTCGAGTTAGTGTAAACCATAATCAATGTCGGAAAAGCTTAAAATAAAGTTATCAATAGCCGATAGGGTGTACCCTTTAACCATAGATCCTAACCAGGAAGAAGGTTTACGAAAGGCAGCAAAAAATATTGAGACCATGATTAAGCAATTTGAGCAAAGTTATTCGGTTAGGGACAAACAGGATGTTTTGGCCATGTGCGCCTTACAGTTTGCTTCTCAAATTGAACAAAAAACGATTAACAAGGATATAGCAAACGATTATATAGAAGAAAAATTAAATGGTTTGAATAAATTGTTACAAGCACATTTGGTTTCTTAAAAACGTTCTTTAAATAAACTAAAAGTTACTGCCTACACTAGTTGTATTTTTTGATAAACTCAACATTAATTCTTTAAAAAGGGTGAGTTTAAGTTGTAAAAGCATGCTGCCTTGAGCAGACCCTTGATCAGCTTGGTAGCCCTAAACTTGTTTTTAAGGAGTTTATACAAAATCTTTTATTGGTGTAGGCATTTTTTATATACTAAACACTAATCAACGTAAATGGATTCAACATTAATAGTTATAGGAGGGCTGGTTTTAGGTCTTATCATAGGATTTGTAATAGCAAAAGTACTGGAAAGGAACAATGCGTCTAAATTTGTAAAAGAAGCCAAAAAGCAGGCAGCCTTGGTACTTAAAGAAGCAAAAAGTGAAGGTGAGTCGATTAAAAAAGATAAAATCCTTCAGGCAAAGGAAAAGTTTATCGAGCTAAAATCGGAACACGAAAAAGTAATATTGGCTCGTGATAAAAAAATGGCCGATGCCGAAAAACGTACCCGAGATAAAGAGTCTCAAGTATCGAGCGAACTGGCCAAAAACAGAAAGCTTAACGATAGTCTGGAAACCAAGGTTAACGATTATAACCACAGACTGGATGTGCTGGACAAGAAGCAGGAAGAAATAGATCGATTACATAAAAACCAAGTCCAACAATTAGAGGTTATTTCGAGCCTTTCGGCCGAAGATGCCAAAGAACAATTGGTAGAATCGCTAAAAGGAGAGGCTAAAAACGATGCGTTGGCTTTTATACAAAGTTCTATCGAAGAAGCCAAGTTAACCGCCGAGCAGGAAGCTAAAAAAATAATAATAAACACCATACAACGTATCGGTACCGAAGAGGCTGTCGATAATTGTGTATCGGTTTTTAATATTGAATCCGACGATGTAAAAGGCCGTATTATTGGTCGAGAAGGACGTAATATTCGTGCTTTGGAGGCTGCTACTGGAGTAGAGATAATTGTGGACGATACGCCCGAAGCTATTATCTTGTCCTGTTTCGATTCTGTTAGACGGGAAATAGCACGTTTGTCGTTACATAAGCTCGTAACAGATGGTCGTATTCATCCTGCCCGAATCGAGGAAGTAGTCAAGAAAACCCAAAAACAGATCGAACAGGAAATTATCGAAGTGGGTAAACGTACGGTTATCGATTTGGGTATCCATAACCTAAATCCGGAGCTTATAAAAATGGTAGGTAGAATGAAATACCGTTCTTCTTACGGGCAAAATTTGTTGCAGCACTCACGCGAGGTATCTAAATTGTGTGGCGTTATGGCTGCCGAACTGGGATTAAACCCCAAATTGGCCAAGCGTGCCGGATTATTGCACGATATAGGTAAAGTGCCAGATGCCGAAGCCGATATGGAAACTCCGCATGCTATTCTCGGTATGCAGTGGGCCGAAAAATATGGCGAAAAAGACGATGTTTGTAATGCTATCGGGGCGCACCACGACGAAATTGAAATGAAATCGCTATTAGCACCAATTATCCAAGTGTGCGATGCTATTTCTGGAGCTAGACCCGGAGCGAGACGACAGGTATTGGATAGCTATATTCAGCGTTTAAAAGATTTGGAAGATATAGCTTTTGGCTTTACAGGTGTTAAAAAGGCCTATGCCATCCAAGCAGGAAGAGAGTTAAGGGTTATTGTTGAAAGTGAAAAGGTCGATGACCAAAAAGCAGCCGATTTGTCGTTTAATATTTCACAAAAAGTACAAACCGATTTAACCTACCCCGGACAAGTAAAGGTAACCGTAATTAGAGAAACCCGAGCAGTAAATATAGCTAAGTAGATACAAAGTTAAAAAGTGAAAAGCTTCCAAATTATTTTTGGTTTTTCACTTTTTTGTTTTCCACTTTAAAAAGGCGCTTCGGTAGAAATAGTGTTATCAACATGATATTTGGATACGATAAAAATTTTGTAAAATCCTGATTTGTGGTTCTTTTTACCTTTATTCTAAACTTTTTCAATTAGCTAAAAAATTGCATTTTTTTGCTCATTTTTTGTCTTTTTTTCTTTCCGTAGCCCTGCTATGCAACTCAAAAAAACCTTCAACTGAACAAAAATCTACTAATTTTCGCTTCAATCCAAAAAGTTTAAACGAGTTCAATTACTTTCCTGTTTTTTTCGAGGATGGAACTTATTAATAACGTCGGCAAGGTGGCTTCTGTCCAAATGAACATATATTTCGGTAGTGGTAATACTTTCATGTCCAAGCATGAGTTGTATGGAACGCAAATCGGCATTGTTTTTTAATAAATGGGTCGCAAACGAATGCCGAAAGGTATGCGGCGAAATATTTTTTTTAAGTCCTGTTTTTTGTGCTAACTGTTTAATAATAGTAAAAACCATGGCACGGGTAAGTTGCTTGCCACGGCGGTTTAAAAACAAAGTGTCCTCGAATCCAGATTGGATGTTTAGGTGGTTACGGATTTCATCCTTATATATATTGATGTATTTTTGGGTAACATCAACAATAGGTACAAACCGTTGTTTGTCGCCTTTACCCTGTACTTTTATAAAGCCCTCTTTAAAAAATAAATCCGATACCTTTAAACCGATAAGTTCGCTAACACGTAAACCACAACTGTAAAGTGTTTCCAACATGGCACGATTGCGTTCGCCTTCGGGTTTGCTTAAATCGATAGTGTTTATAATAGAATCAATTTCTTTTTCCGATAGGACATCCGGAAGTTTTCGTCCAGTTTTAGGCGATTCGATTAATTCCAAAGGATTATTTTTAATATAATCTTCAAAAATCAAATAATTGAAAAAACTGCGTAATCCGGAAATTAACCGTGATTGGCTACGTGCATTAACAACCTTTGCCGTATCGTAAATAAATTGTTGGATAATATTGGCATTTATATCAATAGGAGATAGGATAATATTGTGCTCTTCAAGATAAACAATTAGCTTTTTTACATCCAAAGCATAATTATCGATAGAGTTTTGCGATAAACCCCGTTCAATTTTTAAATACAGTTGGTAATCGTGTAATGCCTGTTGCCAATTCATTTATATGGAAAAAAAATAGGAGTTTTTAGCTATATATTTGTTTGGCTTTTTACCAAACAGATAATATTACAAAGTTATTACATAAGATTAAATTAAAAAAAACAGAAATATTCTTACATTTGAATTGTTTTTAAATTAATAAAAGTATAAATTTGTCAGCTAAATTGTGCTTACAAGTATAAAGTGCAATAAATTATAGTTGTGGAGTCTGGAAACCACTTGAAAAAACAGGGCGTAACTCCGAAAAGCCTATGAGTAGGAACTAATTAAAAAACTTTTACAAATATGTTAAAAAATGTGAAAAAAGTTGCAGTTTTAGCGATTGCTGCTGTAATGATGTCTAGCTGTGCGTTAACTTTACCTGTTAATGCTACAAGTAATTCAGTAGGTAGTAAAGTAGGTACTGCGAAAGCAACAGGTTACCTTAGTATGTTGTTTTTTGATCAAGATGCCAGTATCAAAACTGCAGCTAAAAATGGTGGAATTTCTAAAATTTCGACTGTTGACATTAAGCACACCAGTATTTTGGGTCTTATCGTAACTTACGAAACTATCGTTACGGGAGAATAATTACAATGTATTTTAAATTTAACAGAGCATGATGTAATTTATTTACTTCATGCTTTGTTTTTATAAAGTAATCCCTTAAAAAATGAAAAACGTTATACTTGTTTTTTTTGCTATATTGCTTTTAGCCTGCCAAACAAAAAAAGATAATAAGATTTCGCTGTTTAACGATTATATCTTTAGATTAGATCCGGCAGAGCATGAAGTAGCATTGGATTTTAAAATAAAGGAACGATATGCTCAAAATTTTAAGAATACCGATATTCAAGTTCCGTTATTTAAAGCTATAAAGGGAGAAAATTACGAGATTTTAATAGGGGTACCTTTTAATACTTCAATAGAAGCATTAACAAAAGCTAAGCAAAAACAGGATAGTTTAACAACCGATGTTCACTTTGACCACAACGCGATTTCTTTTTATAAAAAATATAAGAAAGAAAACTTATTTGTGGGTGAGTATGCCAAAAATGATGATAAATCGTTAATTTATCTTTTACTTTATTCGAGTTCAAAGGATGTTTTGGACACTTTAAATCTTGCTAACAGAATTAAACTGACTACCAATGAATAACAAAAGGAAAAAATATTATAAAGACTTTTTTAAGTTTGTACTATATTTAGGGCTGGTTGTAATTACTGTTTCATGTTTTTCGGTAAAGCCAGGTAGTACGAAAACAGCAAAACATTTATATGAAGAGTTTTTTGTAGGTGAGGAAGGAACCCAATATTTTATTAAACCCTTAGCTTTTAAAGGTGAGGACAATAATGAATATTTGGAGATGGATTTTACTTTTAGATATAAAAAAGTATTAAAAGATACAGATTCTGCTTCAATAAATATTTCCTTGATAACGCAAAATATAACAAAAACAGTTGATAGTTTGCTTATTGGTAATGGTAAAACAACTATTAAAATAAAAAATCTTGATTTTTTATTTACCGATAGAAAAAAAGACTTGTTTTTAGGCCGGTTCAATTCAAAAATAAGTTTAGTTGATTTGGATACTCTATTCAAAAATTCAGAATGGAATTTAACACTTTATAACAGCAATACTTCAATATTGAAATTTAGTTCGGAATCAAGTACAAAAAAGAATGTAGAGAAAATAAATTATGAGCTTTTTGGAACTTTTTAAGAAAATGTTTCTAAGTAGATAAACCGAAGCAACCGCTTCGGTTTTTTTATACCCAAAAATTAATATCTTTACCTTATGCGAAAAATAATAATAATTAATGGTCCCAACTTAAATCTGTTGGGTAAGCGTGAGCCCGAAATTTATGGGAATCTTACTTTTGAGGATTATTTTAAAACCTTAAAAACAAAATACCCTAATATTAATTTGGAGTATTACCAATCGAATGTAGAAGGTGAGATTATAAATAAACTGCACGAGGTTGGTTTTGGTGGTTGCGATGGTATTATTTTAAATGCTGGTGCTTATACACATACTTCCATAGGTATTGGAGACGCTGTTAAAGGTATTGAAATTCCTGTGGTGGAAGTGCATATTTCCAATACGTTTGGGCGTGAAAATTTTAGGCATCAATCGTATATTTCACCAAATGCCAAAGGTGTTATATTGGGTTTTGGTATGCAAAGTTACGAGTTGGCAATACAATCTGTTATCTAATTTTCAATAAAAGACTTTTATTAAGTTGTAAATAAGGTGTTTATAATTTAAAATTGATTAAACAAAAAATGCTGATTTTATTGAAATTCAAAATCAGCATTTTTTATGTCTATCTATAGAGAAGAGTATTGTGTGTGGAATGGTTATAAATGTATCACCTCATCGTAAGCTGCGGCAACAGCTTCCATTACTGCTTCGCTCATAGTAGGGTGCGGGTGTACCGCTTTTAGCACTTCATGTCCTGTGGTTTCTAATTTTCTGCCCAAAACAGCTTCGGCAATCATATCGGTAACGCCGGCTCCAATCATGTGGCAACCAAGCCATTCACCATATTTGGCATCGAAAATAACTTTTACAAAACCATCTTTGTTGCCAGCAGCACTAGCTTTTCCAGAGGCCGAAAACGGAAAGGTACCAACTTTAATATCCAACCCTTTTTCTTTAGCCTGTTTTTCGGTTAGGCCTACACTTGCAATTTCGGGAGAACAGTAGGTGCAGCCCGGAATATTGCCGTAATCCAAAGCTTCTACATGTAAGCCGGCAATTTTTTCAACACACAAAATACCTTCGGCCGAAGCAACATGTGCCAAGGCTTGTCCCGGTGTAATATCTCCAATGGCATAATATCCCGGAATATTGGTTTGGTAAAAACTGTTTACCAAAACTTTATCCCTATCAACTACAATACCAACATCCTCCAATCCTATGTTTTCAATATTGGTTTTAATACCAACGGCACTTAAAACAATATCGGCTTCAAGAATTTCTTCTCCTTTAGCGGTTTTTACGGTAGCTTTAACACCATCGCCGGAGGTATCGACATGGGTTACTTCGGCTGATGTTTTTATTTTAATACCGCTTTTTTTAAATGAACGTTCCAATTGTTTCGATACATCTTCGTCTTCAACAGGAACAATATTGGGCAAATATTCCACTATGGTTACTTCGGTACCGATTGAGTTGTAAAAATAGGCAAACTCTACACCAATAGCTCCTGAACCTACAACAATCATCTTTTTAGGTTGTTTTTTTAAGCTCATGGCCTCGCGATAACCAATAACCTTTTTACCGTCTTGAGGTAAGCTTGGTAGTTCGCGCGAACGTGCACCGGTAGCAATAATAATGTGGTCGGCACTATATTCGGTACCATCAACATCAACTTTCTTGCCCGGTTTTATTTTTCCGTAACCTTTAATAACGTCAATTTTGTTCTTCTTCATTAAAAACTGGACACCTTTGCTCATGCCTTCGGCAACATTGCGGCTGCGTTTTACAATGGCATCAAAATCCTTATCAAAATCTTTCACACTAAGCCCGTAATCTTCGGCATGTTTAAGGTATTCGAAAACTTGGGCCGATTTTAGCAATGCTTTGGTTGGGATACAACCCCAATTTAAACACACGCCACCCAGATTTTCCTTTTCAATAACAGCCGTTTTAAAGCCCAATTGCGATGCCCTAATAGCCGTAACATAACCGCCCGGACCACTTCCAAGAACAATAATATCGTATTTACTCATGGTTATTTTTTTAATCGTTATTCTTTATAAGCTACGAATTTACAAAACCTTATTCGAATAACGCATTTACGCCAACATTAATTTACATCTTTTATTACCTTTGCTTTAAGATTTAGTGATATGAACATACCAAGAACAAGTTTTCCCCGAATTGTTATAATTGGAGGTGGTTTTGCAGGCGTTTCTTTGGCAAAAAAATTGGCAAGACAGGAAGTACAGGTTGTGCTGTTGGACAAACATAACTATCATACTTTTCAGCCCTTATTGTATCAAGTTTCTACAGGTGGTTTGGAACCGGATTCTATTGCGTATCCTATTAGAAAGATTTTGAAAGATTTTCCTAACTTTCATTTTAGGCTGGCACATGTTGAAGAAGTTAAAGTCGAAGAAAAAACGGTAGTAACCAATATTGGCAATTTAAAGTTCGATTATTTGGTACTTGCTTCGGGCTCTGCAACCAATTACTTTGGAAATGCCGAAATAGAGAAGTACAGTATGACTATGAAAACCATACCACAGTCGTTAAATCTGAGAAGTTTGATTTTAGAAAACTTTGAAGATGCCTTGCTTACTTCCGATTTAAACGAACGCAATGCCCTTATGAATTTTGTGATTGTTGGTGGAGGACCAACAGGGGTAGAGTTGGCAGGTGCTTTGGCCGAAATAAAAAAGGGTATTTTGCCTAAGGATTATCCTGATTTGGACACCCGTTTGGCACAAATACATATTATACAATCGGGTGATTGTATTTTAAAAGGAATGAGCGATGAGGCTTCGACCAAAGCTGAGGATTTTTTAGAAAGGTTGGGCGTTAATATTTGGAAAAACGTTCGGGTTACCAATTACGATGGAAAAACCGTAACCACAGATTCCGATTTAACCTTTGAAACCGCCACGCTTATTTGGGCGGCCGGTGTAAAAGGCGCAACCATAAAAGGTTTGGATGTCGAAAATTTTATAACAAAAGCGAATAGGGTTTTGGTGAATGAATTTAATCAAGTTAAAGGTTTCGACCATATTTTTGCCATTGGTGATGTAGCTTGTCTGGTAAACGATGCTTTTCCGAAAGGACTGCCCATGATGGCACAGCCTGCCATACAACAAGGTGAACAGTTGGGTAGCAATATATTGCGTTTTATTGAAAAACAGCCCATGAAACCGTTTGTTTATAAAGATAAAGGAGCTATGGCGACTATTGGACGCAATAAAGCAGTGGTCGATTTACCCAAGTTTAAGTTTCAAGGTGTATTTGCATGGTTTGTCTGGATGTTTGTACACCTGTTTTTTCTAATTGGTTTTCGTAACCGTATGGTGGTTTTTATAAACTGGGTGTACAATTATATTCGGTTCGATAGGGAAGCCCGATTGATTATTAGGCCTTATAAGCGGAAAATAAAGTAGTAAGTTTAATAGATTAGATATTGTCTGTAAAATGTCGATTTTCTTTTGGGTTGTTAAATTTTTCGTTATTGTACTTGCCAGATTTTCCTTTGGCAATGGATAGGTTTTCCCAGTTATCATTTTTAAGTAATTTTCCTAAAAAAACAATTTGGCCTATGTGGTAGGCATAATGTACTGTTTGTCGGTTAATGGCTTCGGTTATAGTATGGCCTTCGTTTCTAATGTAAACAATACGGTCTAAATCGTTAGAGGTTAATGGAGTTAAGGTATCGAATAGAATATGCCAGGCACTTTCCCAATCGGCAATCATATTTTCTTTCGTTGTATAAGTATCTACAAATTCCATGTCTCGGTTACGCCATGGTTTTTCGCCATCTTCTATTAAAAAATTGGTCCAACGGCTTTTCATGTTGCCTGCAATATGTTTTGTGATTACGGCAATAGAATTGGAAGATTCACTGCTTTGCCATTGTAATTCTTCAAAAGTTAATTGGTTAAACGTTTTGTTGGCAAGGCTTTTGTAATATGCGAATAATTTAATCGAACTACTTAAAAAATGGTCCATGTTAAGTTGATGTTGAAGTTTGCTTGATAATCGAGATTTAAATGAGTCGAGGTTGTTACTGTTCGGTAATGCTTAATTCGACCAAATAGTCGTTTGGGTCTATTGGAATGTCTGCATTTGGGTAAGGCGATATATTAAGTAACTCAATTTTTAAATCCTTTATTATTGTGTCTTGCCTAAGCGTATTGTGTGTATGTAATGTAAACGGGATATTTTCTGTCTCCGACATTAAGCTTAACTCGGCTGCTGCATCGCCTTCCCATACGCATACTACACCTGTGGGACATCTGGAGTCTTTTACCGATTGTAAACAGATACCGTATGCTGTACTGGCTATTTTTAAACATTTTTTGTTGTTTAATACTGCACTTTTATCGGTTGTCAAGTTATATTGATCGGTTTGGGTATCATCATTTTTCGTGCAACTACAAATTAAAAGGACTGATATTATTAATACAATCTTGTTCATGCTTTAATTTAAAGTTGTTTTTAATAAAGATGTTTAATTTGTAATTGGGTTGCGTTGGTTTGATAAAGTTTAAACGGGTTCTGTGACAAAATATTTTTTTTGTGTCTTATAAATGTACATTTTTTTTGATTTTTGTACTTTTATAGCAAATTAAATTTTACAAACAAATCTTATGAAACTTAAAAGACTATTATTGTTTGTGGCAGTTGTGGCAGGTGTAATATCTTGTGCTACAAATCCGTTTACGGGAAAAAAGACCATGGCTTTTACACCCAATTCGCAACTATTTCCAACATCTTTTGCGCAGTATAACCAATTTTTATCCGAAAATAAAGTGGTTACGGGTACTTCTGATGCCGCAATGGTAGATCGAGTGGGAAAAAAAATAGCTGTTGCCGCCGAGCGTTGGCTAAATGCTTTGGGACAACAAGGCTATTTAACCGACTATAAGTGGGAATATAAATTGGTAAACGATAAAACTGTTAATGCTTGGTGTATGCCAGGTGGTAAAATTGTAGTTTACACCGGTATTTTACCGGTTACCAAAAGTGAGGCCGGCTTGGCAGCTGTAATGGGGCACGAGGTAGCACATGCCTTGGCAAACCATGGGCAGCAACGTATGAGTGCCGGTATGTTACAGCAAGTAGGTGCCATTGCCGGAAATGTAGTTTTGGATGAAAAATATAGAGATGCCTTTAACCAATACTATGGTGTAGGTACCCAAGTGGGCGGTATGTTACCTTTTAGTAGAAGCCACGAAACCGAAGCCGATAAAATAGGTTTATATTTAATGGCCATAGCCGGTTACAATCCAGATGAAGCTGCCGAACTTTGGAAACGTATGAGTGCAGCCAGTAGTGGAGAGGCTCCACCGGAAATGTTGAGTACACACCCTTCAAACGAGTCGCGTATTGCTAACTTAACGGCTTTAGCGCCTAAAGCAAAAGCAGAGGCTGCCAAGTTTGGGGTAACATCGTTTAAAAATTAATTTCAGAATAAAAATATTTGTTTACTTTTAGGAGCTGCTTATAAAAGCAGCTTTTTTTATTATGGAGCAATTACAAAAAGGTAGTAAAAAATTACTGAATGCTTGGACATTTTACGATTGGGCAAATTCGGTTTATGTCTTGACCATAGCATCATCTATTTTTCCCATATTTTACGCAAGTTTGTTTACTTCGGATGAAGAGTTGGTTTCGGCCTTTGGCTTCGAGATGAAACAAACGGTTTTAATTTCAATTATAACGGCTTTTACATTTTTGGTGGTTGCCATTATGTCTCCCATACTTTCGGGTATTGCCGATTATGTAGGGAATAAAAAAACATTCATGAAATTTTTCTGCTATACAGGGGCTATAGGTTGTATGGGACTGTATTTTTTTGATTTAAGTCATATACATTTAAGCCTTTTGTTTTATTTTATGGGATTGATAGGCTATTGGGGCAGTTTGGTATTCTATAATTCCTATTTGCCTGATATTGCTTTTGAAGAGCAACAGGACGGGATAAGCGCTAAAGGGTTTTCCTTAGGCTATATAGGTAGTGTAATTTTATTGTTGATTAACCTGCTTATGGTAATGAAACCGGAATGGATAGGAATTGATATAGGCCTTACCGAAGCAACTAAAAATGCCGCATCAATAAAAGCTATGAAATATTCGTTTATAACAGTAGGAGTATGGTGGATTTTATTTAGCCAATATTCATTTTACTGGTTGCCAAAAGGAGTTTCTAATGGACACAAAGTAACAAAAGATGTGGTTTTTAATGGTTTTAGGGAATTACGGGCTGTGTGGAGACAGTTACAGGATAATTTAAGTTTAAAGCGTTATTTATATGCCTTTTTTGTTTTTAGCATGGCGGTACAGACCATAATGCTTATGGCGGTTTATTTTGGAGAAAAAGAAATAGTTTGGAGTTCGGGTGAAGAAAAAACAATAGGTTTGATTCTTAGTGTTTTACTCATACAACTTGTTGCGGTGGTAGGAGCCATTTTAACCTCTCGGGCATCGTTAAAATACGGTAACATTAAAACACTTATTGTTATTAATGTTATTTGGATGGGAGTTTGTGTTTATGCTTATTTTTTACAAGTACCTTTGCAATTTTATATAGCAGCAGCCATTGTGGGCTTGGTTATGGGCGGTGTACAATCGTTAGGGCGCTCTACATATTCAAAATTATTGCCCGAAACTGAAGATACTACTTCTTTTTTTAGTTTTTACGATGTGGCCGAAAAAGTAGGAATTGTTATAGGTATGTCCATTTTTGCATATTTGGACTATAAAAAAAGTATGCGCGATGCTATATTGTTTCTGTTTCTGTTTTTTTTAATAAGTATTATTTTACTGTTTCGGGTACCTAATAAAAAACAATAACTCTTCCAATGCTAAACTTTTTAACAGTTCATCGTCGAAAATTTACGGTTCGGTCATTTTTAATTTAACAAAAGGGACAATAGTCTCAATTTTGTGGTGTTCAATTACCTACTTCTTTTATGCCGTTTAATATTTTAGATAAGGGTTTTGTAAAACCATTATTATTTCTTGACGTTTTTACCAATAGCCATTCCTCATTTTTGTATTGCACTTTATAAAGGCCTAATACGACGAAATGCTACCCGATCCGGAAACTTTAGTGTCTTCCTTTTTTGGCTTTCCTTTATATACAATATCACCCGATCCTAAAACTGAAGCCTTGAGGTTTTCGGTGCTTACTACTTTGGCATCGCCCGAACCGGCCACCGAAACAGATGTATTTTTAGTGTTTAAGTTAATGCTGTTAAAATCGCCCGAACCCGTTACTTTGGTGTCTAAATTATCAGTATTGCCTTTTAGTTCTATATCGCCCGAACCCGATAACAAGGCTTTTGTGTTTGTAGTTTTTATATCAAGGTTAATATCGCCCGATCCGGTAAGCGATATTTCCAGATTTTGCTCGTTTAAAGGGGAGGTATTCCATAAATCGCCCGATCCTACCAAATCTATTTTTTCTACGTTTTCAACGGGAATACTAATTTTAATGTCTTTGTTGGTTCGTATATTAATGTTCTTTTGGGTTTTTATGGTAAGCCTGCCGCCTTTAACCTCGGTGGTAATATACTGTAGGATATTGTCCTCACCTTCAAGTTTTAATTGGCCTTCGGTACCCTTGGTCAATATATAATCGAAAGCACCAATGCATTTTATAGCATGGTAATCCTGTGTTGTTCGTGAAACCGTAACAATGTTGCCGTTTCCTTTAATGGTTTTGTTCCATTGTGCTTGAATATTTAAGCTGAATAAAGCTGTGATAAGTAAAAGCCCTGTTTGTTTTTTGATTGTTGTTTTCATGTGTTAATTATTAAATTAAATCGAGTTTTGTTCATTGCTTTTTAATCGCATAGTGGCCTTTGTTCTTTTGTCGAATAATAATGATATTTAATTTTTAAACAAAGTAATGTTGCCGTAATCCGATTCTATTTTTATAAGCATTTCGGCCGACTCGTTACCGTAAAAACCTTCGTAATAACGGCTAAAAGTTTCTTTTTTCTTTTTGGTAAACTCCAAGTTGCTTCCTTGTTCATCTAAATTGGAATATTGGATATCGAACATAAATTTAAAATGTGCCGTATCGGCATAGCCCAACTTAATACCCACATAATCGGTATTGATGTCCACCTGTTTAACCTTTTCGTTTATACGGTCTATTTTAATGGAGCCATAATCGGCTTCTAAGTTTAGGCTTTGGTAAACATTACCTATTATGGTTGTTAGGTAATCGCCGTCACCATCAATATTATTAGCGTTTTCAATCTCTATTTTGCCATAATCGCAGTTAAAGGTTATGTTTTCGGCAGCTTCTATTTTCGAATTGGTATAATCGGCGCTTATATCTAAGTTCTTGGTTTTCGAAACGGTAAATTCGCTATAGTCGGCATCGATATCGCCACCGTTAATAAACTCGAAATAGCACCCTTGGGTATAGTCGAAATTAATCGAATTGTCGGATGCCATAAGCTCTTTGGTGGTTATTTTACCATAATCGCAGTTAATAACCACACGCCCTTCCATTTTACCTAGGTTAATGTTGCCATAGTCGTTGTTTAGATCTAAATTTCCTTTTTTTGGTATTTTTATTATGTAGTTAATTTTCATTATTACGTTTTTTCTGGTCCAGTTCCACCACGATTTCGATTGGTTTTTATTAAAAATGGTCTTGGCCGAAACATAACTTTCCGAAGCAGTAAATTCAACGTCTATTTCGTTTAGTTTTTTTAAAATTTGATCTTCATCGTCGCCACTTGTCGTTATGGTAACGTCTATTGCTATTTTATTTTCGTTCCAGGTAATAACGTCTATGTTGCCATAATCGTTGGTTACTTTTAATGTGGCATTGGAATTTACCGAAAATATTTTTTTTATGGTTTTTTGTTTTTCGTGCTTGAAATCGTGTTTTGTATTTGCCAAAGCAACAAAAGGTAATAGAACCAATGCAAAAACGATACTAAATGGTGCTGCTCTTTTCATGCGATTTATGGTTTATTTCTTTTACGGTTTGTATTTGTTTTAATGTATTTTGTAATATGTTTATTCTGTTTTGAAAGTTCGAAATCATAGCGTATATTACTCTATTGTCGTTGCCACTTTCACTTAGGTCGGTTTCTAAGTTTTTGTAATCGTTTTCTAGTACCTTAATCTGTTTTAGGGCGTCTTGTATAAGTTGTTGTGCTTCGGGAGCCAATTCTTTTTGTATGCGTTTTAGCTCGTTATTGATGGTACTGGTAAAAAAATCTTGGGTCTGTGCCATTTTGGGAGATACGCTCGCTAAACCCGTTTTCTCTTGTTTTTCCTGTAAGCCTAAAAATAACCCAAATAATAGGACGATCGCTGCGGCCATTCCAATTAAAGGTTTTAACAAATGGCGTTTTGGCTTGTTGGTTTTTATTTGTAGCTTGACCTGTTTGTTTAGTTTGTCCAAAAAGCGCTGTTTGTGTTGGCTATTGGGTTCTTCGATGTCGAAACTGTTTTTTAAGTTTTCGAATAATGTATCTAAATCGTTTTTTTTCATGCTTGGCTAATTTGTAATTTTTTCCTTAAGCTGTCTTTTGCTCGCGATATCAATGTTCTGCAATTGGCATTAGTAATGTTCATGATATCGCTTATTTCTTCATTGTCGTAGCCTTCGATTAAATTTAGGGTAAGGGCAACCCGATAGGAATCCTTTAGGGTTTTCATGGTGGTTAAAATTTCTCTGGCTCTTAGGTTTGTAAAATCGAAATGGGTTTCATCTTCATTTTTAGCTTCAACTTTATATAGAATAGCGTCTATGTTCTCTTCATGTTTTTTCAAGTTTTTGTTGTAGTGGTAAATGCTGTTGTTTACCACTATGCGTTTTAACCACGAACCAAACAACGTTAAATCTTTTAAGGTGTCCAGTTTGGTAAAGGCCATTAAAAACGAATCCTGCATAATGTCTTCGGCTTCGAAACGATCCTTTACAATGCGTACAGATGTATTGTACATAGCTTTGTAATAGCGGTTGTAAATCTCTAATTGAGCTAATTTATTTCCCGATTTGCAGGCTTGTACAAGCTGTTCTATATTAAGATTGGTTGGTGTCAAAAAATAACAATAATATTTACAATATAGATGCTGTCTTTTTGTGTTTGTTACAGTTTTAAAAAAAAAATCCTACCGTCATAAAAATGAAAATAGGATTTTTATTGAAGAATTTAGGCTTTTCTATTTACTAAAAAACTGTCCTTGTCCAGCTCTTTTTTTGTCTTTTCTTATTCTGAATCAAAAATGAACTATACAAAAAGTCAATCATACAAATCTAAACAGGCTCTAAGATTCTGTTGTTTTTTTTGGTTTTTCAACATGAATGCTTAGCGCGTTTGTTTTTTCGTTTAAATCGATAGAAATGGTATCGCCTTCTTCGATATGGGACGTGATGATTTCTTCTGCCAGGGCATCTTCAATATATTTTTGAATAGCTCTTTTTAATGGTCTTGCCCCATATTGTTTATCGAAACCTTTATCGGCAATATAGCCTTTAGCCTTGTTGCTTAGCTTTAAGGTGTAGCCTAAGTTTTTAATGCGTACCAAAAGCTTTTCCAATTCGATGTCGATTATTTTATTGATGTGTTCTTTTTCCAATGAATTGAACATAACAACATCGTCGATACGGTTTAAAAACTCGGGAGCGAAAGACTTTTTAAGAGCATTTTCTATAATACTTCTGGCATTGGAATCTTCTTGCGATTTTTGTGCCGAAGTACCAAAGCCGATACCGGTACCAAAATCCTTTAGTTTTCTGGCGCCTATATTGGATGTCATGATAATAATGGTGTTTCTAAAGTCTATTTTCCTGCCCAGGCTATCGGTTAAATAACCATCGTCTAAAACCTGTAACAGCATATTGAATACGTCGGGGTGCGCTTTTTCAATCTCGTCTAAAAGAACAACGGCATAGGGTTTGCGACGAACTTTTTCGGTTAGTTGTCCACCTTCTTCGTAACCAACATATCCCGGAGGTGCTCCTATTAATCGGGACACGGCGAATTTTTCCATGTATTCGCTCATGTCTATACGTATTAGGGCGTCTTCGCTATCGAACAGTTCTTTGGAAAGTATTTTGGCCAACTGTGTTTTGCCTACACCTGTTTGTCCTAAAAATATAAATGAACCTATGGGTTTGTTCGGGTCTTTTAAACCGGCACGGTTACGCTGTATGGCTTTAACAACTTTGGCTACAGCTTCGTCTTGCCCTATTACTTTGCCTTTTATAAGATTGGGCAGTTCGGCAAGTTTGTTTATTTCGGTTTGGGCAATTCTGTTTACAGGAATACCCGTCATCATGGAAACCACATCGGCTACATTTTCTTCCGAAACGATCTCGCGGTGTTGTTTGGTTTCTTCTTCCCACTTTTTTTGGGCTGCTGCCAGTTCTTGTTCGGTACGTTTTTCGTCGTCCCGTAATTTGGCGGCTTCTTCGTATTTCTGTTTTAAGACAACGGTGTTTTTGTTCTCTTTAATCTGTTCAAGTTGCTTTTCGAGCTCTAAAATTTGTTTAGGAACTTCAATATTTGTAATATGTACACGAGAGCCGGCTTCATCCAGGGCATCGATAGCCTTGTCGGGTAAAAAACGGTCGGTCATATAGCGGTTGGTAAGCTTAACGCAGGCTTCTATTGCTTCGGGTGTGTAATCGACATGGTGGTGCTCTTCATATTTGCCTTTAATATTGTTAAGTATTTCTATAGTTTCCTCAACGCTTGTGGGTTCTACGATAACCTTTTGGAAACGGCGTTCCAAAGCACCGTCTTTTTCTATGTATTGGCGGTATTCGTCTAAAGTCGTGGCTCCTATACATTGAATTTCACCACGTGCCAGAGCAGGTTTGAACATATTGGAGGCATCTAAGCTTCCCGTTGCGCCACCAGCACCGACTATGGTGTGTATCTCGTCTATAAACAGGATAACATCGTCGTTTTTTTCAAGTTCGTTCATAACGGCCTTCATACGCTCTTCGAACTGGCCTCGGTATTTTGTGCCGGCAACCAAACTTGCCAAATCTAAGGTTACCACCCGTTTGCCAAATAATATGCGCGATACTTTCCGTTTAACGATTCTAAGTGCCAAGCCTTCGGCAATAGCCGATTTGCCAACACCGGGCTCGCCGATTAAAAGTGGATTGTTTTTCTTTCTCCGGCTTAAAATTTGGGATACCCGTTCAATTTCTTTTTCTCTCCCTACAACGGGGTCGAGTTTGCCATCTTCGGCAAGTGCGGTTAAATCACGTCCAAAATTATCCAACACGGGCGTTTTGGATTTTTTATTGGTTTTTTGTCCTGTGGGAGCGTTAAAAGGATCTTTGGAAGAATCGTTTTCGGCTCCAGAATCGTCGTCCTGAAACGATTCGGCCTTGGGTTCTATATATTCGTTGTCGTTTGTTATCATAAGTTTAAATTGTTCCTTAACATTGTCGTAATCGATTTTAAGCTTGTTCAATAGCTTGGTCGTCGGGTCGTTTTCGTTCCTTAAAATACAGAGTAGTAAATGTGCCGTGCTAATGGTGGTACTTTGAAAAAGCTTGGCTTCCAAAAAAGTTGTTTTTAGGGCACGTTCTGCCTGCCTTGTAAGATGTAGGTTCTTTTTTTGGTTGCTGCCGGATACTATGTTTGGGTTTGCCGGGCTTAATATTTCAACTTTTCTTCTTAGGTGGTTCAAGTCCACATCCAAAGCATTTAAAATATTTATGGCTTTGCCGTCACCATCACGCAAAAGCCCCAGCATTAAATGTTCGGTACCAATAAAGTCATGTCCTAACCGTAAGGCTTCTTCCTTGCTATAGGCAATTACATCTTTTACTCTTGGTGAAAAATTATCATCCATAATTAAATTCCTTTCTGCATTAAAAATATAAAACATTTAATTAAAGGCAAAAACTATACCTTATTTTGTTGATAAAAGATGTTGGTAAATTGGTTTTATACAAAAAGCCCATAGTTATTAACGAAAAAGGGCATGAAAATTGTTAATAAAAACACGAAAAAAAAGGGTATAAAGTCTTATCGTTACTGACGGAATACTTATATTAGCATGTTTTGAAAAACATATACAAACTAAAATAAAAATATATGGCAGAAGGAGAAAAACTAATTCCTATCAATATTGAAGATGAGATGAAATCGGCCTATATCGATTATTCGATGTCGGTCATTGTGTCACGTGCATTACCAGATGTAAGGGACGGTTTAAAGCCCGTGCATCGCAGGGTATTGTATGGTATGCATACTTTGGGTGTGCGGTCTAACGTCGCATACAAGAAATCTGCAACTATTGTTGGTGAAGTTTTAGGTAAATACCACCCCCACGGCGACTCGTCGGTTTACGATACCATGGTGCGTATGGCGCAAGAGTGGAGTTTACGCTACTTAATGGTCGATGGACAAGGAAATTATGGTTCGGTTGATGGTGATAGCCCTGCGGCAATGCGTTATACCGAAGCACGTATGCAGAAAATATCGGAAGACATGTTGGCAGATATTGATAAAGATACTGTCGATCATAAACTGAACTTTTCCGACGAGTATAAAGAACCGACTGTTTTACCAACAAGAATACCTACATTATTAATTAACGGAGCGTCGGGAATAGCGGTTGGTATGGCTACCAATATGCCACCACATAATTTAAGTGAAGTAGTAGATGGTATAACCGCTTATATCGACAATAACGATATAGAAATCGATGCGCTTATTACTCATATAAAAGCTCCCGATTTTCCTACGGGTGGTACCATTTATGGTTACGAAGGTGTAAAGGAAGCATTCCATACAGGGCGTGGACGTATTGTGTTACGGGGAAAAGCAACGATAGAAGAGGTACAAGGCCGTGAGTGTATCGTTGTTAACGAGATACCGTATCAAGTCAATAAGGCGGAAATGATTAAAAAGACGGCCGATTTGATTAACGATAAAAAACTGGAAGGTATTTCGTCCATACGTGACGAATCCGACAGAAAGGGTATGCGTATCGTTTATGTTTTAAAACGTGATGCCATTCCAAATATCGTACTTAATAAACTCTATAAATATACGGCGTTACAATCGTCGTTTAGTGTAAACAATATAGCTTTGGTTGGTGGGCGTCCACAATTGCTGAACTTAAAAGATTTAATACATCATTTTGTAGAGCACAGACACGATGTTGTAGTACGCCGTACCACATACGAATTAAAGAAAGCTGAAGAGCGTGCCCATATTTTGGAAGGCCTTATTATAGCTTCCGATAATATTGATGAGGTTATAGCAATTATACGAGGCTCTTCTAATGCTGAAGAAGCAAGGGAAAAATTGATTGCACGTTTCGAACTTACCGAAATCCAGGCACGTGCCATTGTAGAAATGCGTTTACGCCAACTTACAGGACTGGAGCAGGACAAATTGAGATTGGAGTACGACGAACTAATGGAAACCATTGAAGACCTAAAAGATATTCTCGACAAAAAAGACCGTCGTATGGATATTATTAAAGAAGAATTGGCCATTGTTAAAGATAAATATGGAGACGAACGCCGCTCTACAATCGAGTATGCCGGTGGCGATTTAAGCATAGAGGATATGATACCCAACGAACAGGTGGTTATTACCATTTCTCATGCCGGTTATATTAAACGTACATCGCTTAACGAGTACAAAATACAAAATAGAGGGGGTGTAGGGCAAAAAGCATCGACAACCAGAAATGAAGACTTTTTGGAAGATTTGTTTGTGGGTACCAACCATCAATACATGTTGTTCTTTACCCAAAAAGGGAAGTGTTTTTGGATGCGTGTTTACGAGATTCCCGAAGGCAGTAAAACATCGAAGGGTAGAGCCATTCAAAACCTTATAAATATTGAACAAGACGATAAGGTAAAAGCGTTTATCTGTACCCAAGATTTAAAGGACGACGATTATATAAACAGCCATTATGTTATTATGGCAACCAAAAAAGGTCAAGTTAAAAAAACGTCTTTAGAACAATATTCAAGACCACGTAACAATGGAATTAACGCCATAACCATTAAAGAGGACGACGAGCTATTAGAAGCAAAACTGACCACCGGAGAAAGTCAGGTTATGTTGGCGCTTAAATCGGGTAAGGCTATTCGTTTTGAAGAAGCCAAAACACGGCCAATGGGACGAAACGCTTCGGGAGTTCGAGGCATAACCTTGGCCAACGATAAAGATGCAGTTATAGGCATGGTTACCGTAAATAACCCGCAGGAAGAAACCGTACTGGTGGTTTCCGAAAATGGTTATGGAAAACGTACCTTTATTGACGATCCTGAAGATGGCGAACCAGTTTACCGAATAACAAACCGTGGAGGCAAAGGTGTTAAAACCATTTCCATTACCGAAAAAACAGGTAAATTAGTAGCCATAAAATCGGTAACAGATTCGGATGATTTAATGATTATAAACAAATCGGGTATTGCTATTAGAATGGAAGTTAAGGATTTGCGTACCATGGGACGTGCCACACAAGGTGTTAAACTTATCAATTTAAAAGGAAACGATTCTATTGCAGCGGTAGCAAAGGTGATGAAAGATGAGGATGAAGCGAATGTAGATGATATGGATGATAATAATGATATCATGGAAGATGGTACAACTCTTGATAATACTTCAGAAGAAAACAACAATTCAAAGGATTAATAAACTTAAATTTTAAACAATGAAAAAACAATTTATTATAGCCTTGGCCTTAGCAGTAAGTGCATTTTCATTTGCACAGAAAAAAGAATTGAAAGCTGTAGAAAAGGCCATTAAAGGTGCTAATTTTGCCGAGGCCAAATCTGGTTTAAAACAGGTGGAAGGTATGTTGTCCGGTATGGACAATAAAAGCAAGGCACAATATTACTATTTGTTAGCAGAGGCTCTTTATGCCAATGGTACCGGTTCTATAGAAGATATTACCGCTGCTGTAAAAAGTTTGGCCAACGCATCGGAAGGAGAAGCGGTTAACCTGTTAAAACAAAATATGGTAAATAGTTTAATTACCACAGGAAACAAAGCTTACGAAGGTAAAGATTACTCTACGGCTTCGAAGTATTTCGAAAATGCCTATCGTGCCAGTACAAAAGATACATTGTTTCTTTATTATGCTGCTGCAACATCGGTAAACGTACAAGAGTACGACAGGGCACTGGTATTGTACGAAGAACTTAAAGGTTTAGGCTACACCGGTATTAAAACAGAGTACTACGCAACCAATAAGGAGACAAACCAAGAAGAGGTTTTTCAAGATAAAAATATGAGGGATATTCAGGTTAAGGCCAAGACCCATGTTGCCCCGGGCGAGCGTAAAACAGAATCCAAAAAGCCCGAAATTGTAAAAAACATCGCACTTATTTACGTAAGCCAAGGAAAAGATCAAGAAGCCATAGAAGCTATGAAAGCAGCCAGAGCGGAAAGTCCCAACGATGTAAATTTAATTTTGTCTGAAGCCAATGTACACTACAAAATGGGTAATACCGAGGCGTTCAAAGAGTTATTGCAAAAAGCGACAGCCATGGATCCTGCAAATGCAGAATTACAATATAATTTAGGTGTGATTTCGGCCGAATCCGGGCAAAACGATGAAGCCAAAGCTTATTATGAAAAAGCATTGGAACTTGATCCTAACTATGTAAACGCTTATATTAACCTTTCTGCACTTATATTAAGTGGCGAAGAGTCTATTATAAACGAAATGAACAATTTGGGTAATTCCAAAAAAGATAATCTGCGTTACGACGAGCTTTTAAAAGCCCGCCAAGACCTTTATAAAAAAGCAGTACCCTATTTATCTAAAGCATTGGAGTTGGATGCCAAAAATATAAGTGCAGCCAAGACTTTAATGAATATTTACAGCATTCTTGGTGAAACAGATAAACAAAAAGAATTAAAAGCTTTGGTTGACTCGATCGAAGCAGGAAACTAAGTTTCTATTTTTCTTTATCGGAATAAAAAAAGCGGCATATTGGCCGCTTTTTTTATTAAATGATTTTGTTTTCTATTTTTTTTGAATTGAACTTATCTTAACTTTTTTAAAAATTGAAATCTTCCAGCAAAAAATTACCAACCAAAAACCATTAATATGAAAATTGGAATTGTTAATCCCAATTAACACGATCGCCAAGTTTTAGCGCCCAAGTATCGACCAATCCGGCATTGATTTCCAGAACATATTGAGCAGGAACGTTCGATGGTAACGAGTTTTCGTTAAAAGGCTTGGCATTTTTTTGGAAGTTAACAATTTTCTTTTGGCTATCGATATAAATAATATCCAACGGAATTTTAGTATTCTTCATATAGAAATATCGGGGTGCTTCGTCTTCAAAAATAAATAGCATACCGTGGTTTGTTTTCATACTGTCACGGTACATCAACCCTGTTTGTACATCGTAATCGGTGTCGGCTATCTCAATATCTAACGTTACAGTGGTCGAATCAATCTTAAAAATAGTAAGTTCGCCTTCTTTTTTAAATTCTACCTTGGTCTGTGTTATTTTCTTTTCTTTTTCCTTGCAGGAAAAGATGCTTAAAGAGCACAGCGATAACATTACAATTGCGCCTGTTATATTTCTGATTGTTCTCTTCAACTTAGTTTACAGATTTTTTCGATTTGTAATAAAACATAAAATAACCTCCGATTAAAATAAACGGAATACTTAGCCACTGTCCCGTATTAAAACCCAGCCAGTTGATGTATTCGTCGCCTTGGGGCTCTTTTAAGAACTCTACAAGAAACCTAACCGTCCATAGTAAAACCAAGAATAGCCCGAACAAAAATCCGGTTTGGTCTCTTTTATTGGTTTTGGCATAAAAATACCATAAAATTAAAAACACAAAAATATAGGCAAACGATTCGTATAACTGTGTGGGGTGCCTGTATGGAACGGCTTCTAACAAATTAGCGAATTTAGGATTATCAGTAACCGCATTATAGGCTTTTTGTACATCTTTAATTCCTGTAAGCTGTACAATTTGGCTTTTGTGGTATTCGTCCTGTATAAAGCGTACACCAAAGTTCGAATTGGTGATTTTACCTATAATTTCGGAGTTTATAAAATTTCCGATTCTAATAAAAACACCTCCAGAGGCAACAGCAATAACAATGCGATCCAGTAGCCAAAGTACCGATTTGTAATTGTATTTTTTACGGTATAGATACATGCCGGTAATAATACCAATAGCGGCACCGTGGCTTGCCAAACCTTGAAATCCGGTAAACTGTATGCCGTTTTTAAAGCTAAAAGGCAGGAAAATACTAAAGAAATCTTCAGTAATAAGTTCTGATTGATAAAATATAACATGTCCCAACCGTGCACCGATCATGGTTGCCAAAACAGTATAAATAAATAGAGGATCCAAATATTTTAAAGGTACGTTTTCTTTGGTAAAGATCCGTTTCATAATGTACCAGCCAAAAATAAAGGCCGCTACCCACATTAGGCTATAAAAGTGCAATTTAAAATCGCCTATTATATTAATTCCCGAAATGGGATTCCAATCGAATTTTAATAAATGCATAGTTTTTTGTTATAAGTAACCGTATTTTTTTAATTGACAAGTTCTAAAATCTCTACTTCAAAAATTAAGTTTGTTTTGGCCGGTATATCCCGATTGCCAACATCGCCATAAGCAAGGTGGTACGGTATAAACAAAGTTGCCTTATCGCCTATGTTTAGTTGTTGTAACCCTTCTTTAAAACCGGGTATCATTCTGGCATCGGGGCCAATATTTGCTTGTAATGGTTTATATAAATTGGCTTGTTTTCGTTTTTTATTTACTATAAAATAAGCTTCGGCATCTTCAATTTTACTGGTATCCAAAAGCATTCCGTCTTCAAAATATAACGAATAATGGGTTAAAACGGTAGCGTTTTCGGGTAGCTTTTCACCATTTCCTTTTTTAGAGATGTAATACTGTAGCCCGGAAGGTAATGATGTTGCCCGCTCCCTTTGATTTTTAAATTTCTCGATAGTTTTGGTGGTAATGGTCTTTAATTTTTCGTTTTTTTCCTGTTCTATTCTTTGGGCTTCAATAACATAATTTTCGAAGGTTTTTGGTGCATTGAATTTTTTTGCCGATTTTCCTTTCCTTATAATGTTAAGTTCGTTTAGATATATGTTTTCCAGGGGTGCATCCCTTTCTCCGGTTTTTACGTTGGAAATGCTGTCCAACACATCGAGCCCTATAACAAGTTCACCAAAAACACTGTGTTTGTTATCTAGATGAGGTGTTGGTACTTCGGTAATAAAAAATTGACTGCCATTGGTGTTCGGTCCCGAATTGGCCATAGATAAAATACCGGGCTTATCATGCTTTAAGTTGGGACTAAATTCATCGTTGAATTTATATCCGGGCTGGCCGGTTCCAGAACCTGTCGGGTCGCCGCCCTGAATCATAAATTGGTCTATTACCCTATGGAAAATGGTCTGGTTGTAATATTTTTTCTTTTTGTAAAGACTGTCCACAAGATTGTTTTTGCCTTCGGCAAGCGAAACAAAATTGGCTACGGTAACAGGTGTTTCTTCAAATGTTAACTTGGCTACCATTGTACCTTTGTCGGTAATAAATTCTGCATATAGTCCATCGTCCAAATCGGAATACTGGGCTTTACAGGACGTTAGTGTAATAATGGTTAAAAAAGTGAATACTTTGGTTATGTTTAATAACAAACGCATGTTTATTCTGTTTTATTGGATGTTATGGAGTTTAATGTAACTTGGCAGATTAAGGGTGTATTCCTGCCAATTTTATTTTCGTCGCCGTAGTAGCCATACGCTTTTTGCGATGGAAATAAAAAGGTAATAGTTTCGCCCGCTTTCATAAGTTTTAGTCCTTCGCGTAAACCGGTAAACAGTTCTTCTTGGTCTATGGCGTAAGTTTGTGTTTTTATATCTTCGGAAGAATAAATTTCGCTACCGTTAAAGTGTTTTACATTGTAGTTGTACGATACAATATCGCCAAATTTTGGTGTGGGGAGGGAATCTGTTTCTATTTTGGTATTATAACCGTACCAAAATCCACTATCCGATTGAAGGTAGGAAACTATACTGTCCTGTTTTTCGATAAATTTGGAAATTTGTATATGCTCCTGTTCGTTCAACTCAATATTGCGTATTACCGATTTATCGATAAATGAACCTGTTTTTACCGATATCGGACGGCGTGCTTCGGGCGATTTGCAGGCAAATACCACAAATAAAATACCGAGAAAAAAATACCTATTCATGTTCAAGGGCTGTTTTATAACCAGGCAATATACTAATAAATCTATCAACCGTTTTGGTTAAGGTATCGTAACTTTTACCTCCGGCCGCATTGGTATGGCCGCCACCGTTAAAATGGGCACGCGACATTTCGTTTACCGAAAAATGACCTTTAGACCGCAGCGATATTTTTACAATACCTTCTTGTTTATCTTCAATAAAAATAGCAGCTAAAACAATGTTTTTTAACGAGAGACCATAATTAACAACGCCTTCGGTATCGCCTTTCTTATAATTGTACCGGTTTAATTCCTCTTGCGAAAGTGAAATGTAAGCCGTACGGTATTTTGGTAATACTTTTAAATTTGTTAACGCACATCCCAATAGTTGTAAGCGTTCGTAGCTGTTGGCGTCGTAAACATTATGGTGTATCTGGGCATTATTGGCCCCTTTTTCTATAAGCTTAGCCACGATTTTATGGGTGTTACTTGTGGTCGATGCAAATCGAAATGAGCCTGTATCGGTCATAATACCAGTATATAAGCAGGAAGCAATATTGGTATCCATTAAATTGGCATCGTCTAACATGTCGATAAACCTATACACCATTTCGCAGGTAGAACTCATGCTAACATCGCTATAAGTGTATGTAGCGTAGGTGTCGGGAGCTTGGTGGTGATCTATCATAATTTTTATACCAGAACTTTCTTGTAGTACAGATTCCATATTGCCTGTTCTATGAAAGGCATTAAAATCTAGTGTGAAAATAATATCTGCATTTTGTATCAAAACATCGCAGACCATGGTTTCGGAATCGTACTTTAATATGCTGTCTTCGCCGGGCATCCATTTTAAAAAGTTAGGATAATCGTTAGGTACTATCACTTTGGGTGTTTGATTTTTTTTGTAAAGATAGTGGTACAGACCTAATGAAGACCCAATGGCATCGCCATCCGGATTTTTATGGCAAACAATAACGATGTTCTTTGGGGTTGATAATAAGTGTTTTATGTTTTTTATATCTTCCTTTTTCATAGGAAGCGAATATACAATTTTTTAAACTTAAAGAGGCTTGTTTATTATTATAAATGCTGTACTTTTGCAGCAAATTAAAAATTGAAAAATGGCAACAAACAGAACATTTACAATGATAAAGCCCGATGCTGTCGAAAACGGACATATCGGTGCAATTTTGGAAAAGATTACAGCTTCGGGATTTAGAATCGTAGCAATGAAATTAACACAAATGACTCAAGCCGATGCCGAAACGTTTTACGCCGTTCACAATGAACGTCCGTTTTTTGGCGAATTGGTTGAATTTATGACACGTGGACCTATAGTTGCGGCTATTTTGGAAAAAGAAAATGCTGTTGAAGATTTTAGAGCTTTAATTGGTGCTACAAATCCTGCCGATGCTGCCGAAGGAACCATTAGAAAGTTATATGCAACTTCTATGGGTGAAAATGCTGTTCATGGTAGTGATAGCAACGAAAACGCAGCGATTGAGGGTGCTTTCCATTTTGCGGGAAGAGACCAATTTTAACCTGCTTTTTTTAGATATAAAAAAGCCCCGTAACACGGGGCTTTTTTTGTTCTTAAAAAAATTAAATAGTATATTAAAGTACTCTTACATTTACTGCATTTAATCCTTTTTTGCCTTCTTTAAGTTCAAATTCAACTAAATCACCTTCGTTGATCTCGTCAATTAAACCTGAAACGTGAACAAAGTGTTCTTTTCTTGTGTCTTCCTCAATGATAAAACCAAAGCCTTTGGCGCTGTTGAAGAACTTTACTGTGCCTTTTGTCATTATGTTTGTTTATAAATTAAAGGGCAAATGTACAGTAAATAAATTCAAGTCGTTGATTTTTAAAGATTTTATTTTTAAAAATTTATCTAAGAATCAGTTTTTTTATAATCTCCTTACCCAATTCTTCGTTAATCATGTTAATTATTTTTTCTTTTCCGTAGCTTAATTCTTCTCTTAAAACACTGGAAATCAATTGTACATAAAGTGTGTCGCCTTGTAAATTTACCGAATTGGTATAGCTGTTAACACCATTACCCATTAAATGGAACCATGCATCGGCCACATTGACCTTATTGAGTCCTTTTTCTAAATTATTGGACGTAATAAAATCTTTAAGGGCGTCCGAGATGCTTATATGTTCGTTGTTGCGTTTTGCCATTTTAAATGCTAAATGAAGCTAATGTTTTTACATGTGTTTTTCTTTGGTACCAATCGTTATGGACCAGTTCAAGGTTTTGGGGTGTAAATGTACCGAAATTATGGTCTCGGTACTGTTCTATGATCTTTAAAAAATTGATTTTGTTTATCAGTTTATTTCTAAAACGCACTACCGTGCTATGTGCTGTTTGTATGGCGTAGCGTTGGTCTATGCTTTGCTCTAAAATTGTATTTTTAAAGTTGTTTCTTAAATTGTCCCGAATGGTGTTTAACGATTCGTTATTTGTAAAACCTTGTAGCATAATACAAGATGGGGAGGCTGTTAGTCCTTTAAATTCAATTTTTAAATTTCCATTTTCAATAATACTTTCTTTAATAACGTTAACATAATCGTTTATATTGATGTTTTTAATCTGAAAGCCTTGGTAGCACGAAATTATAGAAAGTACCGTAATATGTATATCGGTATTTTTATAGTAATATTGGTTGGGGTCTATTTGGTAAAGTTTATTTAAAAAGGCTTGTATTTTATTTTTTACTGCAATGGAAGGCCGTATTAAAAGGGTAATGCCAAAACGGTTGTCGGTGTTCGAATCGATTAAAGAATCCAGCTCGTATTTGTCGTTATATATTTTATCTATCGCAGAGGTATAAAGCTTATTGTAGTGTTCCTTTAAACTCATAATTAAAGTTTAAATATATTATACGATTGGTGCGCTTTTTTTACAACATTTTCGGTGCGTTCGGCGTGTGTATCGCTAATAAAAAGCTGTCCAAAATTTTCATCATCTACCAACTTTATTATTTGGGTAACACGGTTCTCGTCCAATTTATCAAAAACATCATCCAACAATAAAATGGGGTTTACACTACTTTGGGCCTTTATAAAATCGAATTGAGCCAATTTTAAAGCAATAAGAAAAGACTTTTGCTGGCCTTGACTTCCAAATTTTTTAATGGGGTGGTTTTCAATATTAAACTGTAAATCGTCTTTATGTATGCCAACACTGGTGTACTGTAAGGCTTTGTCCTTGTTTAAGTTTTGTTTTAAAAGCGTATCCAACGGTGCGTCGAACAGGTTACTGCTATAAATAAGGGTTACTGCTTCGTTGTCGTTACTAATGGCTTTATACCTTAATTTAAAAATAGGAACGAATGCCTCTAAAAAAGCAGCCCGTTTTTTGAATATTTGTGAGCCATATTCGTTAAGCTGGCTGTTGTAAACCTCTAAAGTATCGTTGTTAAACGTATGGTTAAGAGCAAAATATTTTAACAGAGCGTTGCGTTGTGCCAAAACCTTGTTGTAGTTAATTAAATGGTTTAAATATGCTGTATCGCTTTGCGAAATAACACTATCTATAAATTTTCGACGTGTATCGCTACCCTCGATAATTAAATCTCTGTCGGCTGGCGAAATAATAACTAAAGGCAAGAAACCAATATGTTCGCTAAATTTATCGTAAGCCTTGCCATTGCGCTTAATTACTTTTTTTTGGCCACGTTTTAGACTTATGGCAACCTTTTCGGGCTTATCGTTTTTTATATAGTCACCATTAATAACAAAAAAATCTTCGTTATGTTTAATATTTTGTGTAGCAATGGGATTAAAATAACTTTTGCCGAACGACAAATGATAAATGGCATCAAGAATATTGGTTTTTCCTATGCCATTGTTGCCCACAATACAATTTATTTTGGGATTGAACTCAAAAGAAATACTTTCAAAATTCTTATAATTGAGCAAGGATAAGGAGGTTAAAATCATAAAAAGTGAAAAGAAGTGCAAATTATTGAAAAATAATCAAATAAATACCCTTTTAGATATAAAGAAAAATTTTATTTTTGCGACGCATTAATTTTAGATAAGATACATGGCAACATATAATAAAAGGGGATATAAACCAAAAACAAAGGAAGAAAAGAAAGTAAACATAGAGGAAAACTCTACAACAGCAGAGGTTTTTAATACGTTAGACGAAACCGCATCGAAGACCGAGGACTTTGTAGCCAAAAACCAAAAATATATTTTTATGATTATTGGTGTTGTGGCAGTAGTGGTATTGGGTTATTTGGGCTATAATGAGTTTGTAGCCAAACCAAAGGCCGAAAATGCCATGAACGATATGTTCCAAGCCCAAAAATATTTCGATGAGGCCGTAAACGGGGGTGCTGCTCAAGACTCATTGTTCACTTTGGCTCTAAATGGAGGAGAAGGTAAATATGGTATGTTGGATATTATCTCGGAATATGGTGGTACGCCTGCAGCAAATATTGCAAATTACTGTGCAGGAACAGCATATTTACATTTAAAGGATTATAAAAATGCCGTAAAATATTTAGGTGATTTTAAAAGTGAAGATGAAGTTTTGGCTCCTTTGGCCAAAGGGAATATAGGAGATGCCTTTGTTCAGTTAAACCAAAATGAAGATGCATTAAACTATTACGAAGAAGCCGCCAAAATACGAAGCAACGAATATACAACGCCTTTATATTTGTACAAAGCGGGTAATATAGCTTTAAATCTTGGAAAGGCCGATAAGGCACTTACTTACTTCGAAAGAATAAAAAACGACTTCCCAAATTCTACCGAAGCATCGTCGGTAGAAGTGTTTATAGGTAAAGCAAGAATATTAGCCGGAAAATAAAATGGCTACCGAAAATAAAAATCTATCGGAGTACGATAAAACAACAATCCCAAACGCAGAAAAATTTCGGTTTGGGATTGTTGTTTCAGAATGGAATGATACCATTACCGAAGGACTATATCAAGGTGCTTATAATACATTAATTGAAAATGGTGTTTTACCCACCAATATTTTGCGTTGGAATGTACCGGGAAGCTTCGAACTTATTTACGGTTCTAAAAAAATGCAGGAACAGATGGTAAGTGCCGTAATTGCCATAGGTAGTGTTATACAAGGCGAAACCAAACACTTCGATTTTGTTTGCGAAGGTGTAACCCAAGGTATAAAAGACCTAAATGTGTTGCACGAAACACCAGTTATTTTTTGTGTACTTACCGATAATACCATACAACAGGCCATAGACCGTTCTGGTGGAAAACACGGTAATAAAGGAACCGAAGCAGCCATAGCTGCTATAAAAATGGCCGAATTACGGCAAAATAGTTAAAGTATTGGAGTGTAAACTTATAGGGTTTGTACCCTCTTGCCAATATTTAACTTAAATTTATTTGTGTAGAATGAGCAGAAAATACAAAAAAAAATGTAGTCCAAAGAAAAGTTTAATTCTATTTGCTTTCATTTGGATTTCTCTGTCTGGCTTTTCTCAAATAACAAGTACCGTAGTTAACAAGTCTAATTTTGAAAATTCAGATTTTCCGTTCAAAGGGATTCGGGTTTTGGCCGTAGAGTATGTTTCTACGCCAAACGAAGAAAACCTATATGTGTTTTCTAAAAATGAAAGACGTGCTGAGCAGGATACGCTCTACATTCAACAGTTTAAGAAAACAGATAATAAGTGGACTGTTACTGCCGAAAAAACCATTGCCGAAACAGGGATAATTACTTCAGTTTGGAATGCGAGAAAAGCATTTTTTGATGCCGATAAAGATAATGTGGCCGATGTTTTGTTTGTTTATTCCAAACATCCAAAGAACAATTTGGAAGAACAATTGGATATTGTACTATTACTGGTTTATAAAAATAAATTTTATACTATCGGAAATGCAGGTGAAGAAAATTATAATCCGGAATTTGATTATCAGGATTTTTCAAATGAAAATTTGCCCGAACCCATTATAGAATATATTTTTAATTATTGGAAGAAATTGGATAAATAAAAA
>JBKEDH010000052.1:0-23846 GCA_047975295.1 Aestuariibaculum sp.
AAAATAAAAGTTAAAACCTTAGATTGTATAATATAAAGCGAACACCTTTAACAACCAACAACCAACAACCAACAACCAACAACCAACAACCAACAACCAACAACCAACAACCAACAACCAACAACCAACAACAATTTGAAACTAATAATAATAGATTACGGCGCAGGAAACATAAAAAGCATACAATTTGCTTTTAAACGCTTGGGGGTCGATGCTGTTTTAAGTAACAATCCGGATGAAATCCAATTGGCCGACAGAATTATTTTTCCCGGAGTAGGCGAGGCAAGCAGCGCCATGGCCATGCTAAAACAAACAGGATTAAATGTTTTAATACCACAATTAAAACAGCCTGTTTTGGGTATTTGCTTGGGCATGCAACTATTATGCGAACACACTGAAGAAGGCAATACCCAAGGCTTAGGTATTTTTAAAACTCGGGTAAAGCGTTTTAGCAATCGAGTAAAAGTACCGCAAATGGGGTGGAATGTAATAAAGGATTTAAAATCAAATTTGTTCCAAAACATCAACGAAAACGAATACATGTATTTGGTACACAGTTATTATGCCGAACATTGCCAGGAAACCATTGCTACAACCGATTATGGTATTAACTATGCTTCGGCATTGCGGCACAAAAATTTTTATGGCGTTCAATTCCATCCGGAGAAAAGCAGTAAAGCAGGTGAACAGATTTTAAAAAACTTTTTAGAAATTAATACTTAACTCATTCAAATACAGTAAAACATGAAAATAATTCCAGCCATAGACATTATTGATGGTAAGTGCGTTCGCTTAACCAAGGGCGATTATGGTACAAAAAAAGTATATAATGAAAATCCGTTGGAAGTAGCCAAAATGTTTGAAGATGCAGGTATTCAATATTTACATGTAGTAGATTTGGATGGCGCTAAAGCCCAACATATTGTTAATTACAAAGTATTGGAAAATATAGTGGCCAAAACCAATTTAAAGGTCGATTTTGGAGGTGGTCTAAAAAGTGATAACGATTTGCATATCGCTTTTAATTCTGGAGCCAAACAGGTTACCGGAGGTAGTATAGCGGTTAAAAATCCTGAAATTTTTAGAGAATGGATTTCAAAATACGGTTCAGAAAAAATTATTTTGGGAGCCGATTGCAATAACGAAAAAATAGCCATTAGCGGTTGGCAAGAAGAAAGCAAAAAAGAAGTGGTGCCGTTTATAAACGATTATAAAAAACAAGGTATTGTGTACGTTATCTGTACCGATATTTCTAAAGACGGGATGCTTCAAGGCCCTTCGTTTGCTTTGTATGAAAAAATACTGAAAGCTTGTCCGGATATTAAATTAATAGCGAGTGGTGGAATTTCAAAATTTGATGAGTTGCCACAGTTAAAGGAAATAGGCTGTAATGGTGTTATTATAGGTAAGGCTATTTATGAAAACCGTATTAGCTTACAACAGCTTGAAAATTATGTGCTTAACGGCCACGAATCTTAACTTTAAAATATGTTTAATTGAGTTAAGTAAGGGTTTAAAAATTTACAGCGTTAATTTTTAAACTTTTAGTTTTAACTTTTAACTTGAATACATGCTAACAAAACGAATTATTCCCTGCTTGGATATAAAAAACGGACGTACAGTAAAGGGCGTTAATTTTGTGGATTTACGAGATGCCGGTGACCCTGTGGAGTTGGCCAAACAATATGCCGATTATGGTGCCGACGAATTGGTTTTTTTGGATATTTCGGCAACGTTGGAAGCTCGGGCAACTACTTTAGATATGGTATTGCGTGTGGCCGAACAGGTTAATATTCCGTTTACGGTTGGCGGTGGTATTTCGTCGGTGGAACATGTCGATGCCCTTTTAAAATGCGGTGCCGATAAAGTTTCTGTTAACTCATCGGCAGTAAAGCGTCCGGAATTGATTAACGAGCTGGCCGATAAATTCGGGAGCCAGTGTGTAGTGGTTGCTATCGACGCCAAACAAATTAACGGTTATTGGAAAGTACATTTGGCAGGAGGAAGCATTCCAACCGAAATGGATTTGTTCGAATGGGCAAAAGAAGTAGAGCAACGGGGTGCTGGAGAAATTCTATTTACATCTATGGATCACGACGGCACCAAAAACGGATTTGCCAATAAGGCTTTGGCAAAACTATCAAATATGCTTAATATTCCAATAATCGCTTCGGGAGGAGCAGGAAATAGTCAACATTTTGTAGATGCCTTTATTTATGGAAAAGCCGATGCTGCTTTGGCAGCAAGCGTATTCCATTTTGGGGAAATTCCTATTCCGAAGTTAAAACAAGAATTAAAAAAACATCATATTGAAGTTCGGATTTAATTGCCATAATATATTATTTTGGAATAGTAGATTTTTCAATATATTAAAAACCTAAATTAGAATTCAATAAAAATACAATGACAATAAAATATAACGATAACGGATTGGTTCCTGCTATTATTCAAGATGCAAATACCAAACAAGTACTTATGCTGGGCTATATGAACGCCGATGCCTACGCCAAAACCATTGCGACCAAACAGGTTACTTTTTTTAGCAGAAGTAAACAACGCCTGTGGACAAAAGGTGAGGAAAGCGGTAATGTTTTAAATTTGGTAGATATTAAAAATGACTGCGATAACGATACACTTTTAGTACAGGCTGTTCCCACCGGTCCCACATGCCACAAAGGAACCGATACCTGTTGGGGAGAGAAAAATACTGGCTCTTTTG
Source organism: Aestuariibaculum sp. (assembly GCA_047975295.1). Classification (GTDB taxonomy): domain Bacteria; phylum Bacteroidota; class Bacteroidia; order Flavobacteriales; family Flavobacteriaceae; genus JBKEDH01. The sequence continues at coordinate 2,720 of JBKEDH010000052.1, forward strand.
GCTTTTTTTCAACTTTGGAGCAGGTTATTGCCGAGCGTATTGCCAATAAGGATACATCAAAATCGTATGTGGCAAGTTTGTTTGCAAAAGGTATTAATAAAGTGGCCCAAAAAGTAGGTGAGGAGGCCGTTGAAACCGTTATTGAAGCCATGGACAACAACGACGAATTGTTTTTATACGAAGCGTCCGATTTATTGTTCCATTACCTCATGTTGTTACAGGCCAAAGGTTTTACCTTAAAGGATATTGAAACAGAGTTGAAAGGAAGGCATAAATAATTGAATTTATGGTTTAAGTAAAGGAATTTCGGCACTTATATCGATAGTACAGCTTTCTTGGCTTTCGTTATATTTTAAAATGGTATCGATAGAGTTGCTTCGTTGTTTTATGCTTTTTAGGTTAAGCTTATTGCATTTATATCCTTTTAAAATAACCTGAACAATTCCGTGGTTTAGTCCCAAAACTTTAATTTCGATAACATGGGTAGATTCCAAAAGGCAGCAAATAGCTTCCTTTATAATTAAATAAAATTGTCGGTTCCAATACCTTGGCGTTTTATAATTGGTAGTTAAACTGGTCTCTATACTTATGTTGATGTCTTTCTGTTTGGATTTTTCCCTAACAAAAGCCAGTATTTTATCGGTTGTGCTACCCAAAGTATTATTTTCTGTTTTATTGGCCCAGATAAGTTCCTCAAAACCATCTTTAATCAGGCTAAGATTGCTTTCAAAATGTTCGCAAAATATTTCAATATCCTTAATATTTTTACTTTTTTTCTCGTTTACATCTTTTATTATCTCGAAGGTGTTCTCCATGGCGGCAAGCTTATTCCCATAAAAATCTAACATTTCGTTGGATATGGCATTCTGTATCTTATTGGTTTTTTCCATAAAGGAAACTTTGTTAAGTAAAGTGTATTCCAATTTTTTACTTTTTAGGTATATTTTCCAAAACAGAACCAACAGTATGACGATAAGTACTATGGAAAACAAAAACAAGACAACGCAAATATTAAAAACCGAATAGAACCATTGCCCCAAAACTATAAATGCCGAAAATATAAAAGTAAAATCCATAAAAACCAATTCCGGAATTGAACAAATACATGTGTTATTGCATAAGAGATAGCTTAATTAGTGCGTCCGATTTATTGGAAACATCCAATTTGCTGTATATGTTTTGCATGTGGAAATTAATAGTGCTTGCAGTAACACAAAGTTTATCTGCCATGGCTTTGTAGGTATAGCCTTTGGTAAATAATTCAAGAATTTCATTTTCCCGTTTCGAAAACATGGCATACTTTCTTTTTTGGAATGTTTGCAAAATTTTCTTAGATACATTACTGCTAAGTGGTGCACCGTCGTTGCTTACCGTATCCAATGCGTTTAAAAGTGAAGTTCTGTTTATGGGTTTGGTAATATAACCATCGGCACAGTTGGAAACAGACTCGATTATATGGTCTATATCGTCGTGAACGCTTACCATTATTACTTTTACGGTATTATCTATTTGTTTAAAAAGTTTTATGCCTTCAATACCATTAATTCCAGTCATGGAAATATCACTTATAATAATATTGGGATATATATGCTCGTATTCGTTAAGGGCTTCTGTTACAGACCTAAAAGCACCCTTTAAAGTGTAATTTTCGTACTGCGAAAAATAGTATCTGTACGAATCCAAAAGGATATCATCGTCCTCAATAACTATAACAGAGTGCTTGTTAGTAAAATAGCTTGTTCCCATAATATCAAAAATATGCAAAAAATAATGGTGTTTCCTATTAAAAATTAATAGTTATAATCTGTAAAAAAAGTACAGTTGTTCCTGTTGGTTTATAGTTTAATTTTGCAGCATATTATTTAATTAATTTACTGAAAATGAAAATGTTAAATATATATTTATTGAAAACATTGGTTTTTGAATATCCTAGATTATTCCATCCTATTCCGCCTATTTTCAGCAGACTATTGAAAGGTGCCGGTTTTGTAATGTCTTTAAATATTGAAAAGACATCTAAAACCGAGAATATAGCCAACGATAGGTTTAATATTTTGGTTGCAGAAGACAACAAACCAAACCAATTGTTACTTAAAAAAATATTAGAGGTAAATGGCTATAATTGTACCGTGGCAAGTAATGGATTAGAAGCGGTAAATATTAGTAAAAACAAAACATTCGATTTAATTTTAATGGATATTATGATGCCCAAAATGGATGGAGTAAGTGCAGCAAAAAAAATAGGAAAGTTAAATCCCAATATTCCAATAATAGCTGTTACAGCGATAGCCGAACTGGATTCTGGTATAGCATTGGATAAAAAATTCTGTGTAGTTTTAAAAAAACCAATTAATAAAACCCTACTTTTAGAAACCATAAGAAAAACTTTAGCTCCCAAAAATTAAAAGTTTATTGGTTTAATCGCATATTTATACCAAAATGGTGTTTTTTAGGTGTATTGTTATTTTGTCGTTGTTAATGCCCTGCCATATATGGGCACAAAAATTGTCCAGTCTCGATTCGTTGGAGTTTGTTTTCGAAAACACCAACGACACCCTTAACAGAATAGATGCCGGAAGAAGGCTTTGGTACACCAATTTACGGTTTTATAATTTTACCTTGTACAACAATAAAAAGTATATGGACAGGGTCGATTATTACGAAAATAAATTAATACCACTGGAACTTATGTACGAAAACACTCCAACAAAGTTTAATAAGGAAATCGACCAGCTTTTGTATAAAATGGAGCATTACCAGTTTAAGCAGGATTACGATTCTTTAATAATTGTTGGTGCCGAAGCGGTAAATAAAATTAAAGTACTAAACGAAGGTTTTATAGATATAGAGCAAATAGAAATGCTTATTAACATATTAATCTATAAGGCCGAAGTAATAAGCTACAATAACGACTTAATACAGGCCATAAAAACGTTGTTGGATGCTTTGGAAACAGCAAAAAAACACAACCTTAAAACTTCCGAAATAAAGGTTAATTATGTTATTGCCAAACTTTTAATCAATAATTTTTCCGATAACGAATATGCCTACGAAAAAGCTTTAGATTTGTTAGAGCCCTTAAAAGACCAGATAGCACTTGTAAATAGTACCAAAATATTCGATAAAACATTTTACGAAGATAGGATACGGTATTATTCCGAAGATTATAAATATAACAGAGGAAAAAATCTGTTGCTGGCTATAGATTCTTATTACATTTATTTATTTGGGGAGGAATTGTTTTCGGTAATAAGCAGAAAAATAGATGCTTACAATACCGTAAACAGCAATAATTATGTACGCAAAATCGAATATCTTGAAGAGAATGCCAATGTGCTTGAGGACCACCACTTTAAAAATACATACTTATATGTGCAAATTGAATTTTTACTCGGAATTTATCATTTTAAATTGAATAATCTGGAAAAAGCATTCAATTATTTGTATGAGGTTAATACACTTTTAGAAAAGCAAAACTACATAAATACCAATCTATTCGACTATAAATTGTTGTATTCTACATTGGAACAGATATCAAAAATACGTAACGATTATAAAAACGCCTATATTTTTGCCACTAAAACCAGTAAATTTAATCTTAAAAAAAGGGACAATAGCTTTATGTCTGTAACGACATTATTAAAAACCTACGAAACCAATCAAATAAATCTGCTCCAGCAGGATTTAAGCAAACAACGTTTTAAAAAACTTATAGCGTATTCCTTTCTGCTTATCTGTACAATAATTATTGTTTTTTTTGTTTTTAGTTATCGTTCTAAGTTAATAAGCAATAAAATACTTGCTAAAAAAAACAAGGAACTGGAACACACTATGCAGGAAAAAGCAAAGCTGGAATATAAAATCGAGAATATACAAAGCGATATGGCAAAAGATCTGCACGATAACTTTGGAAGCCGGATAACCAGTATTTTAACCACGCAAAGTATTTTAAGGGATATAAATAAGGATGGAGGTATTTTAGATAACGAAAACCTATCGCGTTTTTCCTATTTACTGGAAGATGGTTTAAGCCGGTTGACGAATGATATAAAGGATTTAATCTGGATTAATAACAAAGAAAACAACTCACTTCGAAAAGTTATAGATCGCATTCAGTTTTATGTTGACGATGAGGCAGAGCATAAAACCACATCGTCCATAAAATTATTGGTAGATTTGGAAAAAAAGGATTATAACTTGCCCAAATTCTGGAACCGTCAAATATTACTTATAGTAAAAGAAGCCATCAACAATGCCATTAAACATGCGCAGGCAAACCAAATAAAGCTTTTGGTTATTGTAACAGCCAAAAACGAGCTGCAGATAATATGCGAAGATAACGGCATAGGTTTTAATACAGAAAAACTAAAAAGAATCTCCGGAATAAAAAATATGAAAACCAGAGCGGCATCTATAGACTGTAAGATCAATTTTACTTCGGAAAAGTATAAAGGAACCAAGATCGAGCTTTCGGGACGTATTCCTTCCTTATAAAAAATCTTTTCTGTAAGTACGTCTTTTTCTGAGTGGGATAGAGTTGAAGTGTTTCCAGATTTGTTTAATGGCAATATTGTCGTCCAATTCGGGAGTTCTTACACATCGTTCGATGCCTTTTTCGTAAAATATTTTACGATATTCTTCGAAAATAACGGCGTGGATGCCTTTGTTTTGGTACTCCGGTAAAATGCCTATTAAGTAAAAAATGGCTTCCTTGCTGTGTTTTTTGGCGTGCAGTAAATGCCGAAAACCAAAAGGAAACAATTTACCGTTCATTTTTTGCAGTGCTTCGGCAAAACCGGGCATAACAATGGCAAAGGCTATGGGCTCGTCGTCTTTGCTAAGTACAAATTTAATATATTCGGGATTTATAAAACTTACAAATTTTTCCTTGAAATAGGCTTTTTGGGCGTCTGTAACGGCAACAAACGACGACAACGAAGCGTAAGTGGTATTAAATAAGTCGAACATTCCATCAACATAAGGCAAAACATCTTTAGTTTTTTTAAAATTCAAGGGCTTTACGCCATATCTGCTTTGTATAACCTTGCTGGCCTTTAAAAACATTTCGGGGTCAACCTCCGGAACACTAAACATGCTTTCGGTATATGCTTTTTCAATGGTATAACCAGCAGCTTCGTAATGTTTAACGTAATAAGGATAGTTATACCATGAAACCATGGTAGAAAGAGTGTCGAAACCTTCGTACATAACCCCTACTTTGTCTAAATTGGAAAACCCGACAGGGCCTTCGGTATAGGTTAGGTTGTTTAGCTTGCCTATTTCCTCGACTTTATTTAAAAGCGTTTGCGATACTTCTATATCGTCTATAAAATCGAACCAGCCAAAGCGCATTTTTTTTATACCTTGTTCTTCAACTTCCAGCCAGTTTATTAACGCTGCGACACGCCCCACAATCTCGTTGTTTTTATAGGCTAAAAATAAAGTGGCCTCGGCACTGTTAAAAACAGGGTTTTCGCTTGTATCAAATTGTTTTATTTCTTGGCTAATGATTGGCGGCACCCAATATTTCGAGCTTTTATATAATTTGAAAGGGAATTTTACAAAGGCTTTTATATCCTTTTTTGTTTTTACCTCTTTAATTGTAATCATTGTATCGTAACTAATATTTAATTTGAAGGAAACCGTTTATATTCGGGTTTTTCTATTATTTTGTCCTTATGGAAATCCAAACGGTACGATGCTCCAAAATTAATGCTAAAAACCGATGGGGTATTCTTTGTGTTAAATGTAACGGCCGTATCAAGCTGGAAATTTTTATCCCACAGGTAGGCACCTCCCAATCTAAACAGGTTGTCGGCATAAAAATCGCTGGAGATACCTTGGGTTTCCACAAAAGCCACCCATTTTTTGTTAAACGAATGTGTAAGTGTTAAAAGGTACTGGAAATCGGATTGATCCGTTCCAATTCTATCCAAAATAAAATTGGTTACAAACACCCAGCCACCATTAATGTTATTTTGTGTGGCAATCATGGCTTTTGGGCTAAAACCTTCAACACCGGGAGCAACAAAGGGGTTATTGTTGGTGTCGTAATTAGCACCGAGATATACCGAAACGGCCGGTATTAAGTTTTTCCAATTAAATTTATTGTTGGCACGCCAACTATAAAGATTGGGCTTGGCATATTCAGGGTTTTTATATGGGTCGAATATCAAGTATTTGGCACCAATACTAAAAAACTTAAAATTCGAGCGATCATCCTCCAAGGAAAGGCTCGATATGTATTTTTTTGTGTCATTTTGGTAAGTACCCTCGATATTAAGTTCTAATTCTTCCAAAAGTAAGCCATATCTAATCGAAAAATCTACACCAAACCCCGAAACGTCATATTTCGGATTTGGCGTTCGTTTTTCTTTAATAAAATAAGGGCCAACTTCAAATTGTACAACATTAGTTCCTACAGAATAGGCACTTCGGGAAACTCCGGGGCGATTGGAGTTTATAACATCTGTATATTGTGCAGTTGCATTAAAACCAAAAAGAAAACAGGCTGTTATTAATAAAATGGGTTTTATGGACAATGTCATGTTAATGTAATTCTATGGTTGTTATTATAGGGTATTTATCGTTCAAAGATAGATATTTTATGGTTTTTTTATCATTTTAAAACGTTTTTTCCCCACTTATAATTGTATTTTTGTTAAAAAAAACAATTATGTTGCAGCAAGCATCCTTTACTGGTTTTTTACGAACCATTTTAATTATACTGCTTATTTACTTTGGAATAAGAATTCTATCCAGGATTTTAAAACCATTGCTTGCCAATTATATAGTAAAAAAAGCCGAAGAGAAATTTGGAGGCCAGTTTGGGCAATACCAAAAACAGGAGCCTTTGAGAAAAGAAGGGGAAGTGACCATAGATAAGATGCCCAATAAAAAAGCTTCAAATAAAGATGTTGGTGAATATGTAGATTATGAAGAAATTGATTAATTTTCGCTTTTTGAATATTTTTTAACACTATTCTATGTCCATTTCATTTAAAAAGATACTGCCGCATATACTTGTTGTTTTAAGTTTTATTGTTGTTTCCATTGCTTATTTTAGTCCTGTTTTAGAAGGTAAAAAGATATTCCAGAGCGATATTGTGCAATATACGGGGATGAGCAAGCAACAAAATGATTTTAGAGAAGCTACAGGCGAAGAAACATATTGGACCAACGCTGCTTTTGCCGGTATGCCAACCTATCAATTGGGTGCACAATATCCGCATAATTACATTAAAAAGTTAGATTTAGCTTTACGGTTTTTACCACGCCCTGCCGATTATCTGTTTCTGTATTTTATTGGCTTTTATATACTTTTATTAGTGCTTAAAGTAGATTTTAAGTTAGCTGCACTCGGAGCTTTGGCCTTTGGTTTTTCTACATACTTAATTATAATTCTGGGTGTTGGCCATAATAGCAAGGCACATGCCATTGCATATATGCCCTTGGTTTTAAGTGGTGTTGTACTCACATTACAACGAAAATATATAATCGGATTTTTGTTAACGGCCATTGCCATGGGGCTGGAAATTGTGTCCAATCATTTTCAAATGACTTATTATTTAATGTGGCTAGTTATTATCTTGGGCATTGCGTATCTAATCGATGCCTACAGAAAAAAAGAACTGCAGCATTATTTTAAAGCCATAGGTGTTTTAATTATAGCAGTTGTACTGTCCGTAGGGTTAAATGCCACGGGTGTTATGGCTACACAAGAGTATGCTAAAGAGAGTACGCGTGGTAAAAGTGAACTTACTATAAATGCCGATAGCTCTCCAAAAGAAGTGATAACCTCAGGATTGGACAGGGATTATATTACGCAATTCAGTTATGGTTTTTGGGAAACGTTCAATTTGTACATTCCAAGATTTATGGGTGGTGGCAATGGTGAAGATGTGGGGAAGGATTCGGCTACTTACGATGCCTTTAGAAAGTTGGGGGCAACTACAAGCCAAGCAGCCCAAGAAGCCAAACACGCACCTATGTATTGGGGCAACCAACCCATTGTGGAAGCACCGGCATACATTGGTGCCGTAGTTATATTTTTATTTGTGTTAGCTTTGTTTTTGGTAAAAGGTCGTTTAAAATGGTGGCTTGTAGCAGGTACTGTATTTTCTCTGTTATTGTCCTACGGAAAAAACTTAGGTGTTTTAACTAATTTCTTTATCGATTATGTGCCTATTTATAACAAATTTAGGGCAGTAACATCTATACAGGTTATTTTGGAGCTGTGTGTGCCCATACTTGCTGTTTTTGGTTTAGTTAAGTTATTTGGGAACGATATAGATAGAAAACAAAAAACAAAAGCTCTAAAAAATACAACTATAATAACGGCGGGGGTAGCTTTATTGTTCCTTGTTTTTAAATCTTCGTTCGATTTTGTAGGGCTTAACGATGGGTTTTACAGGCAGAATTATGGACAACCATTTGTAGATGCCTTAAAACAGGACCGTAAAACGTTGTTTACCGAAGATACTTTTAGAACTTTGGCATTGGTGCTAATTGCTGCAGTTGTTGTATTTTATTACATAAAAGGAAAGTTAAAGGAAAAGTGGGCCATAGCTGCTTTTGGGGTTCTTATTTTAATCGATTTGGTAGGCGTGGATCGCCGTTATGTAAACAGTGATAATTTTGTACCCGCCATTCAAGTTGATAAGCCATTTACTGCCAATCAGGCCGATAGCGAAATATTGCAGGATAAATCGTATTACCGTGTTTTCGACTTAGTTTCGGGACGTGCCAAGCCATCGTACTACCATAATTCGTTAGATGGTTACAATGCTGCCGAATTAAAACGTTACCGCGAATTGTTCAATTTTTATGTAGCCAGTAACAACATTAACGTACTTAATATGCTTAACACCAAGTATATTGTCGGTCAAGATAAAAACGGAAAAGTTATTCCGTTTGTTAATGAAGAAGCCAATGGAAACGCATGGTTTGTTAAGAAATTGAGTAAGAAGGCTTCCGCAAACGAAGAAATCCTGTCTTTGGATAGTTTAAACAACAAAGAAGAAGCCGTTTATGTAAGCCAAAAGATGTTGGAATTTGTACCCAATCTGAAAAACGAGTATTTGGTCGATTCTACAGCGACCATAAACGTAACCGAGTATAAGCCTAACTATATAAAATACGAAACCCATAACGTTACCGATGGTTTTGCAGTATTTTCCGAGATTTATTATGGTAATGGTTGGAAAACGTTTATCGATGGTAAAGAAACCCATTTTATACGGGTAAATTATACCTTGCGGGGAATGCCGGTTCCGGAAGGTAACCATACAGTAGAGTTTAAATTTGATCCCGATGTAGTAAAAAATGGGAGTAAGATTGCTTTGGCAAGTTCTGTTTTATTAGGAATTTTACTGGTTTTAGGGCTATTTTTCGAATATAAAAATAAAACCATAAGGTAAGTGCATAAAAAAGCACTCATAATAAGTTATTATTGGCCTCCGGCGGGAGGTCCCGGTGTACAGCGTTGGCTTAAATTTGTAAAATATTTGCCCGAATTTAACATAGAACCCATTGTTTATATTCCCGAAAATCCCAATTACCCACTTATAGATAATACTTTGGTAAAGGAAGTGTCAAGTGATGTAACCATTTTAAAACAGCCTATCAGCGAACCGTACAAATGGGCCAAGTTGTTTTCTAAAAACTCATCATCGACCATAAGTAAAGGGATTATACCCGAGCGGAAAAAACAAAGTTGGATAGAGCGTATGCTGTTGTTTGTAAGAGGTAATTTTTTTATTCCCGATGCCCGTAAAAATTGGGTAAAGCCTTCGGTTTCTTTTCTTTCAGAATATATCTTAAAAGAAAATATAAAAACCATTATAACAACAGGGCCACCGCATAGTATGCATCTTATAGGTTTGCGGTTAAAAACACAATTGGATGTAAAGTGGATAGCCGATTTTCGTGATCCATGGACAACTATTGGTTACCATAAACAATTAAAACTTACCAAGACTGCCAAGAACAAACATAAAGCTTTGGAGAAATCCGTTTTAAATACGGCCAATCATGTTGTTGTAACCAGTTTTATTACCAAAACCGAATTTGAACCGCTTACCAATAGGCCTATTACTGTTATCACCAACGGTTACGATCATGAATCTGTTGGCAGTTTTATTATGGATTCCAAATTTACTATGGCGCATATCGGGTCGTTATTGTCAAAAAGAAATCCCGAAATATTATGGCAGATTTTGAATGAATTGGTAAACGAAAATGAAGATTTTTCTAAAGATTTTCAACTAAATTTGGTTGGGGCGGTAAGCGAAGAAGTATTAAAATCTATTAATAAATATAATTTAAATAACTATTTAAATAATTTAGGGTATGTTTCGCATAATGAATCAATTATATTTCAAAAAAAATCACAATTATTATTATTGGTAGAAATCGATTCCGAAGAAACAAAGTGTATTATTCCCGGAAAACTTTTCGAATATATGGTTGCCAATAGGCCTATTATTGCCATTGGACCAAAAGCATCGGATATTGAAAAAATAATAAAGGAAACCAATACCGGAAATTATTTTTCCTATACCGATTACAATTTATTAAAAACAACTATCTTACGGCATTACAATGCCTACAAAAATAATACATTAACCACGTTTCCTATCGGGCTACAGAAATACAGTAGGAAATCGTTAACGGCATCGCTATCAAAATTAATATAATGGGCATTGTTGCGTCGCAATCTTTTAAAAATGTAATATTCACCTATTTGGGTTTTTTAATAGGTGCCGTTAACACATTGTTTTTGTACACCAAGTTTTTAGGTGCCGAATATTACGGTTTGGTCGGGTATGTACTGTCTTTGGCCTTTGTAATTATGCCTTTAATGGCTTTTGGAGCCAATAATACTTTGGTAAGATTTTATTCGTCGTTTAAAACCAGGATATCGGTAAACAGTTTTTTAACCCTTATGTTGTTTTTGCCGCTGGCACTTATTGTTCCCATTTGTTTGGTAACCTATTGCGGTTATGGTATTATAACAGGTTTTTTATCTGAAGAGAACACCATTATAAAAGGATATTTATGGCACACCATAATTATAGCTATTTCGTTGGCTTATTTTGAAGTGTTTTTTGCATGGGCTAAAGTGCAGATGAAAACCGTTTTTGGTAATTTTATGAAAGAGGTTTTTCATAGGGCAGGAGTAATGATACTGCTTTTTATGCTCTATTTCAATATGGTCGATGCAGAACAGTTTATGGTAGGTCTTGTACTTGTTTATGTAATTAGAATGGTTGTTATGAAAATCTATGCTTTTGGTGTTCGTTTTCCTGTTATTGCTTTTAAGCACATACCAAATTTAAAATCGATTTTACAGTATTCGTTTTTAATTATTATTGCTGCGTCGGTAGCTTCGGTTTTATTGGATATAGATAAAGTGATGCTGGGCTATTATGTCGATATAAAGCAAATAGCCTATTATAACGTTGCGGTTTTTATTGCTATGGTTATAGCTGTACCACAGCGTTCTATGCATCAAATATTAATGCCGCTATCTGCCAGGTTTATTAACGAAAATAATATTACGGAACTAAGTGATCTGTATAAACGCAGCTCTTTGACCTTGTTTATCGTTAGTGGTTTTATTTTTTTGCTCATTATATTGAATATAAATGAACTGTACCATTTTATTCCCGAAGAGTTTAATGCCGCTATTCTTGTTGTTTTGTTGATTGGTTTGGCAAAGCTCTACGATGCATTTTTAGGTAGTAATAATGCCATTTTATTTAACAGTAATTATTATGTTGCGGCACTTATGTTTGGGGTTGTATTGGTTGTTTTTATGATTGTTTTAAACATAGTGCTAATTCCGGTTTATGGTATAAACGGTGCTGCTTTTGGAACATTTGTTGCGGTATTTTTGTATAATTCGGTTAAATTGTATTTTGTTTATAAAAAATTTAAAATACTGCCTTTTACGGTAACAGCTCTTAAAACTGCATGTTTAATTTTGGTTATTGCCCTGTCGTTTTATTTTTGGGATTTTCCGTTCCATCCTGTATGGAATATTGTTTTAAAATCCGTTTTGATCGGATTGTGTTATTTTTTTGTAATCCATAAATTTAGATTCTCGGAAAACATATCCTCGATATTTGATAGGTTCGTAAAATTATAAAAAACCTTTGATAACTTTAACGCTATCAAAGGTTTTTAACTAAACACTAACTAACCAAAATAATATTATCTTCTTCTTGCTGTTGTACTTGAAGTGCTTCGATTATTCGAATTGCTTCTGCCAGATACTGTTGTTTTTTTATATGCAGTCGATCTTGGAGCCGTAACACGCGAATTATTTGTTCTTGAGCTGGATACGGATCGGTTTGTTGTTTGGGCAACACCTCGATTTTTGTTAACGGTATTTGCCTTTGTACTGTAATTGTTGTTTGTACGGCTTGTCTTTGTACTATTGGCATTGCGTTTAACCGTATTGGCTCTATTTCCAACCGAACTACTTCTGTTTATAGTGCTGTTCTTGCTACGGTTAATAGTGTTGGAGTTTCTGCTAATGTTATTATTGTCCCTTTTTATAACATTGCTACGGTTGTTTATGGTTTGCGATTGTCTTCTGCTGTTGTTGGAAGAATTATTGTTATAAGATCTGTTGTTATTGGCAATTACATTTTTATTGGAGGCTACACGATTTGTACTTCTGTATGCCGTTGCATGGTTTCTATCTCGAGTAATGGTACTGCCCCGTCTGCTTGCCACAGATGTTACAGGTCTGTGGTTATTGTAATATGGCTTGGTGTAGGTATATCGGGTAGGTGTGTAATGTCTTCTGTATGGTGTGTTATATACCACACAATGATTGTAAGATGGTGCGCTATAATAACGGTGCCAAGGTCTGTAAACATAGCTTCTGTTATAGGTGTTTATAAAGCCGGTGTAGTGCGAGAACGTGTTGTAGTTATTGTAGTGAACGTACAATCCGCCAACTCGCGATATATAGCCAAGGCCATTGTAATTAATGTTTATTTGCCCTACTTGTGCAACTCTTCCATAGTAATCGTAATATATTGGTGTGTTTTCAATTTGAATAATAGCACCAAACTCGTCGTATTGTACATAAGCATTATAGTTATAGCCGGAGTTGAAACTTAAATTCAAATGAGGCGAACCAATAGAGATGTTTAAATGAGAGCGGTTGCCAAGAATATTAAAATCAAATTGTCCATCGCGGAAAACCGAAAATTCGATGCCATTTTCAACAAAAATGAAAGCGTTTCCGTAACCTGAATTATGGATGGTACTTATTGATAGTTCTGTATTTGTGTCCGTTGTTGCATTAACAGTAAATCCTGTAAAGAATAATCCTGTTAGTAAAATTATAAACGTTTTCATGATTATAGGTTTTAATGATGTTACACTTTAGAGAAAACAAACAGCGTGCCAAAAAATATTTTTGTTTACTATTTTGATTATAACTATTTGATTATAATGTTTTTGTGTTTTGTTTTTTTTGAATGATTATAAGGCGAAAATGGTATGGCTCATTTGGTATAAATAACCCGAAAACCCCGAAATTGTTTCCGGGGTTTTGCAGTTAACTAACTAATAAATTTAATTTCTTAACTTTTTTCTAAAGATTAAGGATGATCTGTTTATATATTCGCAATTAGTATGCCAAAAATAGATTTGTTGGACTGGTTTTTCGATATAGAACTCGTTTAAACTTTTTCAATTGGCTGAAAATTTTTATAGTTTGTCTTTTAAGTATTTACCTGTTATACTATTCTTGTTTTTAACAATTTCTTCGGGAGTACCATAAGCCACCAAATTACCGCCATTTTCGCCACCTTCGGGGCCTAAATCGATAATATAATCGGCACATTTTATAAGATCCAAGTTATGTTCTACTACAATAATGGAATGGCCGTTATCGATTAGGGCATTAAACGAATTAAGTAGTTTTTTAATGTCGTGGAAATGTAGCCCTGTTGTTGGTTCGTCAAAAATAAACAGCGCTTTCTCCTTTGTAGAGCCCTTACCTAAAAATGTAGCCAACTTAATACGTTGCGCTTCGCCACCGGAAAGGGTAGAAGAACTTTGTCCTAATGTTACATAGCCCAGTCCGACATTTTGAAGCGGTTGTAGTTTGTTTTTTATTTTAGATTGGTTGTTTGTGTCGAAAAACGTAATGGCATCATCTATGGTAAGGTTTAAAATATCATCTATATTTTTATCGGCAAAGCTAACCTCTAACACTTCTTTTTTAAAGCGTTTGCCTTTACAGGTCTCACATTCTAAATGCACATCGGCCATAAATTGCATTTCTATGGTTACTTCGCCTTCTCCCTTACAGGTTTCGCATCGGCCACCATCGACATTAAACGAAAAATGTTTGGCCTGATAGTTTCTTAATTTACTTAATTTTTGTTTGGCAAATAAAGCTCTTATATCATCGTAGGCCTTGATATAAGTGACTGGATTGGAACGTGACGATCTGCCAATGGGATTTTGATCTACAAATTCGATATGTTTAATATTGCTAAAATTACCATTTAGCTCGGTAAATTGGCCCGATTTATCACTAAACCCGGTTAGTTTTTTTTGCAGTGAGGGATACAAAATTTTTTTTATCAAAGTACTCTTTCCACTTCCCGAAACACCTGTTACAATGGTTAGGGAGCCAAGCGGAAATTTTACATCGATGTTTTTTAAATTGTTTTCTCGGGCACCGATAATATCAACGTGATATTTTGAAGTTCTACGTTTTTTGGGGACTTCAATGTTTAAGGTGTTGTTTAGGTATTGCGATGTTAAAGATTGCGATTTCAATATCTTGTTGTAATTGCCATAAGCAACAACTTCGCCACCATAGGTTCCTGCTTCTGGACCAATGTCGATAATGTCGTCGGCAGCTTTCATAATATCTTCATCATGCTCTACCACAATAACCGTATTGCCCAAATCGCGTAGTTGTTTTAAAACAAAAATCAATTGTTCGGTATCTTTGGGGTGCAGGCCTATACTGGGTTCGTCTAAAATATACATAGAGCCCACAAGACTGCTGCCAAGCGAAGTGGCCAAGTTAATACGCTGGCTTTCGCCACCCGAAAGTGTGTTGGAACGGCGATTTAATGTTAGGTAATTTAATCCTACATTAGAAAGAAAAGTCAATCTATTATTTATTTCGGTTAAAAGCCGCCCCGAAACTTTGGTATCGTGGTCGTTTAGTTTCAAGGTTTTAAAAAAGGAGGCTAATTGTCCCAAGGGCATTTCGACCAAATCGGTTATGGTTACGCCATTAACTTTAACATAATTAGCTTCTTTGCGTAGGCGTTTGCCGTTGCAGTCTTGGCATTTTGTTTTTCCGCGGTAGCGCGATAACATAACCCTGTTTTGGATTTTGTATGCTTTTGCTTCAAGCTCGGCAAAGAAGGCATGGAGCCCTTCAAAATACTTGTTGCCATTCCAGATAAGCTGTTTTTGTTCTGCCGTAAGTTCGAAATACGGTTTGTGTATTGGGAAATTGAACTTATGCGAATTGTTTACCAATTGATCGCGATACCAGCTCATACTTTCTCCCCGCCATGGAAAAATAGCATTCTCGTAAACCGAAAGTGCTGTATTGGGTACTACTAAATCTTCGTCTATACCAATAATATTACCATATCCTTCGCATTTGGGGCAAGCACCGTACGGATTGTTAAAACTGAACAGATGGACATTGGGTTCTAAAAAAAGCATACCATCTAATTCGAATTTATTACTAAAATAATGTTGTTTGCTGTTGGTTACCGTTTCTATTATACACTCGCCTTTACCTTCAAAAAAAGCAGTTTCGATGGCATCGGCCAAGCGGTTATGGAAATCTTCTTCAATTTTAACAACAATTCTATCGACAACCAAAAGAATGGTGTCGCTTTTATCTACATGGTTGGTTTCATCGATTCTTACAACAGTATCGTTAACCTTTATTCGAGAGTACCCCTGTTGTTGCAGCGTTTTAAGTTTATCTTCGATGGCTCTGCCTTCTTCTAGATAAATTGGCGATAACAGTAATAATTTTTCACGTTCGGGAAATGCTTTAACATAATTTAAAACATCGGTTACCGTATCTTTTTTAACCTCGTTGTCCGAAATGGGCGAGTAGGTCTTGCCAATTCTGGCAAAAAGCAGTTTTAGATAATCGTAAATTTCGGTCGAGGTACCAACTGTAGAGCGTGGATTTGTCGAATTTACTTTTTGTTCAATAGCAATAGCAGGAGCAATTCCTTTAATGTAATCGACTTTGGGCTTGTTAAGCCGTCCTAAAAACTGTCTGGCATAACTGGACAGGCTTTCCACATAGCGGCGTTGGCCTTCGGCATATAAGGTATCGAACGCCAAGCTCGATTTTCCTGAACCCGATAAACCTGTAATAACCACCAGCTTATTGCGCGGTATTACAACATCGATATTTTTTAAATTATGAAGGTTTGCACCTTTTATGATAATGTTTTCTTTAGGATTTACCTCGGAAATATTAGCGACCATATAATGAAAAAGAATAATCCTGCAAAGATACATAAGTATTTCAGCTTAAAAAATGGTCGATGCTCTAAAAATTTATGTGTTTTCTTGCTTTTTAGGAACGATTGTTGTTATATTTGGCTTAACGACTACAAAAAATAATTGCCTATTGCATAACATTACTTTTAAAAATTGTAAACTAACATAAGGAGAGGAGGCTTGTTTTCTTCTTGATAAAAGTAATGACTATGATAAAAGAGGTTAATTCGGATGCTATTTTGGTTAGCAGCTATATAAGGGGCGACGAAAGTGCCTTGGAGACACTTATAAATAGGCACAAACAAAAAATTTATAGCTTTATTTTTTCGAAAGTTTTGGACAGTGATATTACCGACGATATTTTCCAAGATACCTTTATTAAAGTAATCCGAACGTTAAAACGGGGTGCCTATAACGAAGAAGGTAAGTTTTTGCCTTGGGTAATGCGTATTTCGCATAATTTGGTAATCGACTATTTTCGAAAGAACAACCGGATGCCTATGTTCGATAATACAAGTGACTTCGATATCTTTTCGGTGTTGAGCGATCCAGCGTTGAATATTGAATCAAGTATTATAAAAAAACAGGTAGAAACCGATGTTAGGTTGCTGGTGGAAGAACTGCCTTGCGACCAAAAAGAAGTTCTGTTAATGCGTATTTATGAGGAATTGAGCTTTAAGGAAATATCCGAAAAAACAGGAGTTAGCATCAATACAGCTTTAGGGCGCATGCGTTATGCCTTAATTAACCTCAGAAAAATTATAGAAAGCAAGAATATTATTTTGACCAATTGATACAATAAAGGTTTTTTTGCCACGTTTGTTATTAATAAGTCACCTTAAAATAATAAATATGGCAAAAATTTACTCTAAAAATTTTACTAAAAATTCAAACCAAATTACCCCCAAAGAAGAAACTATACGGTTTCTTTTGGATTACTCCAAAGCATTAAGTGTTATAAATTGCAATAAAAGTAGGTTTGAAATGCTTATTAATTAAGCTTATAAAAAGTCCTAAAAGTTATTTTAGGACTTTTTTGTTTTTGTAATAATCTTTGATTATTGATTTCCGTCCAATAGTTTTTGTAATAATATCCTTATTTAAATCCCAGCCCCTTGCAGGCGAATATTCACGGCCATATACAATAATTTGAAGGTGTAGATCGTTCCATAAATCTTTGGCAAAAAGTCTTTTGGCATCTTTTTCGGTTTGCGTTACACTTTTGCCATTGCTAAATCCCCAGCGGTACATTAAACGGTGTATGTGGGTATCTACAGGAAATGCTGGAACTCCAAAAGCCTGAGACATAACAACACTGGCGGTTTTGTGGCCAACTGCAGGTAAGGCTTCCAGAGCTTCGAAATTTTTAGGAACTTTGCCATCATGTTTTTTTATTAAAATCTCAGATAAGCCATAAATGCCTTTGCTTTTCATGGGCGATAGTCCGCAGGGTCTAATAATAGTCTTTATTTCTTCGACCGATAGTTTTACCATATCATAAGGATTATCGGCTTTTGCAAATAAAATAGGCGTTATTTGATTTACCCGAACATCGGTACATTGAGCAGAAAGTAAAACAGCAATCAATAAAGTATAGGGGTCTTTATGGTCTAAAGGTATTGGTACTGTGGGATATATGTTGTTTAAGGTTTTTACAGCAAATGCAACTTTTTGTTCCTTGGTCATAAATTGTATTTTTGTAGTGAAAGAAGCAAAGTTAAGATTATGAAAACATTAAAACAAGGCGATAAAGTCCCTAATTTTATAGCCAGGGACGAACAAGGCAATACAATAAATTTAAACGATTATAAAGGCAAGAAGCTCATTGTATTTTTCTATCCTAAGGCCAGCACCCCAGGTTGTACGGCCGAAGCCTGTAATTTAAGGGATAATTATACTTTGTTGAAAGATAAAGGATATGAATTGTTGGGCGTAAGTGCCGATAACCAAAAACGCCAAGCAAATTTTAAAGCAAAAAACAAATTCCCTTTTCCGTTATTGGCCGACGAAGATAAAACGGTTATCAATGCTTTTGGGGTGTGGGGAGCTAAAAAGTTTATGGGCAGAACGTATGACGGTATCCACAGGA
Organism: Aestuariibaculum sp.; assembly: GCA_047975295.1. Classification (GTDB taxonomy): domain Bacteria; phylum Bacteroidota; class Bacteroidia; order Flavobacteriales; family Flavobacteriaceae; genus JBKEDH01. The sequence goes on from JBKEDH010000052.1 coordinate 21,339, forward strand.
AAACGTTTATAATTGACGAAAACGGAGTAGTAGAGCGGGTTATCGATAAAGTAAAGACCAAAGACCATGCTGCACAAATATTGGAGGCGTAGAACTTATTTAAAAAATAAGCATTAAAAAATGTATATTTCGGGATTCTGGAAAAGTACAAAGTTAAAACAAGATGTTCAACTTGTTAATTGTTTAAAATAAGATTGATATTTTTTAGTAACTTCAAACCCAACAAAACAATTATGTTTTTATGAAAAAACTCGCATTACACTGGAAGATTATAATAGGCATGCTATTAGGAATTGTGTTTGGTTTTATAATGAACGGTATTGATGGAGGGAAAAGCTATGTGACCAACTGGATAGCGCCGTTCGGTACCATATTTATTAATCTTTTAAAACTTATAGCTATTCCCTTAATATTGGCTTCGCTCATTAAGGGAATCTCCGATTTAAAGGATATTTCAAAAATAAAATCCATGGGTTTGCGTACTATTGGTATATACATTGGCACCACTTTGGTAGCTATTGTTATTGGTTTGGCCATAGTTAATATTGTTAAGCCGGGAACCGGTATGCCACAAGACACCATCGAAAAAATTAAGCTAAAATATCAAAATGATGCCGGTGTTATAGACAAATTGGAAAAGGCCAGTGCGCAACAAGATACGGGACCTTTGCAGCCATTAGTCGATATTTTTCCAAGTAATATATTTCAGTCGTTTGCCAATGCTTCTATGTTACAGGTTATTTTCTTTGCACTTTTTGTAGGTATTTGCTTGCTTTTAATACCCGAGGAAAAAGCTAAACCTTTAATTCGTTTTTTCGATTCGCTTAACGAGGTAGTTATGAAAATGGTCGATTTAATTATGTTGTTTGCACCCTACGCCGTTTTTGCCTTATTGGCCAATGTTATTATTGCTTTCGACGATACCGAAATACTCGTTAAATTGTTGTATTACGCATTATGTGTGGTAGGTGGGCTTATTTTAATGGTTGGTTTTTATATGATATTGATAAAAGTATATGTTAAAAAGTCACCATTTTGGTTTTTAAAGGCTATAAGTCCGGCGCAATTGTTGGCCTTTTCAACAAGTTCAAGTGCAGCAACACTTCCTGTAACCATGGAGCGTGTGGAAGAACATGTTGGGGTAGATAAAGAAGTATCTGGTTTTGTGTTGCCTGTGGGGGCTACGGTTAATATGGATGGCACCAGTTTGTACCAAGGTATTGCAGCAGTTTTTATTATGCAGGTTATTTGGCCGGAGGGGTTAACATTTTCGCATCAAATAACCATTGTTTTAACCGCTTTATTGGCTTCTATTGGTAGTGCTGCCGTACCAAGTGCCGGTATGGTTATGTTGGTTATTGTATTGGAATCGGTTGGATTTCCATCAGAATTATTGCCTATTGGTTTGGCACTTATATTTGCGGTAGATAGGCCTTTGGATATGTGCCGAACAGTAGTGAACGTAACAGGAGATGCCACGGTTTCTACGTTGGTGGCAAAATCCTTGGGAAAATTACACGATCCCAAACCAAAAGAGTGGGATGATAATTATGTGAAAGAAATAGATACTCAGATAAAAAAAATAAACGAATTAAACGATTCCGAATTAAAGGGACAGGATGGAGAATGATATTATTATGGAAAAGCTGAATATTAAAAAACCTGTAGTTTCGATAAATTGGCTGAATGAGCATTTATGTACCGATAAGTTGGTTGTTTTGGACGGAACCATTAATAAAAGTTTCAATACAGAGCAACAACAAATTCCCGGTGCCCGTTTTTTCGATATTAAAAATGCATTTAGTAATATTTCGGGGCAGTTTCCCAACACGTTCCCATCAATAGAGCAATTTGAATTGGCAGCACGAAATTTAGGTATTAATTCCGATAGTGCTATTGTGGTTTACGACGATAAAGGTATCTATTCCAGTGCCCGTGTGTGGTGGCTGTTCAAAGCTTTTGGCTATAATAATGTAGCGGTTTTAAATGGTGGATTTCCCAAATGGACAGAGGTAAATTTACCGACGGAAAACATGTCGCTTTATAAAGGAGAACAAGGGGATTTTACCGCAAAAATTCAGTCAAGATATATGAAATTTTTTAACGATATCAAGTTGGTTTCTATAAACAAAACCCACATTATTATCGATGCACGCTCTCGTAACCGGTTTAATGGTCGGCAACCAGAGCCAAGAGAAGGGCTGCGTTCTGGTAATATACCTCATTCGGTTAATATGCCTTTTACCGATTTATTGGTCGATGGTAAAGTATTAAAACCAACCAAAATTTTAAAACAAATGTTCAGCACTTTGGTTAAACAAGATGATGCCATTATATTTTCTTGTGGTTCGGGAATTACCGCCTGCGTACTGGCTTTGGGAGCCGAATTGGTAGGCTACAAAAATATAGCGGTTTATGATGGCTCTTGGACGGAGTGGGGAAGTTTGGTAAAGGCATAAAAAAACCCTAACTAAAAAAGTTAAGGTTTTTATTGCGGAAGAAGAGGGA
>JBKEDH010000109.1:0-9570 GCA_047975295.1 Aestuariibaculum sp.
CCAAATTGGCTTGAGGCGTTAACTGTAATTCCAGAAGATTTTTTTCATTTTTTTGTGGTGATAATTACAACACCATTTGCGGCGCGTGATCCATATAAAGAAGTTGATGCAGCATCTTTTAAAACGGTTATCGATTCGATATCATCTTGGTTTAAGGTGCTCAAACCTCCTTGAAACGATACACCATCTACAATGTAAAGAGGATCTGTACTACCGTTTAATGTTCCAACCCCTCTAATAATAATGCTGGGAGATGAGCCCGGTGATCCAGATCCAGAAAGAAATTGAACTCCAGCTGTATTACCTTCGATAGCAGCTATAGGCGATGTTAAAGGGCGTAGTTCTAAGCTTTCGGCCTTAACAACACTAGCAGAACCAGTAAAGGCTTCTTTTGTCGTTGAACCATAAGCAATAACCATAACCTCATCCAATGCAGCAGCATCTTCGGCAAGCGTTACATTAACAGAGTTGGAAGCACCAACTGTAATCTCTTTGGTTGCATAACCCACAAAGCTAAATACTAAAGTAGCTCCTTGGTTTGCTTTAATAGAGTATTTACCATCAAAATCGGTTGAGGTACCCGATGTAGTACCTTTAACTAAGACAGTTGCTCCGGGGAGAGGTAGTCCGGAATCATCCGAAACCGTTCCTGAAATTGTCTTTCCCTGTGCAAAAGTCAGTTGCGCAACAAGCGCCAGTAATAGCGTTAAAATTCCACTAAACTTTGTTTTCATTTTTTAATTATTTGAATTAGTCGAGTCAAAAATCTTAAATAAAAGTTAATAAAACAATAAAATACAGTTAAATTTCACCTTTTGTAAAAAAAATGGACTGTGAATTAATAGCAGGTTTTGCTAAAAATATGCCGTTAAACTAATATGTATTTTAGAATTTGCCAATTTAAATGTCGTGCTTTTACTTTTACCATTGGCATAGCTAAGCTTTAATAATCCTGCTTTGGTAAGTACTCCAAATCCAAAACCGAACCCGTACAGATTTTCTTCTTGTCCAGTAAGTTTGTTTTGGTAATAAGCAATATCGGTAATGGAGTGTATATATATGGTAGGATTTAAACGGTATCGGTATTCGGTATTAAGTATGCCGAACAGCGATGCATAAATACTGTTTTCTTCGAAGCCACGAATGGAATTAATACCGCCAAACCGGAACAGTTCGTTTTCTAAGTAATCATCCGAGTTCAATAAGGCACCACCGGCATTAACAAATATGCTGTTGTTGGTGTTAAGGTTGAAAATTTTAAAACCATTTGCTGTAAATAGGTTTTGATTGGTTTTTTGCCGGTTTTGTTTGCGTTTTCCAAAGCCAGATTCGAAATTGAAATACGATTTAATGGGGAAAAGCATATTTTTTGGCTGAGTGTTTTGGTATGCGTACGAAGCCGTGTAAAAACTCGATTTATAGTCATCTATAAGTAAAGAGTTGTTTTTTAATAAATTGTTCGATTCGATAGCCGTAATGCCAGTATAAATTTTATGTTTGGCATTTATTTGATAATGTAGTTTGGCCGATTGGTTAACAGTGGTAAACGAGGAATCTCTTTTAAATATACGTAAGTTGAAATTGGCTCCAATGGGCGATTTTAACAAGTAAGGTAAACTAACATTGACTTCGAAGGTTTTTTGTTCGTTTTGGTCGCCTTTGTATAGTAATTTAAGCGATTCGCCATAATTTAGATTGTTGGTTAAATTTAGATTCACATAGCCGGTAAACTCTAGTTTGTTGGTGTTTTCGTTGCTACCAAAACCCAGAAAGCCGTCAAAAGTATTGCTTTTTGTTTTTTCGAGGTATAAGTAAACGGTTGTGGAATCTTTGGTGAACAGGACTTCGGGCGATTTTAGTTCTCGTGAAAAACGCAGTAGGTTTAAATTTTCGGTTTTCTCCTTTAAGGTGTTTAAGTTGAATGTTTGTTCGCGTTTAATATTCAAAAAATGGTTTAGGTACGATTTCGGAAAATTTTCGTAACCTTTTATTACAATATTATCTATAAAACGTTTTTCTTCGGAACTTATGTGGATTAGGTCGGCGCTTAAATTGCCATTTACGTCAATTTCTATATTGGTTAGTTTAACTTGCGAAAAAGGTTGCCCGTTTTCCGATAGTTTTAAGTTAATAAAGTTTAAGGTCGCTTCGGTATCACTCAGTTTTATTTTTAATAGTCCGCTATCAAAATCTTTGCTTGCCAATCTAATAATATCGTTATCAATTGCGTCTGTATTGTACCGTATATATATATAGGTGTATTTTTTGTTTAGATAAAAGGAAGCGGTAAACGTAGAATCGTTGGGTTTGTTAATGCTTTTTAATTGTGTTTCTATATATCCTATCTTCGAAAGTGTATTCAGCAATAAATCCACTTCGTCCTTAACCGATTTGTAGTTGTTGTGTTTTGTGGTATATCCAATGGAATCGATAATAAAGGTTTCTTTGGTAGTGCTGCCTTTAATTGCTAAACTCAAGTTCTGGCACAACAAGCCCAAAGGCAAAAAAGTACATGCAATAAGGAAAAAAAATGTTTTGTTGAACACAGAATTCTTGCTTGAATAGTTTTTGTAAAACTAACGTAAAACAGGTAGTAATAATATAAGGGATGGCGGTTTTTTTAAATAATATTGAAAATTAATACATTAGGATTTGAAAAATTCATTTTAATTTCTACCTTTGCAGCCCTCTAACAAGAGGTTTAACAAAATATATAGTAATTTATATGCCAACAATTTCACAATTAGTACGAAAAGGAAGAGCCAAAATAACCAAGAAGAGTAAATCGGCTGCTTTGGATTCGTGTCCACAACGACGTGGGGTTTGTACGCGTGTTTACACTACTACACCTAAAAAACCAAACTCGGCAATGCGTAAAGTTGCAAGGGTAAGGTTAACAAACGGTAATGAAGTGAACGCTTATATCCCAGGTGAAGGTCACAACTTACAAGAGCACTCGATAGTATTGGTTAGAGGTGGAAGGGTAAAAGATTTACCGGGAGTTAGATACCACATTGTTCGTGGTGCTTTGGATACCGCAGGTGTGCAAGGTAGAACACAACGTCGATCTAAGTACGGTGCTAAACGCCCTAAAAAGTAATTTAAAACTTTAAGAAGAAGACATGAGAAAAAGACAAGCGAAAAAAAGACCACTTTTACCGGATCCACGTTTTAACGACCAGTTGGTAACACGTTTCGTTAATATGATGATGTGGGACGGTAAGAAGTCTGTAGCTTTTAAAGTGTTTTATGATGCAATAGACATTGTAGATTCTAAAAAAACAGACGAAGAGAAAACAGCTTTAGAGCTTTGGAAAGACGCTTTATCTAACGTGATGCCTCACGTAGAAGTACGTAGCCGTCGTGTAGGTGGTGCAACATTCCAAATCCCAATGCAAATACGTCCGGATCGTAAAGTTTCAACAGCGATGAAATGGCTTATTAGCTATGCGCGCAAAAGAAACGAAAAATCTATGGCGCAGCGTTTGGCTTCAGAAATTATAGCAGCAGCCAAAGAAGAGGGTGCGGCAGTTAAGAAAAGAGTAGATACGCACAAAATGGCAGAAGCTAATAAAGCATTCTCACACTTTAGATTTTAATAAAACATGGCAAGAGATTTAAAATATACAAGAAATATAGGTATTGCCGCTCATATCGATGCTGGTAAAACAACAACAACCGAGCGCATACTTTATTATACAGGGGTTTCTCATAAAATAGGTGAGGTGCACGATGGTGCTGCGACTATGGACTGGATGGAGCAAGAGCAGGAGCGTGGTATTACCATTACTTCGGCTGCAACAACTTGTACATGGAATTTCCCGACCGAAAACGGGCAGCCAACAGCCGATGCTAAAGGGTATCACTTTAATATTATCGATACTCCGGGTCACGTTGACTTTACGGTTGAGGTAAACCGTTCATTACGTGTGTTAGATGGTTTGGTATTCTTGTTCAGTGCTGTTGATGGTGTAGAGCCTCAATCGGAAACGAACTGGAGACTTGCCGATAACTATAAAGTACCTCGTATTGGTTTTGTAAACAAAATGGATCGTCAAGGATCTAACTTCTTGGCCGTTGCACAACAGGTAAAAGACATGTTAAAGTCTAACGCCGTGCCAATTGTATTGCCTATTGGAGACGAAGCTGATTTTAAAGGGATTGTGGACTTGGTGAAAAATAGAGCCATTGTATGGCACGACGATACTCAGGGTGCTACTTTTGATGTTATTGATATACCTGAAGAATTAAAAGAAGAAGCAAAACAATATAGAGCTTTGCTTATTGAAGAAGTAGCTACTTACGACGAAAACCTTTTAGAGAAATTCATGGAAGATGAAGATTCTATTACAGAAGAAGAAGTGCATGCTGCACTTAGAGCTGCTGTGATGGATATGGCCATTATTCCTATGATTTGCGGTTCCTCGTTTAAAAATAAAGGCGTACAGTTTTTGTTAGACGCTGTATGTCGTTATTTACCATCACCTTTAGATAGAGATAATATTGTAGGTGTTAATCCGGATACCGAAGAAGAAGTTACGCGTAAACCAGATGCAAAAGAACCATTTTCGGCTTTGGCATTTAAAATAGCTACCGATCCTTATGTGGGTCGTTTGGCATTCTTCCGTGCTTACTCAGGTCGTCTTGATGCAGGTTCGTACGTGTTAAATAACCGTTCCGGTAACAAAGAGCGTATTTCACGTATTTACCAAATGCATGCCAACAAGCAAAATGCAATCGAGTATATCGAAGCAGGAGATATAGGGGCAGCAGTAGGATTTAAAGATATTAAAACAGGCGATACCTTATCGGATGAAAAATCGCCAATCGTTTTAGAATCTATGGATTTTCCAGATCCCGTAATTGGTATCGCCGTCGAGCCTAAAACGAAAGCCGATGTTGATAAATTGGGTATGGCGCTATCTAAATTAGCAGAAGAAGATCCAACTTTTACAGCAAGAACAGACGAAGCCTCCGGACAAACCATTATTTCCGGTATGGGTGAGCTTCACTTAGATATTATTGTCGATCGTCTTAAACGTGAGTTTAAGGTAGAGGTAAACCAAGGCCAGCCACAGGTAGAGTACAAAGAGGCTATTACAAAACGCGCCGAACACAGAGAAGTTTACAAAAAACAATCTGGTGGACGTGGTAAATTTGCCGATATCGTATTTACATTGGAGCCTGCCGAAGAAGGTAAACAAGGTCTTGAGTTCGTTTCCGAAATTAAGGGTGGTAACGTACCAAAAGAATTTATTCCTTCGGTAGAAAAAGGATTCAAAATGGCTATGGTTAATGGACCATTGGCCGGTTACGAAGTCGATTCTATGAAAGTTACGTTAACCGATGGTTCTTATCACGATGTAGATTCCGATCAGTTATCGTTCGAGTTGGCTGCCAAATTAGGTTTTAAAGCTGCTGCAAAAGCTGCTAAGGCCGTTATTATGGAGCCTATCATGAAATTGGAAGTATTGACTCCTGAAGAAAACATGGGAGATATAGTAGGAGACCTTAACCGTCGTCGTGGGCAAGTAAACGACATGGGCGATAGGGCAGGTTCTAAAGTAATCAAGGCCGAAGTGCCATTATCTGAAATGTTTGGCTATGTAACTTCGTTACGTACTTTATCTTCAGGTCGTGCAACTTCTACCATGGAATTTTCGCACTATGCCGAAACACCTTCTAATATTGCAGAAGAGGTAATTAAGGTAGCAAAAGGAGTTGAAGCTTAAAATCTAAAAGAAAATGAGTCAAAAAATCAGAATAAAATTAAAATCTTACGATCATAACTTGGTAGATAAATCTGCCGATAAGATTGTAAAAACTGTAAAAAGTACAGGTGCGGTAGTAACAGGGCCAATTCCCTTACCAACCCATAAAAAGATTTTCACGGTACTACGTTCGCCACACGTAAACAAGAAGTCGAGAGAGCAGTTCCAATTAAGTTCTTATAAGCGTTTATTGGACATATACTCATCATCTTCAAAAACCATCGATGCTTTAATGAAGCTCGAATTACCAAGTGGTGTTGAAGTAGAGATTAAAGTCTAAGTAAAATATTAATGTTGCCCTTAGCAAAGCGAAGTGGGCTCGTTAATAATAATAAATGTCCCACCGCTGCGGGCGCGGGAAAAACGGTAAAATACATTCAGGGTCAGGAACGTATTTTGACCCTGAATTTTTTTAAATAAGTAAAATAAGTTTAACAACAAGATTGTAGGTTTTTTGAAATTATAAATCGAAAGAAAAAAATCAGCAATCGTAAATCAAAAATCAGTATGTCTGGGTTAATAGGAAAAAAAATCGGTATGACCAGCATTTTCGACGAAAACGGGAAAAACATTCCCTGTACAGTAATCGAAGCAGGGCCATGTATCGTTACCCAAGTCAGAACTAAAGAAGTTGATGGTTACGAAGCCGTTCAGCTTGGTTTCGATGACGCGACAGAAAAAAGTGCTACCAAAGCAGACCTTGGTCATGCCAAAAAAGCAGGAACTTCTGTAAAACGCAAAATCGTAGAATTTAAAGGTTTTGATGAGGAGTACAAATTAGGCGATGCCATAACGGTAGAGCATTTTGTTGAAGGCGAATTTGTCGATATCACAGGGGTATCCAAAGGAAAAGGCTTTCAAGGTGTTGTAAAACGTCATGGTTTCGGTGGGGTTGGCCAGCAAACGCACGGTCAGCACAACCGTTTAAGAGCGCCGGGTTCCATTGGAGCCGCCTCGTATCCTGCACGTGTTTTTAAAGGTATGAAAATGGCCGGAAGAATGGGTGGAGATAAAGTTAAAGTAGAAAATTTAAGAGTTTTAAAGGTAGTTCCAGAAAAGAATCTACTTGTTGTTAAAGGTTGCGTACCCGGACATAAAAACGCTTATGTAACTATTAGAAAGTAATGAAAGTAGCAGTTTTAGATATAAACGGAAAAGATACCGGTAGAAAGGCAGACCTTTCTAACGAAGTATTTGCTATAGAGCCTAACAATCACGCTGTATATTTAGATGTTAAGCAATATTTGGCAAACCAACGCCAAGGTACGCACAAATCTAAAGAAAGAAACGAGATTTCAGGAAGTACCCGTAAGCTTAAAAAGCAAAAGGGGACAGGAACAGCAAGAGCGGGTAGCATTAAGTCTGGAGTGTTTAGAGGTGGAGGCCGTATGTTTGGGCCAAGACCGAGAAATTACAGCTTTAAGCTAAACAAAAACCTTAAACGTTTGGCACGTAAATCGGCATTAAGTATAAAAGCAGGGGAGAAAGCCATTACGGTTTTAGAGGACTTCAATTTTGATACTCCAAAAACCAAAAGCTTTACCGCAGTGCTTAAAGCATTGGACTTAGAGAACAAAAAATCGTTGTTCGTGTTGGGTACGTCGAATAATAATGTATATTTGTCGTCGCGCAATTTAAAAAGCTCTGAAGTTATAATATCTTCAGAATTAAGTACTTACAAGATTTTAAATGCAAATCAAGTAGTGCTTTTAGAAGGTGCTTTAGAAGGAATTGAATTAAATTTAAGTAAATAAGAAGCCATGAGTATCTTAATTAAACCTATAATCACAGAAAAAGCGACAGCCAATAGCGAACTACGAAATTGCTATACTTTCGCGGTGAATACAAAGGCGAACAAGGTAGAAATAAAAAAAGCCGTTGAAGCGACTTATGGTGTTTCTGTTGAAAAAGTTCGTACTATAAATGTCCGTCCAGATAGAAGAACCCGTTATACAAAAACAGGTATTCAGCATGGTAAAACAAATGCCGTTAAAAAAGCAATTGTACAACTGGCGGAAGGTGAAATGATTGATTTATACAGTAACATGTAACAAAAATGGTATATAGTTAATGGTTAATAGTTGTTAGTGCTCAAAGTAAGAGAGCATATAAATAACCAGAAACCAAAAACGAAAAACCAGAAACTAAAGAAATGTCAGTAAGAAAATTAAAACCAATCACACCAGGGCAGCGTTTTAGAGTAGTAAATGGATTTGACGCCATAACTACTGATAAGCCGGAGAAAAGTTTATTAGCTCCGAAAAAAAGGTCTGGTGGTAGAAACAGTCAAGGAAAAATGACCATGCGCTACATAGGTGGTGGTCATAAAAAGAAGTATCGTATTATCGATTTTAAGCGTAACAAAGCAGGGATTCCTGCCGAGGTTAAAACCATTGAGTACGATCCAAACAGAACCGCTTTTATCGCATTATTGAACTATCAGGATGGCGAAAAAAGATATATTATTGCACAAAACGGCTTACAAGTAGGGCAAACCGTAGTTTCTGGAGAAACTGCATCTCCCGAAATTGGTAATGCAATGGCATTGAGCCAAATTCCGTTAGGAACTATTATTTCTTGTGTGGAATTGCGTCCCGGACAAGGCGCCGTAATTGCCCGTAGTGCTGGTGCTTTTGCACAGTTAATGGCAAGAGACGGTAAGTTTGCAACTATTAAAATGCCATCTGGCGAAACACGCTTAATATTAGTAAACTGTCTGGCAACCATAGGTGTAGTGTCCAACTCAGACCACCAATTGTTAGTGTCCGGTAAAGCTGGTAGAACAAGATGGTTGGGTAGAAGACCACGTACAAGACCGGTAGTAATGAACCCGATCGATCACCCAATGGGTGGTGGTGAAGGACGTGCTTCGGGAGGACATCCTCGCTCTAGAAAAGGTCTTCCTGCAAAAGGATACAGAACACGCTCTAAAAAGAATCCGTCAAATAAATACATTGTAGAACGTAGAAAGAAATAAGACATGGCAAGATCATTAAAAAAAGGACCTTACGTTCATTATAAATTAGAAAGAAAAGTGGCTGCGAATGTCGAAGCCAACAAAAAAACCGTAATCAAAACATGGTCTCGTGCCAGTATGATTACACCCGATTTTGTTGGGCAAACCATAGCTGTACACAACGGTCGTCAATTTGTTCCTGTATATGTAACAGAGAACATGGTAGGACATAAATTAGGAGAATTTTCACCAACACGTTCATTCCGTGGACATGCCGGTGCTAAAAACAAAGGTAAAAAGTAATAAGCTATGGGAAGTCGTAAAAAACAAATGGCCGAAGCCATAAAAGAAGGGAAGAAGCAAGTTGCTTTTGCAAAGCTTAATAACTGCCCTACTTCACCTAGAAAAATGCGCTTAGTAGCCGATTTAGTAAGAGGTGAAAGAGTGGAACGAGCGTTAAACATCTTAAAGTTTAGCCAAAAGGAAGCTTCTAACAGATTAGAAAAATTATTACTGTCTGCAATTGCTAACTGGCAAGCTAAAAACGAAGATGCAAACATAGAAGATGCCGAGTTGTTCGTACAGGAGATACGTGTAGATGGCGGATCGATGTTAAAAAGACTACGTCCGGCACCACAAGGCCGTGCACACAGAATTAGAAAACGTTCCAACCACGTAACCATTGTGGTAGGTGCTAACAATAACACACAAAGCTAAGATATAAGTATGGGACAAAAAACAAATCCAATCGGAAACCGCTTAGGTATTATCAGAGGATGGGAATCCAACTGGTACGGAGGCAATGATTATGGAGATAAACTTGCCGAAGACGATAAAATAAGG
>JBKEDH010000137.1:0-23736 GCA_047975295.1 Aestuariibaculum sp.
CTACCGGCGAGGTACTTAACATCGGCAAGCCGTTGAACACGGAATATGACGATTTTGGATATACGATGCGGGACAATGTGGGGTTTATCTCGTCGAACCGTTCGGGAGACGACGATATCTATCTGTTTCGTGAGGATCGGGCGTTACCCATTTCGTGCAATGTGCTATTGGAGGGTACCGTAACCAATGGCAAGACAGGCGCCCCTATATCCGGTGCACTTATGGTACTGTTGACCGAAGGTATGGAAGCGCTTGGCACGGTACTTACGGGAGCTGACGGCAGCTATGCTTTTAGCGGTCTTGATTGCGGTACGAAGTACTTTGTACGTGCAAGCGCAGATACTTTTGAGACTAAGGAGAAGGACATTGTTACGCCCGAGGCGGAGAGCAAGGTGCGTTTGGACTTCGTACTGGATCCTTTGTTCAAGGACAAGGTGGACCTGGCCAAGCTCTACGATATCGAGAACATCTACTTTGCCTTCGACAAGTGGGACATTACGCCCCGTGCGGAGGAGAAGCTCAACATATTACTAAAGGTACTCAACGACCACCCTACGATAAGCATAGCGATAGGTTCGCATACTGACAGCCGTGCCAACGACCGCTACAACGAGGTGCTTTCTGATAAGCGGGCCAAATCGACCATGGATTGGCTTATAGGCAAGGGCATAGATGCCAATCGTATGACGGCCAAGGGCTATGGGGAGTACCGATTGGTTAACCGTTGCAGTAACGGCGTTAAGTGTAGCAAGGAGGAACACCAAGCAAACAGACGTAGTGAGTTCGTTATACTGAATTAGGTAGGATACACAGTAATAATATAAACAATAAACAAAACAACAAAGCCACTATATAACAGTAGCTTTGTTGTTTTGTTTAAATGGTATGGGGCTTAATCAACTTTGTAGCGCCACCCAAAAGGGTCTTCGGTTTTATTGGTTTGTATATCGGTAATGCGTTTCTTTAAAAAGTCAGCATAATTTTCCTTAATTTCGGGAAGTTCGAAGTCTTCACCATTAAATCCAAATCCTGATAAAGGTGAAATAACCGCAGCAGTACCGGCGCCGAACATTTCTTTTAGATTACCATTTTTTGCAGCTTCGACCACTTCGTTTACCGATAGTTTCCTAACTTCAACATTTATACCTTCAAATTTGGCTAACTCAATAATACTTTTTCGGGTAATACCATCCAAGATTCTATCACTAGTGGGTGCGGTAATTAAGGTGTCATTAATTCTAACAAAAATATTCATGGCTCCGGCTTCTTCGATATACTTGTGAGATGTGTCGTCGGTCCAGATTACTTGTTGATAGCCTTTTTCACCAGCTAATTTGGTAGGGTAAAATTGTCCGGCATAGTTTCCGCCAGCTTTTGCATAACCTACGCCGCCATTGGCCGAACGCGAATATTTTTGCTCAATAAGTACTTTTATTTTTCCAGAGAAGTAAGCTCCTGAAGGGGCAGTACAGATTAAAAATTTATATGCATTTGCTGGCGATGCATGAAATCCCTTTCCCGATGCAAAGACAAATGGACGAATGTATAATGAACTGCCTTCGTTTTGAGGAATCCAATCGCTATCAACTTCTAAAAGCGTTTTTAATCCTTCCATAAAATAAGCTTCTGGAATTTCAGGAATGGCTAAACGCTTTGATGAAATATTCAAACGTTTAAAGTTGTCCAACGGACGAAATAAGTAAATATCGCCTTTAGTATCCTTGTAGGCCTTCATACCTTCAAAAACAGACTGGCCATAATGGAAAATTTTGGCAGATGGGTCTAATGTAATGGGCCGATAGGGTGTTATTTCGGGTGTTTGCCACTTTCCGTCGCTATAATCGCAAACCAACATATGGTCAGAAAAAACACTTCCAAACGCCAAGTTGTTAAAATCAACATCTTTTAATTTACTGTTTTTGGTCTCTGTTATTTTTATTGATAGATTTTTGCTCACTTGATTTCTGTTTTAACTAAGTTATAACTACAAAATTATAAAATATAATAGTTTTAAAACAACTTATTATGGTTTAAAAAAAACAAGTACTTTTGTAATTAAAACGATGTATTCATGAAAAAATTAGTTTATATACTTTTTATATCGGTTTTATTGGCGGCTTGTAAGGACACTACTTATGTTTTGTTTGGTGAAAAAATGACTCCAGATGATGCTAAATCGGTTAAAAGTCTGCTAAGTGAATATAAAGTATTACCAAAAGGAGATACTTTAAATACCAAAATAACCGGTAAAATAGATGCAGTATGCCAAAAGAAAGGTTGCTGGATGAAGCTTAATATGGACGATAGTAGTCAGGTTTTTGTGAAATTTAAAGATTACGGATTTTTTATGCCGATGAATAGTGCCGGAAAAGAAGTAGTGGTAAACGGAAAGGCCTATGTTTCTGAAATATCGGTATCACAATTGCGTCATTATGCCGAAGATGCCGGTAAGAGCAAGGAAGAAATTGATGCTATTACCGAACCCAAAATAACTTATACATTCTTGGCCGATGGGGTACTGCTTAGAGAATAATAGGCGTTTTTTAAGCGTTGTTCTGTATTGTTTTTTAATGTTTTCCTGTAATAACAACAAGGATGCAACGATAAAAACAAAAATCGATACCGAGAAGTACAACATGTATCTGCATTCCGAAATGGCTTTACTTATGGAGCAAATGTATGCCCATAATATGAAGTTGAAACAGGAAATATCCGAAGGAAAGGTACCGGTGGAATTTCCAGTAGATTTTTTAAAGATACATTCGGCACAATTAACAACACCCACCGATAGAAATGATACCTTCGAATCTTTTTCGGAACTTTTTATTGAAGCCGAAATGGCCATTTACGACCCTAGAGCAACAGGAAACATAAAAGACCGTTACAATAAAGCTATTAACATGTGTCTGTCTTGCCACGAACAAGTATGTGCGGGACCAATACCGAGAATAAAGAAACTACTTATAAAATAGTTTTCTGTTGAAAAGAAATATTATTACTACGGGAGATGGTTCTAAAACCATACAAATAGAAGATTGGAACGAGCAATACCATTCCAAACACGGTGCCATACAAGAAGCTTATCACGTATTTATTAAAAATGGTCTGCATTTTTGTTCTAAAATGCTGAATACCGAAAACAATACTACTATTGCTCTATTGGAGATAGGTTTTGGTACAGGTTTAAATGCTTTTATTACATGGCTTGAAACTGAAAGATTAAACAGTAATATTGATTATGTTGGAGTTGAGGCCTATCCCATTTTAACAGAAGAGGTTACACAACTTAATTATCCCGAACAGTTACAGGAAAACCAGATAAAATTCGATATTTTGCACAGTATTTCTTGGGAAGAAAAACATAGGTTAGACAAAGGTTTTTCCATAACCAAACAAAACTGTTTTTTTAGCGAGATAGCCGAAACCAATAAGTATAATCTTATTTATTTCGATGCTTTTGGAGCACGGGTACAGCCCGAACTTTGGACGGAAACAATCTTTGAAAAAATGTACAATGCTTTGCAGGATAAGGGTGTTTTGGTAACTTATTCGGCAAAGGGCAGTGTGCGCAGAGCCATGCAATCAGTTGGTTTTTTTGTTGAAAAACTTCCCGGGCCACCAGGAAAACGGGAAATGTTACGGGCGGTAAAAATGACATAAAATATTGCTATTCCAATAAATTCTTGAGCATATTTGTAGCTATCTCGGCCGTTATATCCCGTTGTGGAGACCCAAACATTTCGTAACCTACCATAAATTTTTTAACCGTTGCACTACGTAATAATGGTGGGTAAAAGCTCATGTGCCAATGCCAATGGCTATTATCTTTTCTGTTTGTCGGTGCTTGATGAATACCACTGGAATAGGGAAAAGAAGTATTGAAAAGCTTGTCGTAAGCCTTTGTTATAACCGAAATGGCTTCGGCAAATAAAAAGGCGTCGTTGTTTTCGAGTTCCGTAATATTGGTTTGGTGTTTTTTGGGCACGATCATTGTCTCGAAAGGCCAGATTGCCCAAAAAGGAACGAGAACTATAAAAGCATCATTTTCAAAAATAATACGTTCTCTTTTATTTAATTCCTGTTTTAAGTAATCTCCCAATAAACTACTGTGATTTTTGTTGAAATATAGAAGTTGTTGCGTGTCTTTTTTGCTTACTTCATTGGGTAAAGTCGATTGGCTCCAAATTTGTCCATGCGGATGCGGATTGCTGCATCCCATAACGGCACCTTTATTTTCAAAAATTTGAACGTAGTTAATTAAATCGTTACTACCCAACTTCTGGTATTCGTGTTGCCATGCCTTTACTACTTTTTCGATATCGTTGGGAGCCATATCCGCCAAACTTTTAGAGTGGTCGGGACTAAAACATACTACCTTACAAATTCCTTTTTCACTTTGGGCAATTAATAGGCCATCTTCTATATTAAAAGTTTCCGAATCGGTCTGTAATGCAGCAAAATCGTTGGTAAAAATATAAACACTATCGTAATCTGGGTTTTTTTCGCCATTTATTCGGGTATTTCCGGCACACAAATAACATTTAGGATCGTGTGTTGGGCGTTTTTCGTTGTTTACCGTTTCGTTTTGACCTTGCCAAGGGCGTTTGGCTCGATGTGGTGATACCAAAACCCATTCGCCGGTTAAAATATTGTAACGTTTATGCGAGTAGTCTTGTAAATTTGAATCCATAATTGGTTTGTTGGTTTATAAGGTTGTTAGCCTGAGAGAACGAAAGGTTAAAAATTTTGTTCTTGGCTCTTGATTCTTTTCACTTTTAATTTTTCATTTAACCGTTCCTGTTCCGTTGGATAGTGCTACCGAATATATAGAACATGCTTTATCGAATTGGTTTTTGTATGCTTCTGCTATATACTTTTTAAAGGTTTCGACCTCGGTTTTTGCTATTAAATTAATGGTGCAGCCACCAAAGCCGCCACCCATCATTCTGGCACCGAGAATATTGGGATTATCTTTGGTTTTATCTACAAGAAAATCAAGCTCGTGGCAACTTACTTTATATTGATGTTGTAATCCGTAATGCGAACCGTAAATTAATTCGCCCAAAGTTTTTAAGTCTTTATTGGTCATAGCTTGCGATGCTTTTTGCACACGTTCGTTTTCTTGAATTACAAACAGGCCTTTTTGGTAATCTTCGTTGGATAGTTTGGTTTTTATGGTAAGTAAATCGGTTTCGGTGGCATCTCTTAAAGCTTTTATGTTAAGCATTTTGGAAATATTTTCGCAAACCGCACGGCGATCGTTATAGGCGCTGTCGGACAGGCTGTGTTTTACATTGGTGTTGATAAGCATGAGTTCGTAACCTTCAAAATCAATTTTAAAAGCTTGTGCCTCGATACTTCTGCAATCCAATAGTAGTGCATGGTTCTCAACACCAAACATACTGGCGTATTGGTCCATAATACCACAATTAACACCAACATAATTATGTTCGGCCTTTTGCGATATAAAAATCATTTCTGTTTTGGTCAATTCTAATCCAAACAATTCATTTAACCCAAAGGCAACACTGTTTTCCAATGCAGCCGAAGACGACATGCCCGATCCTGCCGGAATATCACCGCTAAAAACCATATTGAAATCGGGAATTTTTTTTCCTTTTTTCTGTATTTCTGCAATAACTCCAAGAATATAATTGCCCCAACTTTCTTTAGGTAGCGGTTTTATGTTATTGGTAGAAAATTCGATATCTTCATCCAAGTCTAAAGCATAAACTTTAGAAACACCGGTATTGCTTTTATCAAAGGCAGCATAAATACCTTTATCTACGGCAGCAGGAAATACAAAACCATCGTTATAGTCGGTATGTTCGCCAATAATGTTTATTCTTCCGGGAGAAAAAATACGCAAGGGTGCCGATGGAAATATTTTATTGTATTTTTCGGTTACTCGGTTTAATAATACCGTATTCATATGTATTTGTTTAGATTAATCTTAAATTCCAGTTAATTTGATGTGATTTGTTGGGATTAAGGATTTGCAGTCCCATTTTGTTGTTAAAACTGTCCGAAACACCCGTTGTAGGCTCAATGGCTATGGTGTTTTCTTTTGGGGGCGTATAGATTTGTAAAAAACTTTCTTCGGAAGATATTCCTATTAGTAATTTATAATCTGGTGTGTTAAATTGCACCTTGTTGTTTTTTAAAATAAAACAATCGTCCAATTGTTTGTCTTTTATTTCGAAATTTGAAGTATTGGTAACTTTGGTAGTATCTATCGTAATGCACCTATCGTTAAAAACAAGCTGTTCGTTACTAATAAAATTTAATGTACTTTTATATAGATTACTGCTTGAAAAATAGGGGTGCCAACCCAAAGTAAACGGAAAAGGTTTGTTGTAGGTATTGGTAACTGTTACGTTTAAGTTTAAATCGTTTTCCTTTAAAACATACTCCAGTTCAATACTATAAGTAAAAGGGAAGCCCTTTGAAAGTTGTTGCTCGGAGTACCGTAGTTTTACCGTAGCCGAAAACTCGGTTATGTTTTCTTTCTCTACGACAAATGTTTTGTTGTACACCAATCCGTGTAGTGCGTTGTTATTATCGGGTTCGTTTATTTCGAACGAATAGGTGTTACCGTTAAAAGTATAAGTACCATTTTTAATTCTATTGGCAAAAGGAAATAATATCGACGATGCGTAAGTACTACTGTAGGGTAGTGGTTCTAAAGGCTTGATGATTTGTTTGCCCTTAATTTTTAACTCTTGTAAACTTGCACCCAAATTTAATGCGATAACAGCATTATTTGACTGGTTCGAATTGGAAAGTTCTATAACATTTCCCCAACTATTTTTCCTGTGTTTTATATTATACACGATATTTTGTTTAAGCTTGTACTACAAATATACTAAGAGTTAGGGTAATTTCAACTATAATAAACGTAAAAAATACATTTATTGTAGTTAGGTGTTTTTTTAGAAAATGCCAAAAATGGTATTAATCACGATTTTATTTTTAAAAGAATTAAATGATTGATTTTAAGGTTATTAATTATGTGTTGTTAGGAATGGTAGTGAGGTAACAGTATATGGAATTTTTTCTTCGTTAGAATAACAGTACATTAAAAATCAAGTCTTTATTATTATTTTTAGCTTGAGTTAATAATGAAGTGGTTTAAACTTTTTCTATTTGCTGAAAAAGTTTAAACCACTTCAATCTAATTATGTTTTAATTAAACTCTTTTTTTCTGAAAGCTTTTGCTTAGAATTAAGTATAGAATACCACATAACAACCATGCAGGTAAAGTTACAAACGATAAAAATACATCAAATTGCACCGATATAAAATAGAATACCCCAAAACTGACAGCCCAGGCAATTAAAACCGATTTATTGAATTTTATTTTGGCTTTTTCGGCATAGTTGGTAATAATACCGGCCTGTTTATGGAAAAAATGTTCGAAT
Organism: Aestuariibaculum sp.; assembly: GCA_047975295.1. GTDB lineage: Bacteria > Bacteroidota > Bacteroidia > Flavobacteriales > Flavobacteriaceae > JBKEDH01. The sequence continues at coordinate 7,422 of JBKEDH010000137.1, forward strand.
ACAATAATAGCACCTACAGGAGCAAGTATAAAACCGTAAAGAGCAACAAAGTCCAATAATTTCATGGCAAACGCCGGAAATAGTCCGGCTACCGTAGCAATGGTTCCAGCTAAAATAGTTACCCAAAATGTTGATGTTTTTGGAATAATAGCCTGAAAAGCAAGTCCGGCTCTGTAAATTGTTGGATTTGCAGTTGTCCAGCCTGCCAATATTACGGCAATAATACCAAATATGCCAATGGCATTATATGCCAAAGGGCCGGGAGCCACCGATGGAGCTTCACCATTGGTTAATAGCATTTGTGCTTCGGGCGATTTTAAATAAACAGCATATAATAAAGCAGCAGCAATCCATGCCATATAGTGTCCTACGTACATGCCAGCGGCCGTAGTCCATCCGGTACTGGCTTTTTTGGCAAACCGGAATACCGATAAATCTGACATCCCGACGTGCATGGCTGCATTGGCAAACCAAGACCAAATAACCACATGCCAAAAGGTATATTTTATTTGTCCGGGAAAAGGTTCGGAACCGGTACTCCAAATATTCCAAAAATCAGAAAAACTTTCAACTTCCAATTGGTTTAAAGCCACAATACCACTGGTAATAAATGCCAGTACGATTATGGGAGACATCCAGTTGGCTGCTTTCGATACCGTATCGTAACCTCTTGCGGCAATAATCGATATTACAGCTCCAATGGCCAAGACGATAATAATCCATGTGAGGCCATTGGGCATGGTATCGGTTAGTTTGGGCATGGGCATATCGAAAGGAATGCCAACAGCCGTAGCCGAAACGGTCACCATAGAACCTGCCAAAAAACAAAACAAAATACCATTGGCAAGATTATAAAGGGTAACTAAATTTTTGCCACATATTTTTTCAAGTTGATAGTATAGTGTTAACCGATGTTTTACAGCAATTTCGGCTGTTAAAAAACGCCAGCTTAAAACGGCAAGGAGATTTCCTATCAGTAATCCGATAATAAGATCGAAAGCACTAACACCAGCTGTTAAAAAAAGAGGCCCGATTACAAATTCGGTTCCGGCAGCATGCTCGCCGGCATACATGCCTAGAAAGCTTTTCCAGCTTTTTAATTTCGATTGTGGTACCGGAGTTCTTTCAAATTCACCACTAGAAATATCCTCTATGGCCTCTTTTTTAATACTGTGCTGTGTCATAATTTAGTTAGTGTAAATGCTGGGCTACGTTTTAATTAAATGATTAGGGAAATCTAAGGTGTTTTCGCAGCAAAGCTGTTCCATAACCTGCTGTAGTTCGGTTTTTAGTAACGAAATGGTATGGTTTCCACCTTTATTTCCCAATGCAGCCACACCGTACATAAACGAGCGTCCCATAAAGGTGAATTTTGCTCCGCTTGCCATGGCTCTGGCCACATCCGGTCCGGAGCGTAAACCACTGTCCATCATAACTTCTATTTTGTCGCCATATTTGGCAGCAATATCATGTAAGGGTTTTATGGTCGATTGTCCGGCATCCAATTGTCGTCCACCATGGTTGGAAACAATAATGCCATCGATGCCCAAACGTATGGCTTCTTCGGTGTCATATTCCGAGGCAACGCCTTTTAACACTAATTTACCTTTCCACATATCGCGAATGGACTTTACCTTTTCTTCGTTTAATCTACCATTAAAGGTTTGATCCATAAATTTGCCCAATTGCTTTAAATCGAGTCCTTTGGGCATATAAGGTTTTAGACTTTCAAAATTGGGTTGTCCGTGTTTTAAGGTTTCGAATGCCCAATGTGGTTTTCCTAGTATTTGTAATATGTTTTTTACCGACATTTTGGGAGGCATGGCTAATCCGTTTCTAATATCACGGGGTCTGAAACCAAAAGTAGGTACATCGCACAGAATAACAAGAACAGGACATTGGGCGGCAGCGGCCCGATTTATAATATCGTCACGTAGTTCGTTTTTTGCCGGATGGTAAAGTTGGAACCATGCTTTGCCTTCGGTAAGTTCGCTAATACGCTCAATGCTGGAAGTGGTAACTGTACTTAAAATAAAAGGGATATTATGGTCGGAAGCCGCTTTTGCCAAAATTTCGGGCGAGTTGGGCCACATTAACCCTTGGAGGCCAACAGGGGCAATGCCAAAGGGAGCATCGTATTCTATGCCAAAAAGCTTTGTTTTTGTAGAAGAACCTTTATGGGTTCTTAAATAATTGGGTTTTAGTTGTACTTCCCTTAATTCTGAGGTGTTTCGGTGAAGGTTTACATCTTCGTTACAGCCACCGTCCAGATATTCGAAAGCAAATTTTGGAATTTTTACTTGAGCTCGTTCTCTTAAATCATCGACTGAAGGATATCGTGTGTCGAATTTTATTTCTGCCATATCTTATACTTTTGGTTTTTAATTAAAAATTAAATCTAAATTAAAAACTTTTTACGTAATTTTTCCATTTTGGCTGTCGTTATTCTAAAAAAGTGTTTAAAACGATCGGTTTTATTTCAAATTATAAGCATATTTTAAAAATTAACCGATAATAAACGGAACGTGTTTTTTTAGCGAGTAATTTTTTTTCAAAAACTTGGAATTCAATTTTTTATCGGAAATTGAAATAGCCGCGCCAAGGGCAGACCCTAACGACGAATCGGTGGTTCGTAATTTCATATTCCTAAAGTGATGCGAAAGAAGGTTAACAAACAAATCGTTATCACTAAATCCGCCATCGACATACAGATGTCTTATTTTATCGGCTCCAACAACGGTTTTTATACTGTTAATTTGAAGCAAGACCAGTTCCGTCATAAGTTGATGGTAGGCTTCATCAAAACTCGTATAAGGTATTTTTGTTTCTGTGGGCATATTTTCATCCGTTATACCTTCCCACGTAAACATATATTTAAAATCTTTAATTATTTTAGTGTAAATATTGTGATTGAATTTAACTTGGCGGTGGTAATCTTCGGAAACATTAAAATACGTATCTAATTTTTTTACCTGTAATTTATATTCATTTCCCAAAAACAGTCGTGTAGCCTTTATGGGTTTGCCGTTTATACGCATGTAGTTTATGGAACTGCTGTTTGTAGCAAAGGGATTTTTGGAAAACGGATTTAACGAAATGCTCCATGTACCGGTAGATACCAAAACGAATTTTTTCTGTACGCTACGTATATAGGGTAAAAGAGCTGCCGAACTATCATGGATGCCCACACCAATTTTAATGCGTTTGCCATTGTAGTTCATGTTAATACTGGTTTCGGTCGATACTATGGTGGGCAAAATATTGTTAATACCTTCCTTATAAACCCATTCGTGATAGTCTTTTTGGGTGTAGTCCCAAAGTGCGGTATGGCAGCCAATACTAGTATATTCACTTAGTGGAATACCCGTAAAAATATAGCTTAAATATTGGGGCAGATGTAGTGAATATTTTATTTGTTCGAAAATTTTGGGTTTTGTATATTTTATCCAATATAATTGAAGGCCGGAATTTAAAAGGCTAAGATCGAAGCAGCCGGTTGTTTTTAAAAAAGATTCCTTAGGACCATATTTTTCAATAAACGAATTGATAATACTCTGGTCTATTGGTTTTGTATAATTGTAGAGTGGTGTTAATACCTTGCCGTCTGAGCCAATATGCACGAAACTGGCACCGTAGGTTGAAAAATTTATGGCTTGAACGTTAAATTCCGAAGCTTTAAGGATACGTTCGAAAACACCTTTTAACCATTTTTGGAGTGCCGGTAGGTTTTCGGTAGGATAACCATCTTCGTCTTCAATTTCGTCAAACTGGATGTATTCTTTATATACTTCTTTGTAATCTTTATCAAAAAGAAAGAATTTTTTATTGGTTTTTCCTATATCGAAAACTGCTGTAACGTCTATCATGCCCAACTATTATAAACCTGTTGCTATAGTATTTTTTCCTCTTTCTTTTATTAATTCGTTTCTAACATTTAAAGTCCGGTATGCCTTAATTGGATTTAGTGCACCGCCCAAGGTTAGTCTGGCTTCTGCCAATAGTGGTCTTACATCTGTCCTGTAGGCATCCTGTAAAATTTCTTGGCACTTTACAACATCGTGTTCCAATTGAGCCGTTTTAAGAGTGGTCTGGTCTATTAAAAGTGCTTTAGCGTATGCTTCTTGTATGGCATCTAATGATTGGATTAAATCTTCCAACGGATCCTTAACATTATGACTGGCATCTATCATCCAAGCCAAATTGGGATTTTGTGGATTGTTCTTCATGCCGTAAACCAGTTCGTTAAAAATTAGAAAAAGAGCATAAGGTTTAATGCTTCCAACAGTTAAATCGTCGTCGCCATACTTACTGTCGTTAAAGTGGAAGCCACCCAATTTACCTTTAAGCATTAAGGTTGATACAATCTGTTCAATATTACTGTTGGGTAAATGATGTCCTAAGTCTACAAGTGTAAATGCGCGATCGCCACAAGCATTGGCCAACATAAATGAAGTCCCCCAATCTTGAATTACGGTACTGTAAAAATTGGGTTCATAAGGTTTGTATTCTATGAGTAGGTTCCAATCGTTTGGCAGACCTTTATAAATTTCCTTTAAGCTGTTCTCGGTGTGTTGCAGCGCCGTTTGAAAGTTGTTTTGCCCTGGAAAGCAGGAGCCATCGGCTAACCAAATGGTAAGGCTTTTTGAGCCGAGTTTGTTGCCAATGTTTATAACGTCGAGATTGTGCTGGATAGCTTGCTGTCTTGAGGCTTCATTAGAATTACTAAGCGACCCGTATTTGTAGCTTTCTTTAGTGTTTTTTTGATCTTGAAAAGTATTGGAATTTACTGCATCGAATTTAATGTTCAAGTTTTTTGCCAAATCTTTTAAAGCATTGTAATCTTTTGGAATGTCCCAAGGGATGTGTAACGATACGGCACCGGCAGTTTGTGTTAAAGCGTGTATAATGCCTACATCTTCCAACTTTTGTTCTAAAGTGGAAGGTTCTCCGTGAAAGGAAAAACGTCCGAAACGTGTACCACCGGCTCCCAAGGCCCAACTAGGTATTGCTACTTGAAATGCTTTAAGTTTGGAGATGATTTCGTTAACATTAACACCTTTGTTTGTTAGGCTGTTCGATAGAAAGTCGAATTGCTCTTGGTGGGCTTTTAAATTCGTATTGTTAATATCCTGAATTTTAGAAAAATTTGCTTTCATCTGTTTGTTTTTTTATTCGTTTAGAGAATTGTATGTTAAGATTGAAAAGAATTAAAAAGAGCTTCCATTGTTGTTTTTAAGTTAACATAATGGAAGCTCCATACAAACTAAAACTAACTATAAATTTATTTATATTTTAAAAACTATCTAACAAAAGCATTTGCCATGCCACCATCAACATTTATGATGTTTCCTGTCGATTTATCTAATATAGCTACCAGAGAAAACACGCCATTGGCAATATCGGCAGGGTAAATGATTTCGTTCAGTAAATTTCGCTTTGCGTAATGGGCAGGTAGTTCTTCAACCGAAATACCGTAGGCCTTGGCGCGACCTTCGGCCCAAGCACCTTCCCAAATTTTGCTGCCCACAATAACACCATCGGGATTAACAACGTTTACACGTATTTTATCGGCAGCCAATTCGGCAGCCAATAAACGGGACATATGCTGTTGTGCTGCTTTGGCGGTTCCGTAGCCTATATTATTGGGGCCGGAAACCAATCCGTTTTTGCTGGCTATACTTATAAAGTCTCCACCCAGATTTTGTTTGCGCATAATGGCTACACCTGCTTTTGCCAATTCAAATTGGCCTTTAACCAGTACATTTTGTAAAAGATCCCAATCTTTTTCGGTCGTTTCTTCAAGTGGTTTCGATATGGCCAATCCGGCGCTATGTACTATAATATCGATACCTCCAAATTCCAAGCATGCTTTTTTATAGGCGTTTTCTATAGATTGGTAATTGGTGACATCACAAACGGCATAAGTGGACACATCTCGTTTATATGTGGCGTTCGCTTCTTTTAAGCTGTTTTCGTTTATATCGGTAAGTACGATATTGGTGCCTTCTTCGGCCAATTTATCGGCAATGGCTTTTCCTATACCGCCTCCAGCACCGGTAACTAATGCTACTTTTCGAGATAAAGGTTTTTCTTTCGGCATTCGTTGTAGCTTAGCTTCTTCCAATAGCCAATATTCGATATCGAAAGCCTCTTGTCTTGGTAACGATGTATATGCCGAAATAGCCTCGGCGCCACGCATTACGTTAATGGCATTAATATAAAATTCGCTGGCTACCCGTGTGGTTTGCTTGTCTTTGGAAAAGCTGAACATACCCACGCCCGGATAAATGATAATAACCGGATTAGGATCACGCATGGCAGGGCTGTTGCTCCTTTTGCAGGTTTCGTAATACGATTTGTATTCGTTTCTATAAGTTTCAAAGGCAGGCTCTAACTTTTTAAGGGTTTCTTTGGTATTGGTTAAATCTTCATTAGTACCTAATTTTAACACCAAGGGTTGAATTTTTGTTCTTAAAAAGTGATCCGGACAAGAAGTTCCCATTGGAGCCAAACGCTCTAAATCGTTACTGTTTATGTATTCCAAAACCACATCGCTATCGGTAAAATGCCCAATCATGCGTTTTTCTGAAGAGCATAATCCTCGAAGTAAAGGCATTAGTTGCGCTGCTTTTTCCAAGCGTTCGTCTTTTGGTAAACTTTTTACTTTTTGTCCGCCAAAAACAGAACCTTTTTCCTTTGTTTTTTTATCGATATATTCCGAAGCTTTTTCGATAACTTCCAAACTGTTTATATAGCATTCGTATGAGGTGTCTCCCCAAGTAAACAATCCGTGGCTACCTAAAACAATCCCTTTTATTCCAGGGTTGTCGTTTAAGCATTTTTCCAATTGTAGTCCCAAGTCAAATCCAGGGCGTTGCCAAGGTACCCAACCCATGGTATCTCCCCATATTTCTTTGGTTACTTTTTCACTATCTTTGGCTGCGGCAACTGCAATAAGCGCATCGGGATGCAAGTGATCTATGTGCGCAAACGGTAGCAAACCGTGTAGAGGTGTATCGATAGAAGGTGCTTTGCTATCTAAATCGTAAATGCAATGGTTGAAAAGGCCTACCATACGATCTTCATCATTCAAACCACTATATACATTTTTTAAATCACGTAAACGTTCTGTGTAAAGGCCTGCAATACCCGATCGGGTTAGGGTACCTATGTCACCTCCAGATCCCTTAACCCACATTACTTCCACTTTTTTATTGGTTAAAGGGTCTTTTTCAATGGTTTTGCAACTGGTATTTCCGCCACCATAGTTGGTAATTCTTAAATCGGCTCCCAAAATATTGGAGCGGTATAAAAATAAAGCTACTTGGTCGTCTCCCAATTCAGCAGCTTTTTTAGTATCCCATAAAAAATCAACATATTTAAATTCTTTTGTTTTGCCCATGTCTTTAATTAAATTTTATGCCTAAATTAGATAATTGGACACAGTTAAGTATCCTGTACTGTGCTGAAATTGTTAAAAAAACACTTTATCAGAATTAATGATATACCTTTTTTGTCGATAATTGGTATTTAAATTACTTATTTTATCAAAATATTATTTTAATACAGTATGGTAAAGGATGGTTTAAATGGATTAAATGAGTAGATTTGTAGTAGTGTATTAAAATAAAGACATATGAATTTATTCAACATTAAAGATAAGGTTATTTTAATAACTGGTGGGGGGGGCGTCTTGGGAGGCAGTATGGCAGAGTATTTACTGCAAAACGATGCCCAAGTTATTATCTTGCATTATAAGCAACATACCATCGATGAAACCATAAAAAGACTGTCGGCTATAACTAAAAAAGTAGATGGATTTGTATGCAATGTGGTTGAGGAGAAAAGCGTACAGAGCGTATCGGATATGATTATAAAAAAGTATGGTAAAATAGATGTTTTAATTAATGCAGCCGGAGGTAATATGCCTGGAGCAACCGTTGCGCCCAACCAGTCTATGTTCGATTTGAATTTAGATGATGTAAAGAAAGTGGTCGATTTAAATTTATTCGGAAGCCTAATCCCATCCAATATTTTTGGAAAAGAAATGGTAAAGCGAAAACAGGGTATTATCATCAATATATCATCTATGGCGGTAAACCGTGCTATAACACGTGTTGCTGGGTATTCGGCATCGAAAGCTGCTATCGAGAATTATACCCGTTGGTTGGCAGTCGAACTGGCTACCAAATATGGAGACGGCTTACGTGTTAACGCTATTGCTCCGGGGTTCTTTATAGGTAACCAAAATAGGGCATTATTGATAGAAGAAAATGGTTCTTATACCAATAGAGGCAATACCATTATTAAAAATACACCCATGGGACGGTTTGGAGAAGCCAACGAATTGCATGGTGCCCTACATTACTTATGCGCCGAAGCTTCTAAATTTGTTACGGGTATCACCATCCCGGTCGATGGTGGTTTTAGTGCTTTTAGTGGTGTTTAATTTTATTCTGAATAACAAATGAAACACCCGATTAAGCTTAAATCGCATAACGAAATGTTAATTTGGGTGTTCCTCTGACCATTAAAAAATAAATAATATTAGCAGATGAAACCCTCATTGAGGGATTTAGCAAAGCCAAGGTAAAGGCCTCCACAAAAGGTCATGAATAAAAACAATGGACAGTAAGCTTTCGTTTTTTTGCTATGTTATTTAAAAAACTAAAAATCAAATGTTTAACTTAAATTTATTCGTGTGAAAGAAACATTTAGGTGGTTTGGGGTCTCAGATCCCGTAAAACTATCATATATAAAACAAACGGGAGCCACAGGAGTTGTAACGGCACTACACCATATACCAAATGGTGAAATTTGGGAAAAAGATGAAATTTTAAAAGTAAAACAAACCATTGAAACTAAAGGTTTGGAATGGTCGTTCATTGAGAGTATCCCTATTCACGAAAATATAAAACTCCGGCAAGGCGATTATTTAAAACGTATAGAAAATTATAAGCAAAGTCTTAAAAATATAGCCCATTGTGGTGTAAAAAATGTGTGCTATAATTTTATGCCGGTACTCGATTGGACACGTACCCATTTGTTTTGGCAATTGCCCGATGGAAGTACGGCATTGCGTTTCGATAAGGTCGATATGGCTGTTTTTGAGTGTTTTATTATGAAACGCCAAGGTGTTGAACAATCGTATTCTGTCGAAATTTTACAACAAGCCGAAAAGCGTTTTTCAAAAATGGACCAACATGAAAAAACAAGACTGGAAGATAGTGTTTTAAAAGGTCTTCCCGGAACGGTCGATGACCTGACTATTCCTGTTTTTAAGGAGATGATAGCCCAATACGATAATTTAACACATACCGATTTAAAAACCAATCTATCCTATTTTTTAAACGAAGTGGTTCCCGTTTGCGAAGAATATGGTGTAAAAATGGCCATCCACCCAGACGATCCACCAATTGATATTATGGGGCTGCCCAGAATTATAAAATCCGAACAAGATTTGGATGATTTAGTTAGTTTTGCCAATAGTCCCGCTAATGGCATCACTTTTTGTACAGGTTCGTTGGGTGCCAATCCCGATAATAATTTGCCCAAAATGATTGAAAAGTTTAAAGATCGTATCCATTTTTTACATTTGCGTAACGTAAGGCGAGAGGCTAATGGCAGTTTTTACGAAGATAACCATTTGAGTGGTTCTATCGATATGTATAAAGTGGTAAAAGCGGTTTTAGAGGTGGAGAAAGAGCGAGGTGTCCAATTGCCCATGCGTCCCGATCATGGACATCAAATGTTGAATGATTTAGAAAACCAAAATGCTTACGCCGGTTATACGGCGATAGGGCGTTTACGAGGTTTGGCAGAGTTACGTGGTCTGGCCTTGGGGCTATCTAAGCCTTAGCTTGTTTTGTAATCTATCGCATTCAATTATTTTAATTACTTTTGTACAAATCGGTATTTACGGTGTTTAATCGTTTAAGCAAAAATTTAAAATAATAATAATACATTATGGCAACTACTTACGAGTCGCGTTATGCATCGAGCCCACAAGGAATAAAAGGCTACGATACAGCACAATTAAGAAACGAATTTTTAATAGAAAATCTTTTCGAATCTGATAAAATAAGTTTAGTGTATTCTCACTACGATCGTTTTATCTCTGGAGGAGCAAAACCTGTTTCGAAGGCAATATCTTTAGAAACTATAGATCCATTAAAGGCCGAATATTTTTTAGAGAGACGCGAGTTAGGCATTATTAATGTGGGCAATACCGGAACTGTAACTGTTGATGGCACGGTTTACGAGTTAAACCACAAAGAGGCACTTTATGTAGGGCAAGGCAACAAGGAAGTTGTGTTTTCAAGTAAATCGGGAAACGCACCTGCTATGTTCTATTTAAATTCTACACCGGCACATAAAGCGTTTCCTGTTAAAAAAATAGGAACGGACGATGTGGAAGTTATCGAACTAGGTTCGCCCGAAACGGCAAATGCGCGTATATTAAGAAAATATATCGTGAACAGTGTGGTCGATGTTTGCCAACTACAAATGGGAATGACATCGATAAAAGTAGGAAGCAGTTGGAATACCATGCCGGCACATACTCACGATAGGCGAATGGAAGTCTATTTTTATTTTGAAGTGCCCGAAGGACAATCTGTTTGTCATTTTATGGGGCAACCACAGGAAACCAGACACATTTGGATGCAGAACAACCAAGCCGTAATTTCACCGCCATGGTCTATCCATTCCGGTTCCGGAACCAGTAATTATTCCTTTATTTGGGGTATGGCCGGAGAAAATCTAGATTATGGTGATATGGATGTCTGCGCCATTCCCGATTTAAGATAATTTTGTATAATAGGTATAAGTAGAGAGGGCACTTCTATAAAACCGCATGTTTTTACCATAATCATTTCAACCTTAAAAGGAATGTAATTGTGGATTAAATCAAAAATAGCAGTTTTTTGGCTTAGTAGGATGTCCTCTTTTTTATAGATTTATTAAAAATAATGACCTTACATGTGCTATAAAGCAAAATTAAATTACATTTAGGGCTTTCAATACTTTTTCAGAATAAAACAAATATACCTTGAAGATTCTTTGCATGGATAAACAAACACTAAAGTTAATTTTGGTTTTAGTATCATTTTTTTTGATATGTGCATGTAAAGACAAAGAAAAATACGAAAATATTACCCCAAAAGATGTATTTCTTTCAACAGAACCGATTCCCGATAACCACTTTTTAGGAGATGGTGCCTGTAAGGAATGCCATCAAGACGAATTTAAAGAATGGCAGGGATCTCATCACGATAAGGCCATGCAGGTTGCCGATAGCAGTTCGGTTTTGGCACCTTTTAACGGTGAAAAATTTATCAGTCAAGGTGTAACTTCATATTTTTATCAAAAACAGGATGGTTTTTATGTAAATACCGAAGGATCTGAAGGTAGATACCGGGACTTTAAAATTGTTTATACTTTTGGTGTAACCCCACTTCAACAGTATATTGTACAGTTTCCCAATGGCCAATATCAATGTTTAAGTACCGCTTGGGATACCGAAAAAAAAGAGTGGTTCAACCTTTATCCCGATTTTAAAATTGTGCATTCCGAGTGGCTGCATTGGACCAATAAAGCTATGAACTGGAATACTATGTGTTCCGACTGTCATTCTACCAATGTAAGGAAAAATTACAATTTAAAAACCGATAGTTATAATACCAAATATGCTTTAATTAATGTAAGTTGTGAAGCATGCCATGGTCCCGGTAAGCAGCATGTAGATGATGCCAAACGTTTGGGAACCGATTATAAATCGGCAGGAACATTGCACATGACTTTAAATACATCGCCTAAAGAATTGGTAGATGCCTGTGCCCGATGCCATATGCGCCGGGAGCAAATTACCAAAAACTACAATTTTGAAGGGACTGTACTCGATCATTATTTTCCACATTTAATAGAAGAACCACAATACTATCCCGATGGCCAAATTCTGGACGAAGATTATGTATATACATCCTTTGTGCAAAGTAAAATGTACAAGAATAATGTGGCCTGTAACGATTGCCATAATTCACATTCGTTAAAATTGAAGTTTGAAGACAACGCATTGTGTACCCAATGTCACGTTAAGGAGCGTTACGATACGCCATCGCACCATTTACACAAAATGGGAGACGAAAGTGCGGCCTGTATTAATTGCCATATGCCCGGGCGTTACTATATGGGCAACGATTTTAGACGGGACCATAGTTTTAGGGTGCCGCGCCCCGATTTAAGTATAAAGTACGGAACACCAAATGCCTGTACGGGTTGCCATGATGATAAAGATAACGAATGGGCTTGGGAATCGTTTAAAAGTATGTACGGAATGGTAGATTCGTTGCACTTTTCCGATAAACTTGTACCCGGAGTACGAGGGGAGCAAGATGCCCATAAGGGGTTGTTGGAACTTATTAACGACAAAAGCGAAAACGAGATTGTTCGGGCTTCGGCCGTAAAAGCGATGGCCAATTATAATATCCGGAATTTTATAAACGAATATTTAGCTTGGTTAAACGATAGCTCTCCAATGGTAAGGGCTGCTAGTATTGATGTTTTGGGAGATGTAAATACAACCGATTATACCAATTATTTCTTCCCGCTTTTACAAGACGAGAAACGTTCGGTTAGGGTGAAGGCCTTTTATGCACTGGGAGGCCTAAGCGAAATACAAGTACCCGATGCCTATATGGATAGTTATAAAAAAACAGAAAAAGAATTTTTTGAATATATCGATAACAATTCCGATTTTGTTGGAGGACTGGTAAAAAAAGCAAATTTCCACTTGAAGAAAGGGCAGGTTAAAGAAGCCATTGCACTTTACGAAAAAGCTTCCGAATTGGATAATTTGGACAATCGGTTGCGACTAACTTTATCCGATTTATACTATAGTGAGAAAAATTACGACAAGGCCGAGCAGACCTTTAAAACCATTATAAAACAAGAACCCGATTATGGGCCTACTTATTATTCTTTGGCACTTTTGTATGCCGAACTGGAGCGTACCGACGAGGCTATAGATATGTTGGGTAAGGCTATTGAAATAATGCCCGATAACATTAGAATATATTATAATTTAAGTTTACTATACGACAAAAAGGGAGATGAAAAAAAAGCCGAATCTACACTTATTAAAGGTTTGAAAGTCGATACGGCCAACGAAAGTATATTATATGCTTTAGCCTACCATTATGCTAAATATGGACACAAAGAAAAAGCGAAGAATATAGCCGCTAAACTTGTTCGATTATACCCCAATAGTTCGCAATACCGTAGTTTTCTTCAACAATTGAACGGTTATTAAACTGCTTAAAAAAGGAATAAGACCGCAAAACATATTTTTATCGTTGGACAGTAGAGGAAATCCTGTTTGCTGTTAATTAGAATCTCGATTTACAACTTATCTATATCAATTTGCCTTTTTCTATCATAAAAAATGAGGTTGCATAATACCTGATGGCTTAATACAACCTCGGTTGATTAACATTCAGATAGATTAAGGGTTAAAATATGAATTGAATGTTCAAAAAAAAATAACTTAAAAAAATTTAATGAAATACCCATGATTAAACTTAAATTGCACAGAGTAATGTTAATTTGGGTGTTCCATGTAACCATTAAACAATAAATATTAGCACATGAAAAGCTGTACTTATTAAACGGTACAGGAGAGTAGTAGGGCGGCAATAAAAATCCTTACAGGCTTTGGCTTTTTTTTAACATTACAGCCTAAGGATTTGTTAAAAACAGTTAAACATTTTTTAAAGAACACAAAGAAGCATTGTCCTTTTGTTCAAGTCTAATCAATACCAATATTTCATAATGGTTTTTGTGTAGTGAAGATACTTTTTTTGAGCGGGAGACCGGGTTCGAACCGGCGACATTCAGCTTGGAAGGCTGACGCTCTACCAACTGAGCTACTCCCGCTTTTATGGTACAAATATAAATAAACACATGGCTAATCAACAAAAAAAATTATAGTTTTTTTAAAAAATGGTAGCCTAAAATATTAAAACCCTCATTATAGTAAAATTTATGCGATGGGTGGTTGCCTACATAAGTGTTTAGTTCTACCGTTTCGCAACCCTTTGTTTTGGCGTAATCGTAAATCCATTTAAAAAATCGTTTGCCCAAACCATTTCCTCTAAATATTTCATCAATAAAAACATGGTCCACTTCTAAACTTTTACCGGCATAATGCCTTGTACAGAACCACATGCCACTTATGCCAACTATGGTATTGTCCTTATAGATTACGGCACATTCGTAATTCTGATTGACCATTTCGGTAAGACGGATTTTTAAAACATCAACCGGAATATTATAGTTGTTTAACTTCTCAACCAAAGGGATTACTTTTTCAATATCCTTTTTGTCTAAAATTTTAAAATCAAAAGTCATATTTTTCAACTTAAAATATATTGTAAATTTAGCTAAATGGATTGGATTACTGTGTTTAGCCTTATTGAAAATAACAAAATATAGAACATCTCTAATTTTAGTAGAAAAAATCATAAAACGTTCAAAAAAAATACACTTTCTTACCTAAAAAAGCATAAACTGCCTAAAAAGCAAACGTAATTATTCGCAACCCCAATATTTATTAGTCTTAGCTATTTAAAATGAATAGCTTTTTATTACTTTTGTCTTGGAGTTTGATTTGTTATAAAATAAGAAAATAAAAATATTTTTTTGAAAATATGCTTTTATTGACCTAATAGGAAGGCAATTACGGATTACATAAAAGGTGTATCGTGAATGTTTTGTATCCTCTTAAAAATCCTAATACCTTAATAACAAGAACAATACTTGGTCTTTTAAAGTGACCAAAAGTATGTTTTTGGGTATATTAAAGTATAGGGAATAGGATCGAATTCCACAAAAAAACTAACTGAATAAAATGAGAAGAGTAGTCTTTATTGCTTTTGTGCTATTGGGTATATGCACTTCTGCACAGGTAAAAATTGGCAACAATCCCAATATTATAGATAGTGCATCTATATTGGAATTAGAAAGTACAGATAAAGCTTTTGTGTTAACACGGCTAACCAATGCCGAAATGAGCTCCATTACACCACTCGAAGGTGCTTTGGTATATAATACCGATCAGAAATGTCTATTTCAGTATAATGGAACCTTATGGCTAAGTCTATGTAATTCGGGTACCGATAGCCAACAATTAAGCTTTAATACGACAACAAATATTTTAACATTGCAAAATGGTGGTACAGTCAATTTAACCTCACTTATTAACGACGCCGACGCCGATGCAACCAACGAATTACAAACCTTAAACTTTAATGCTACCACAAACACACTTAGCCTATCGGATGGTAATACTGTAGATTTAAGTCAATTAAATAATATCGAAGCCTTAACAATGCTTTTGTTGAATGGTGATAATACACATTTAGATTATACTGATGAGAATGGTACTGTAAATCAAATAGATTTAACAAGTCTTGTAAAAAATCTTGAAACGGTAACAGCATTGGTAGATAATTCCAATGGCACTTTTTCTTATACAGACGAAGCAGGTAGTACAACTATAATTGATGTTTCAAATTTAGAAACACTTACAAGTATAGCTCTAAATACCGATAATACCAATATTAATTACACCGATGAGAATGGGAATACCACTCAATTAAATCTGACCAACTTAGTAAAGAATTTGGAAACTCCAACAATATTAAGTGACAATAATGATGGATCAATTACCCTAATTAATGAAAAGGGGGCTATTTTTACTATTCAAAAATCTACTCTATTGGATAATGGTGATGGTACATTTACTTTTTCTAATAAAGATGGGAACAATATAACTTTTGTTCCCTCAGCACAAGGAACCACATACAGCAACATTACCTCTGGCCTAACTGCTAATAATGTTCAATCTGCCATAGATGAAATTGTTGCTGATAATACAACCAATTTGGATAGAGTTATCGGAAACGAAGTTACCAATGCGACAGATGCTACTTTGACCAGAAGCGGAGCGGGTACGGACACCGATCCTTATACGTTGGATGTTGCCGATGGTGGTATAACTACCGATGAGTTGGCAGACAATGCCGTGACTACCGATAAAATCGCGGATGGAACTGCAGACGGACAATTACTGCAATGGAACGGTTCGGACTGGGTGCTTGTCGATGATTCGGCTTTGGTCATTACAGAAGTCGATGGAAGTGTTACCAATGAATTATCCGACTTGCAACTTTCTGGAACTATTTTAACATTAACCAAACCTACAACTACTGGTAATTCAGTTGATTTGGCTAATATTATTGAAGATACTAGGCATATT
>JBKEDH010000066.1:0-14483 GCA_047975295.1 Aestuariibaculum sp.
CATTGGCAGAATTTTAGGTGTCAGCCACGTTGCGGTAATAAAATGGATAAAGAAATACGGCTCGGAACTTGACGCCATAAAAAATGACAGGCCCGTTCGGATTGTCGAAGCCGATGAAATGCATAGTTACATCGGGTCAAAAAAAACTATTGTTGGCTGTGGTTTGCAGTTGATAGAGATGCCGGAAAGCACATTGGTTTCGTTGTCGGGAACAGGGGGAGCGAGACAGGAAGAGAACTCTGGAGGCAAATAGAGCAGTGCACAACGGGTAAGGTAATGGCAGATTATTGGAAAGTATATAATGATGTCATTCCTGCAGAAAAATTGATTCAAACAAAAAAGGAAACTTATACAGTGGAAAGATATAATGGATTATATCGGCACTATTAGTCTAGATTTAGAAGAAAAACCAAATGTTACTCGAAATCATTAGAAATGCTAAAAATATCTGTAAATTTACTTATAGCCAAACGAAATAATGAATTATCTATACTTGGCTACTAATTCCAAAATAAACTATACAAAAAAAGTCTATCATACAAATTTAAACAGGCTCTAATTCAAAAAAGTTAAAAGAGTTTGATAGCTAAAAAAGACAATTGGATTATTTTTCTTGATTTGGTCGATAAAAATCAAGACCTTTATATTTTTAAAGCCAAATGAAATGATTAGATAATGAAAACAATTCTTTTTGGATTACTGTTTGCTGTAAATATACATGCTGTTTTTGCGCAAACCGATATTACCGAATCGGAAATTGAAGCCCATATAAGGTTTTTAACTTCTGAAAAAAATGGAGGACGTTATCCTGGTGGAAAAGCAAATAGGCGCATTGCTAAATATGTAATGAAGGAATTTAAGTATGCGGGTGTAAAGCCACTTGGTAAACACTATAAACAGATGTTTGAAGCAACTTTAAGAGTGGATAAAAATACTACGAAAATCCCCATTGTAAAAACTTGTAATATCGTTGGTTTTATTGAAGGAACCGATTCTAAACTAAAACACGAATATATTGTTTTAGGGGCACATTACGATCATTTGGGATTTGGTGGGCCATCATCAAAATCAGATAAAAAGAGTACTATCCATTACGGTGCCGACGATAATGCAAGCGGTACGGCCGCTTTATTGGAAATTGCCGAAAAGCTATCGTTACAAAAAGACCAATTAAAGCGGAGTGTTGTTTTTATAGCGTTTGGAGCCGAAGAACAAGGGCTTTTGGGTAGTAAATTTTTTGTTGAAAACCCTTTAGTACCTATCTCTCAGATTAAATTAATGATTAATATGGATATGGTTGGTCGTTTAAACGATAAAAAGGAAGTGTATATGGGCGGCGGCGGCACGTTTCCTGATGGTGTAGATTTTATGGAAACACTTGGCAGGTCGTTAAATTTAAATCCTAAGGTGCATCCGGGCTCTGTTGGCGGGTCGGACCATGTGTCTTTCTACAAAAAAGGTATTTCGGTTTTGGGTATCCATACCGGAGGGCACCCACAGTACCATACGCCCGAAGATACTTTGGATTTAATTAATCTAAAAGGCGAAAAACAGGTTTGCGAATATATTTTTCAAGCTATTTTAAAGAAAGCATCTTCAACCGATGCCATTTATTTTATTAATCAGGATTAGCGTTGTTTTTTCTTTTCTTTTTTAATTTTAACATTGACCATTTGTTTTAAAATATGGTTAAAATAATCTTCTTGGGTTTGGGTTTTTACCCTAAGAACATCATCTGCAAGTGTATAATCAACAATATTATTATTGTATTTTGCAAAATGTTTTATTTTGAAATCAACCATCTTATCAATAACATTTGAGTACTCTCTGTCCTTTAATTCCTGTTTATACAATGTTTTGTCCTCTAAAAATGATTTATAGTTTGCCAAATTCCATGCATCTATTATAATATCGAATACTTCTTCGTATGCTAATTTTTCAGGAAGCTGGTTGTCAAATTCATTAAAAAGCTGTATCAACATTTCAGAATATTTCGGTCCGGTATTTTCGAGTATAATTTCTTTATCCATAATTTATAATTGATGGGACATTAATGCATTAACTGAGGTCAAAACCAGAAAATGATGTTGCCACAGATAAATCAAATAAATTTACATAAAGTATATGGATTAGCAATAACGGTAGGGATATTAATTTTATATATTAAGATTTAGTATATGTCAAAAATCAAAAAATATTTTCAATACATTAATAATCAAAATATTGAATCCATAGACCTCATAGGTTTACTTATACTGAGCGATGGTTGCTAAGCGAAGTCGAAGTAAAAAAACTGTGAGGTCTTGAAATTAGTTTAATGAATCGAACAAGTCGATTTTTGTCATAAAAAAAGTATTGTATTTACACCAAATCGTTTTTAACCAAATACTCGGCAATTTGAACAGTATTGGTAGCAGCACCTTTACGAAGGTTATCAGCCACAATCCACATGTTTAAGGTGTTGGGCTGCGTTTCGTCGCGGCGTAGGCGTCCAACAAAAACCTCGTCTTTATCGTGTGCCAAAATAGGCATTGGGTAAATGTTATTGGCTACGTCGTCCTTTAATATCACGCCTGGTGTCTCACTAATAAGTTGGCGTACATCTTCAATATTAAAATCGTTTTCAAATGCTACGTTAACCGATTCCGAATGTCCTCCGGATGTAGGAATACGTACTGCTGTTGCTGTTACCGAAAAAGTCCGGTCGTCGAATATTTTTTGTGGCTCGCGTGCCAATTTCATTTCTTCTTTGGTATAGCCATTTTCTAAAAATACGTCGCAATGTGGCAGCGCATTTCTGCCAATGGGGTATGGGTAGGCCATTTCGCCGCTAATTCCCGCAATTTCGTTTTCCAACTGTTGTACAGCCTTTACACCGGTACCAGAAACCGATTGGTAGGTCGACACAACAATACGTTTCATTTTATAGGCTTTGTGTAATTTGGATAAGGCCAGTACCATTTGTATAGTAGAACAATTGGGATTGGCTATAATTTTATCGTCTTTGGTTAAAATATGGGCATTTATTTCCGGAACGATTAGTTTTTTTGAGGGATCCATTCGCCATGCCGATGAGTTATCGACAACTGTTGTGCCTGCCTCGGCAAACTTGGGCGCCCATTCCAACGAGGTATCACCCCCTGCCGAAAAAATGGCGATTTGCGGTTTTGCTGCCACGGCATCGGCCAAGCCGATAACCGTATAATCTTGCCCTTTAAATGTTAGGGTTTTACCTACCGAACGTTCGGAGGCCACTAATAATAATTCGGTAATGGGAAAATGGCGTTCTTCCAGTACTTTTAGCATCACTTCGCCAACCATTCCGGTTGCACCAACTACAGCTATTTTCATCTTATTCTGATTTAAAATTTAAAGATTTACAGTTTCAAGAATTAAAAAACAATTCATAAAAATTGAAAGTACAAAGCTAATTATTAATTCGAATTTTAAAATTAAAAAAAGCCTTGGTTTACTTAAAACCAAGGCTTTTTAACAATAAATAACACGATGTTATTTATTTAACGATTTGTTATTTTTTGAGTAAATCTCTTATTTCGGATAATAGTTCCTCTTGGGTTGGTCCGGCAGGAGCTTCGGGAGCTGGCTCTTCTTTTTTCTTCATTCTGTTAACCCCTTTTACAATTAGGAACATAACAAAAGCAACAATGATAAAGTCGATAACATTGGTTAAAAACTCACCCCAAAGTACCGAAACTTCACCTTCAACAACACCTTGTGCATTAGCGATACCTTCTTTTATTACGTATTTTAAATCTTTAAAATCTGCATCGAAAACCAAACCAATTAAAGGCGATACAATACCTCCGGTAAACGATGTAACCACTTTATTAAAAGCGGCACCCATTACAAAGCCTACTGCAATATCGACAAGATTGCCTTTCATTGCAAACTCTTTAAATTCTTTTAACATAATAATAAATTTTTAGTTTTAGTGAAAGTGCTAAAATAGATAAAAAATTTAACTTTTGTTATTTCCTATTTTTAAGAAAACTTAAGAGGATATTAATTATTTCTTATATACACAAAATATATAGTTGCGTTTAACTAAACTTTACTCAAAACTAACTGGTATTTGTTGCTGCCACAAATTATAATAATGTTCTTTTTTGTTATATAACTCCTTATGTGTTCCTTGTTTGGGTATTTTAACCAAACTGTCTAAAGTACCACGTACGCCCTTAGCTTCGAAACATAGTTTTTGCGAAGCCTCAATTAAGTCGAGTATGTTAGTACCTTTTTTATCGATACCAGCATATTGGCGAATACGTGCAATAGGTATTTGTAAGTTGTAATGTGCTGCAATAGATGCTAAACAAGTAGCACCACAATTGGTAATATCGTGTTATTTTATTGTTGTTTTTGCCATAGTATGGCAAAATTAGGAGGGTTTACTGTACAGCATTTACGGGAAGAGAAGAGGAAATAATTATTATGTTATCACGAGTAGGGATACTTACAGAAGTAGAATAGTTCTATTATAAAAAGGGGCTTTTGACTTTTTATATAGCCCCTTTTATAATAAATTCAACCTCTTTTTTTATTTTTCGGCTTATTTTAAAAAGAGCTTTTATATGATTTTAAAATAAAACTCGTTTGTAATAGATATATTTGGAATGTTAAACTAATGCGATGCAACGGCAATTAATTGTTTTTATAATTTGTATAATGCCTTTTTTTCAATTTGCTCAAGATTATTCTGCGCTTTGGAAAGGTTATTTCTCTTACTATAATATAAAAGATGTTATACAGGGAAGCTCTAAAATTTATGCTGCTTCCGAAAACGCTGTTTTTAGTTACGATATCCAGACCAATCAAATAGATGAAATAACAACTATTAATGGTTTGTTGGGCGAGACAATTTCTACCATTCATTATAGCACAGATTACGAATTGCTTATGGTTGGTTACGAAAACGGACGTATTGAAATTGTTTTCGATAACGACGACGACGTACTCTCAATTGTCGATATAATCGATAAAACAACCATTCCGCCCAACAATAAACGCATAAATCATTTTTATGCTTATGGAAATAATGTATATATCTCGACAAATTACGGTATTTCGGTTTTTAACCTCGAACGTTTAGAATTTGGCGATACTTATTTTATAGGAAATGCGGGAGAACAGACTACTGTAAAACAAACTGTAGTTTTTCAAGATTATATTTATGCAGCTTGTTCGGTTAATGGTATAAGAAGAGCTTTGGTCTCTAACTCACATCTAATCGATTTTAATAATTGGGAAACGGTAGTGTCGGGCAGTTTCCATGCCATTGCCGCATCTATAAACAACTTGTATGTATTGCGTTCGGATAGAAACATGTTAAGGCTTGTAGGCAATACTTTAAACGCATTGTACCGATATGCAAGCATGCCTTTAGATGTTAATACCACCGATGAAAATATTATCGTTACCACCCGAAATAACGTCTATGTGTACAACGATGGCTTTAATACCATTTCCCAAGTTTCGGTAAATACCGAATTTAATACTTTATATACCTCGGCAACAGTCTTGTTTGGAAATTTGTTTATAGGCACCCAAGATTTTGGGGTTTTACAGACCGCGTTATCCAATCCTTCCATTTTTGAGGAAATCCACCCCGATGGGCCATTGCTTAATAAGCCTTTCTCTTTGCAAACAGACACTACAGGAATTTGGGTAACCTTTGGCGAATATACTATATGGTATAACCCGTATGCAAACGGAGGTCCCCACAAACGCGGTATTAGCCGTTTAAAAAATGAGGAATGGATAAATATCCCTTATGATAATGTTCTTGAGGGTAGAAGTTTAAATAGTATTGCCATTAATCCTTTAAACAGAAAACAGGTCTTTATTAGTTCGTTTTATAGTGGGTTATTGGAACTGGATGATGAAATTCCAACCATACTTTACAACGATACAAATACTATTCTTGAAAAAACAGAAGTAAACGATTTAAGGATTGGTACTTCTGCGTTCGACGACAATGGCCTTTTATGGATAAGCTCGGGATATAACGATAAACAATTAAACACCTATAACCCTTCCAATAACCAATGGCGGTCGTATAGCTTGGACGAAGTTATTCCGAAAGGTTCCAATAATTCAGGTTTTTCCGATGTTATTATAGACGATAATCAAATTGTGTGGCTTGGAAGCATAAATTACGGATTAATCGGGTTTAATCCCTCTAATGGAAAAATGAAAGCCATTTATACCGAAGACCAAAATATGCCTATAAACTATACCGGAGCCATAGCTGTCGATAAGCAGAATCAAGTATGGATAGGTACACACCGAGGCCTTCGTGTACTTTACAATACATCTAATTTTTTTGAAGATGACGATATCAAAGTCAGCGAAATTATTATCGAAGAAGACGGTATTGCCAAAGAGCTGCTTTATCAACAGCAAATTTCAGATATAATAGTCGATGGCGCCAATAATAAATGGATAGGAACAGCCGATTCTGGTTTGTTTTACCTGTCTTCCAACGGGCAGAACACCATTTACCATTTTACAACCAATAATTCGCCAATCCCGTCAAACACCATTAAGGAAATAGCTATAGACGAAAATAGCGGTACCGTTTATATTGCAACTTCAAGAGGTTTGGTCTCTTTCGATTCCGGAAGCACAGGAACCAAGGAAACATTAGAGGAAGCCTTTGTTTATCCCAATCCGGTAAGACCACATTTTAATATGGTTACCGATAGGGTAAAAATAAAGGACTTTTCGGAACGCGTAAATATAAAAATAACCGATGTTGAAGGGAATCTGGTTGCCGAAGCCCAATCTGGAATAAACAAAAGATATAATGGTTATAATTTGGAGATTGATGGCGGTATAGCCTATTGGAACGGTAAAAACTTGGCCAATAACATTGTGGCATCGGGTGTGTATTTAATTATGCTTTCCGATTTGGATACTTTCGAAACCAAAGTACTAAAAGTAATGGTAATACGCTAAGAGCCTGTTTAAATTTGTATGATAGACTTTTTGTATAGTTTATTTTTGCTGTATAATAAGGTAAAATAGGGTTACTTGATTAAATTTTAACGAAATTATGCGCAAAAAGAAATATAGAAAAACAATTGATATAAATTTAAACAGGCTCTAATGTTAATACACACTAAGGCTATTGTTTTATCGAAGTTAAAGTATCGTGACAACGACTTAATCGTTAGGTGTTATACCCAACAGAAGGGCATACTGAGTTTTATGGTTCGTGGTATATTTAAAAGTAAAAAATCGACAGCTAAATCGGCGTATTTCCAACCGTTATCCCAATTGTATTTAATAGTAGATTACAAAGAGAACCACTCGCTGCAATCCATAAAGGAAACCAAACCTGCTATGGTTTATTCCAGCTTGCATACCAATGTAATAAAGGCTTCGGTTGTTATGTTTTTATCGGAAGTTTTAACATATGTTTTAAAGGAAGAAGAAGCAAATGCAATACTTTATAGTTATTTAGAAACTACTTTGTCTTGGTTTGACGAACAAAACAATTTTGCTAACTTTCATCTGTTATTTCTGCTAAACTTAACCAAATATCTAGGCTTTTATCCCGATATAAAACACATTGATTATCCTTATTTCAATCTAACCGACGGGAAGTTTTCACTATATAAAAGTACTGTATCTACACAAGATGTGGTATTGTTAAAACAGCTTTTAAACAGTAAATTTGATGGATTGTCCGAATTAAAGATACACTCAAAACAAAGAAAATCATTTTTAAGTATCCTATTAACTTATTATGGCTTACATTTGGGAGACTTTAAAAAGCCTAAGTCCTTAACCGTGCTTAATCAGGTCTTTAATTGATTGTTTTTTAACAGTTTATAGTGCAGTCCAAAACAACATACACGTTAAAAGAAGCCATAAAAAAGTTGGAGTATTATTGTGCCTACCAAGAACGTTGCCATAGCGAAGTTATTAATAAATTGGAACAAATGCACATGATACCCGAAGCAATCGATGTTGTTGTGGTACATCTTATAGAAAACAATTTTTTAAATGAAGAACGTTTTGCCAAAAGTTTTGTTTCTGGTAAATTTAAAATTAAGGGCTGGGGGAAAAACCGTTTAACACTTGAGCTTAAAAAGAAAGGGATTGGCAAAACCAATATAAATTTGGCACTTACCGAAATTGACGATGATGATTACCTAAACCACTTTAATAATCTTGCCAACAAACGGGCAAACACAATAAAGGAAAGCAATAGCTATAAAAAGAAAAAAAAGTTTATCGATTATTTTTTATATCGTGGTTGGGAACCTTATTTGGTTTACGATAAAGCTAATGAATTGATAAACAATCGATACTAATTTAAAAATATATCCATTGGCGACTACTTCCTTCACTAAAAATAAACCTATTTGATTTTATGTTAAAAAAGAAAAAAATTGTAGGTTTGTGGCTTAACTGAAACTGAAAAATATATGTCGTTTTCCGATTTATTCGATAGCGGTTTTAAAAAACGTAACGAAGACCATTTTGCAGCTATTGTTCGTGTTGCCATGAACGATGGTAAAATAAGTGATGAAGAAAAATCCTTTTTGGATCGTTTGGCTAGAAATTTAGATATTAGTGAAAGTGATTATGCCGAAATTTTAAACGATTACAGCACGCATCCTATAAATCCGCCACACGATTACGAACGTCGATTAGAGCGTTTATACGATTTATCCCGTATGGTTTATGTCGATCATATTAAAGGTGACCCGGAGGTTGATTTATTAACCAAAATTAGTATCGGACTTGGTTTCCATTCCGAAAATGCTAAATATATTGTCAATAAAGCCTTAACTCTTATTGAAGAAGGGGCCGACCTCGATGATTTTATCCATAAAATGAAAAACATGAACAGATAGTAGATAAAAAGCAAACTGAAAAAAGTTTGCTTTTTTTATTCTGGTTTTTTAAGTAATCCTTGCCTAAATACTGGTTTATTATAAAAAGTTATCCGAATACCAAATAACAAAATAATACCACCTACTACCATTTGCAGGGTTATAGTTTCATCTATAAATAACCATGCCAAGAAAGAAGCCAATATGCCTTGTGCCAACAAACTTACCGAAACCCGTGTAGCTCGCATATACTTGGTTGCATAACTAATAAGTATCCACGCCAATAACTGGCATATCACTGCTTGGGCTACCAGCACTAACCAGCCTGAGTTCGAAAAGCCCGAGAAAGGTTCGTTTAACAGGAACGATACAATACTGAGATATACCGACGATGCGCATAAACTAATCGTCATAAACGTAAGTACATTCATGGTTTTAAGTACACGTTTGCTAATAAGCATATAAAAAGCGTAAAACACGCCCGAAAGCACTCCAAAGCTAAATGCACGATCAAAATACAAATCTTTAAATACTGTAAAACCTACCAATAAAACCATACCAATAACAGCAATAGCAGTGCCTATCCAAAAATTTATGGGCTTATCTTTGTAAAACAAAAGCATTAAAACACCCACCCAAATAGGCGATAAATTGGTTAATAAAGAAGCTTGTGTTGCTGTAGATTCCTGTATGGCAATATTCCATACCGCAACATCACTACCAAAAATAACACCGCATAAAGCAGCCAAAATAGCTGTTTGGGTTTTTGGTATTTTAAACTGCTTGATTATTAATACGTAAGGCAATATCAAAACAAACGAAAATAACATTCGATAAAATGCCGAAATAACACCCGGTGTTAGATTTAATTTTACCAAAATGGGGAATATGGAAATACACAATATCCCTACAGCCAACGCTATCCTTGCCCTTTTCATTCTGATTCGATTATTTATTTATGTAGTTTTAACTGAATACGCTTTCGTGGAATATCAACCTGCAGTACCTTAACAATAACCTGTTGGTGTAATTGAACGTGGGCATTAACATCGCTAACAAAGCTGTCCGATAAATTTGAAATATGTATAAGGCCGCTTTCTTTAATACCAATATCGACAAAAGCACCAAAATTGGTAATGTTGTTTACAATACCGGGCAGGAGTTGACCTTCGTACAAATTGGTTATGGTTTTTATATTTTGATTAAATGTAAATACTTTAGCTTGTTCGCGAATGTCTAAACCGGGTTTTTCCAGTTCTTTTACAATATCTTGCAATGTTGGCAAACCAACAGTATCGGTACAGTATGGTTTTAAATCAATTTTGTCTAACAGGGTTTTATTCCCTATTAATTCGGTAACCGAAACCCCTTCGTTCTTGGCCATTTGTTTTACAACGACATAGCTTTCGGGGTGGACAGCCGAATCGTCCAATGGGTTTTCGGCTTGTTTAATTCGTAAAAATGCAGCACCCTGTTGAAAGGCTTTATCACCCAATCTCGGAACGTTTAAAATAGCTTTTCTATTGGGAAAAGCACCATTTTTGGTACGGTAGGCCACAATATTATCGGCCAGTTTTTCGCCTATGCCCGAAACATAGCTTAATAGACTTTTACTGGCAGTATTTATATTTACACCAACGGCATTGACACAGCTTTCTACTACGCGATCCAATTCGCTTTTTAGTTTTGTCTGATCCACATCGTGTTGATACTGTCCTACACCAATAGATTTGGCATCGATTTTAACCAGTTCGGCCAATGGATCCTGTAATCTACGCCCGATGGATACCGAACCCCGAACGGTAACATCGTAATTGGGAAATTCTTCTCGGGCTATTTTCGATGCCGAATAAATACTGGCTCCTGCTTCGCTTACCACAAACACCTGGATATCGTGCTTAAAGCGTATTTTTCTTATCATTGTTTCTGTTTCGCGCGATGCCGTACCGTTGCCAATGGCAATAGCTTCAATTTGATAGGCTTCGGTAAGTGAACTTATTTTTTTTATGGTTCCAATAGTGTTGTTTTGTGGCGGATGCGGGTAAACTGTTTCGTTGTAAAGTAAATTGCCTTGGGCATCTAAGCATACTATTTTACAGCCTGTACGAAATCCGGGATCGATAGCCAAAACCCGTTTTTCGCCCAAAGGAGAACCCAGAAGCAATTGTTTTAGATTTTTGGCAAATACTGTAATGGCTGCATCATCGGCTTTGGTTTTGGCATTTTGTAGGGCTTCGTTACTTAACGATGGTAATAATAAACGTTTGTAAGCATCTTTAATAGCCAATTCAATCTGTTTGGAGCAATTGTTCTCGGAACGTATTATCCTATCTTTTATTTTGGACAAGGCCTGTTCGTTGTCTATTTCAATTTTTGTCTTTATAAAACCTTCGGATTCGGCTCGTAAAATAGCTAATAAACGGTGGGACGGAATACGGTTTAAAGGCTCTTCCCAATTAAAATAATCTTTAAATTTTTGTGCTGCTTCATTCGTGGTGTCTTCTTTCTTTTTTACTTCTTTTGTCGAAATAATGGCAAACCGTTCTAATTGATATCGGATATTGTTACGTATATCGCTGCGTTCGTTAATCCATTCGGCAATAATATGCCGTGCACCTTCTAAAGCTTCGTCTGTAGAAGTTAATGTTCCTTTTACGTATTTAAAAGCGGTAGATTCGATATTGCTGGCATTTTGTGCCATAATAATTTTGGATAGAGGTTCCAAGCCTTGTTGACGTGCTTTTTCTGCCTTGGTCTTACGGCTTTTTTTGTAAGGTAAGTATAAATCTTCCAAAGTTGTTAGGCTTTGTAATACCTCAATCTTTTGCTGTAGTTCGGGTGTTAAAACGCCTTGTTCTTCCAAAGCGTTTAAAATAGCCGTCTTGCGTTTTTCAAGTGCGCTAAATAGTTCCTTGTACTTTACTATTTCGGCTATTTGTACTTCATCGAGATTTCCGGTGCGTTCCTTTCGGTAACGTGAAATAAAGGGAATGGTACAATCTTCGTTAAGTAATTCCAATGTATTTTTTACCGACTGTTGTGGTAGTTCTATTTTGGAAAGAATATAGTTTATGGTTGATGTCATTTGGTTTTATTTCAAAAAAAAATCCCACTTTCAAAAATAATATTGAAAATGGGATTTTTAAATTTTTATACGTAAAATTAATTTCCAGTTTGTTGTTGCGCTTCTTCTATCATTTTTTCATTTGGAAGAATAGCCACATTTACACGTCGGTTTTTGGCACGGCCTTCGGCAGTTGTGTTATCGGCGATGGGCTGTTCTTCTCCAAACCATTTGGTTGTAAGCCTTCCTGACGAAATACCGTTTTGCGTTAAGTAACCAGTAACCGAATTGGCCCGATTTTTAGAAAGTGTCATATTATACGTATCTGCTCCCGTACTATCGGTATGTCCAACAACTAAAATGTTAGTGTCGGGATATTCCTTAAACACACCAATTAACTTATCTAAAGTTTCTTGCGAAGCAGCATTGATATTGTATTTATTAGTATCGAAATTTACACCGCTATTTTCGTCGAAGGTAACTACAATACCGTTATCGACACGCTCTACCTGTGCTCCGGGAATTTCTTCTTCGATTTGTTGTGCCTGTTTGTCCATTTTATTACCTATAAGTACACCGGCACCACCACCAATAACACCACCAATAACGGCGCCTAACTCACCATTACCGCCTTTACCGAGATTATTACCTAAAATGGCTCCTAAAATAGTCCCTCCGGTAGCACCAATAACGGCACCTTTTTGTTTATTATTGGCGTTTTGTACCGATTTACAGTTGGTAAAACTAATAAGGATTAAACCTGATAAAAGTATAAGTCCTGCTTTTTTTATCGTTTTCATCTATTTTTTGAATTTTTATAACAAGTTGTTTTTTAGTAATTTAATTATGTTGATTGATATTGGCTATTGCCTGCCAAATGCCCATTATGGGTTTCATGTTTTCTTAAGATTTTATAAAATTCATGGTTATGGTAAAAGGTTTCCCTTCTACGTTTACGGTTTGTTGCCATTGCATATCGGTATCGGATAATGCCGTAAGCTGCAAACGGAACCCTTGATTGGTGGACGATTTATGTTTAGCATCGGTTGGTTTTAACAAAAAGCTGTACAGCCCTGTTGCAGCATCGACCTCTTGTATGGTAAACACAAAATAGCGGTCGCCCACAGCACAGTCGGAACCATTTATAGTGTACGTTCCTGTATTATTATTGGGGATAAACTGCCATGTACTCCCTTCAAAACATTCTTTAGAAACATCGTTTAGCAAGCTTACGTTAAACGTCCCACTCTCACTATAAGTAATGTTGTTGAGAGCCCAGTTTCCTTTTATTACTTTTTTGGAGTCCCGAACTACTTTCGAAGTTCCACAAGACACTAATCCAATGGTTAAAACTAATAACAGTATTCGTTTCATATGCTTTATGTTTATTGTTGTTTTATTGTTTGACGAAATATACCCATAATTATTTTTTTTTTTGATAAGCTACAGCTTTCATATCATATAAGCATTTTTTATATGCTGAATTTTTAATTATGTACGATGTTACTTTGATTATAGATTTTTAATAAATCTACTTCTTTGGACACAAAGATACTGATGTGTCACATTAAATGTTGAAAAATTTAGGTGTAAACACCATGATTTAACGAAAGATTAAGAAATGCTTAAAATGATAATTTTTAGCAAATAGAAAAGTTTAAATATCTTCTATAAGCTATTAACCGAAAATACCAACTTTTAAAAATTCTTTAACAAAAATCCAAAAACTAAACAGTATATTAGCACCTTAATTTTTTTAGATGGCCAAAACATCCATTGCAATATTTTTTACGGTACTCTTTATGGCATTGATAGTAACGCCTACTGTTATTGTTGCATTGGACAACACGTTCGATACTTCTATTTTTTATTCGATGGCCGAAGAAGAGGAAAACGGAAAACAGAAAAACGTACTCTCTCCTTTTTCCTTGCAGAATAACGATATGACTACAAATTTTGAACTGAAAAACCTTTTGGCATTTTCCTATCAGTTTAAAAAATATGCGAAACCACATCTTAATTTGGTATCGCCTCCTCCCGAACCGCACATATTATAATTATTTTTTTACAGGATTTTTTCGAAAATTGACATATTCGGCATTTGTTGGATATAGTTATTCGGTGTGTATCAATCTATATTCAAAATTAATTACCATATAGGCTGATTTTCTTATAGTTAAGTTGGGTTGGGCGAATGGAGATATCTATTATATTCTTCATTTTACTACAACCAATATTGGTTCCTAGCCCGAAACAAATAATTTTTTTTCGAAAAAACCCATCAACTAAGTTTAACTGCTTTTGGCCTAATTTAAAGCCAAGTGCAAAAATATTATAATATGTTTAAAACTATAAAAAACGACTTGCCGTCATGTATCGTTGTATTTTTTGTGGCATTACCGTTGTGTTTGGCTATTGATACTGCCAGTGGAGCATCGGCATTTTCTGGATTAATATGCGGTATTATTTGTGGTTTTGTGGTTGGAGCTTTAAGTGGATCGAAAATATGTGTTAGTGGTCCTGCAGAATGATTGGCTGATATTGTATTAGCT
>JBKEDH010000122.1:0-9953 GCA_047975295.1 Aestuariibaculum sp.
TAGTGGCTTAATCAATTATTATTTACTTCCTTTTCCAGAAACCATTTTTGACCATGTGTTATCCAATGGATTAAGCGGTATGTTTAGTGGTTTTATGGGTGGATTTATGGCTATAAAAATGTTGAAGAAGGGAAAAGGGTAATAATGGAAAAAGTCACGATGAATTTATGTGCTAAAATCTCTATTAAAAAAATATAGAACACAATTAGAGCTTGTTTAAATTTATATCAATTGTTTTTCATATGCGCATAATTTCGTTAAAAATTTCATCAAGTAGTCCGGGTATTATCTTCTATTTTGCCTTATTCTGCATCAAAAAAAACTATACAAAAAGTCTATCATACAAATTTAAACAGGCTCTTAATAGCTTTAAAGAAGGTTTATGTGGTTTAAGAGTATTTTGCGGTGCGAACGGCTAACTGGAATTAATGTTTTGTGAATAAGTACACTATTATCTTCTATGTCGATAATTTTTTCAATATTGATAATATACGATCGGTGTACCTTAATAAAAGTCTTGTTGGGCAAGCGGTCTTGAATCTTTTTTAAACTGGAATGCACGATTATACTGTTTTTACTGGTACTAAGGATAATATAATCGCCTTTTGCCTCGATAAAGTTAATTTCGGCAATCGTAACACTAACAAGTTTTCTGTTAATATTTACAAATAACTTTTTCGGAAATGGGGGCTCCTTACTCGAGTGTCCTTCATTTAAAATATGCATTGTCTTTAATTTTTCAATGGCTTTTAAAAACCGTTTAGCCTCAATGGGTTTGGCTAAGTAATCGATAATATAATTATACTCGAATGCATTTATGGCCAGATTTTTATCGCTGGTTGTAAGGATTGTCCTTAAAGGAGGGTTTAAAGTCTTTATAAGGTCGAAACCGGTAAAGGAGGGCATGTGGATATCTAGAAAAATAACGTCTATATCGTGGTGGGCACTAAGATATTTAATAGCATCGATAGCATTGCTAAAACAAGCTTTGACATTTAGTGTCTGGTCTAATTTACAGAGATTCTGCATAATTTCAATAGCCAGATCATCATCATCTATAATAATACAGTTCATGTCTGTTGTTGTAGGTTTTAGGGAGTAATTAGAGTGTATCAATAAATATTTCAAGTTGCAACAACATATCCTTAAATTTGTAATGTAAGGTCATGTTATTATTATATAACTGTTTTTCGAATGTGTTAATAAGCTCGTATTCGGTTTCTATTCCTAAAACTACAAATTTGTGTTTTAATTTATGAACTATGGCAGAAGCTTTTTTGCAATTATTTTCATTTAAATATTTTGTAAATTCCTTTTTTTCTTTGGGGAATTCGTTTTTTACTATACTTATAAGTTTTGCTTCTACTTCAATATTTCCATGGGCTATTTTCTTTATGTAATCGAGATTGGGTTGTATTTGGGGCATAAAATTATTGTTTAATGGTAAAGTAAAATGTACTGCCTTGTCCTATTTTAGATGTAACCCATATCTTCCCATCGTATAGGCTTACTATTTTCCTAACTATAGAAAGACCTATCCCTGTGGAGTTGGTGTTGTCTTCTAAAGTTTGAAAGATTTCGAAAATCTTTTCCAGATATTTTTCGGGTATGCCTTTGCCATTATCTTTTATTCGAAATTCCCAGTAGTTGCCTAAGTTTTTATGGTCAATTTCTATAAAACCTACATCCTTGTCGTTATATTTTACTGCATTATTGATAAGGTTTAAAAAGAGTTGGTGTATCCGGATTTCGCATCCGGTTATTGTAGGTAGGGGATTTATAATTTTAATAGTAATATGCTTTGGAATATGTACAAGATCGATAATGTTTTTAATAGTAAAGTTTAAATTTATTTTGGTTTTTTTTGTATTGGATATAATACCTACGCTCGAATATTTTAAAATACCGTCTATAAGGTTTTCCATATGTTCTAATTTAGTATCTAAATTCGAGAATAGTCTATCGGCATTTTCGTTTGTTTTATAAAAACTATTAAAATCTTCTTTAAGCCAATGTATTAAGGTATCTATACTTCGCAAGGGCGATTTTAGATCATGCGATACTACATGGGCAAAATCCTTTAACTCGTCGTTGTTTTGTTTTAGTTTTTTTACCAGTTCCTGGTTTTTTTTCTGAACGAGAAGCGTTTCTTTATATTGAATGGCATTTTTAAATTTTGGGGCTACGGTTTCTGCTATTTTAATAAGTATCTTGAGATGTGTTTTTGTAAAATGGTTTTTTTGTTTATGTTGGGCATTAATAATGCCGATAACTTGATTGTTATATAGAATGGGTACGATAATTTCTGAAATTCCAATATTGGTTTTCGGATTATACAAAGCAATCTTCGAAGTATCGTCTATAATTTGAGCAGTTTTGGTCTGTATTGTCCGTTCCGTCAATATAGGATTTTTTACAATATATTTTTGGTTATGTAATGGATGGATAGGTGGAACTATTTTTTCTGCTTGTCCGGTTTTGTTGTTAATTAAGCTTATGGAGCAATAGTTGGAATTTAGATATTGTGAGATACTATTGGACAAACGATGGGTTATTTCGTGAATATTGAAGTTATTGGCAACGGATAGCGTAGTGTTTGTTACAATGTTTTCCACTAATTGTTTTTTGCGTTGTTGCGTTATGTTTTCTATAATATATACAATATAACGGCTGTCACTTATAGTGTTCTTGACCGATGATGCTTTTATTCTGGTCCAGATTTTTTCGGAATCCTTTTTTGTTAACTGGATTTCGATATGGAATTTATGGGTTTTTCCCGAGTTTAAGCTATCTATGTGGGACTGTAGTGTAGCTATATCATTTTTATCGACAAGGTTGAGAATGGAACAATTGCGTTTTTCTATTTCTGTATATCCCAAAAGTGTTTTTAGTGTCTGGTTACATTTAATAAAATAGTTGTTTTCGGTTAAGCCAATGGCCGATGGTGAATTTTCAAGAATAAGATCCAATTCTCGTTTTTGTTGGGATAATAGCTGTTGTTGTTGTGTTTTTTCGGTTAAATCTTCAATTAATATAATATCGAATTCTTGCTTGCCATGCTTGTTTCTGTAGGCATTTACTCTTGTTTTTGCCCATAAAATTGTACCGTCCTTTCTTATATACCGCTTTTCCAGTTGAAAAAAATTAATTTTGCCACTTTCTAATTGGTTTATCAATACCTGAGACTTTTGTATATCTTTTTTCGCAGTTAGGGTAAGCATGTTTTTACCCATTAATTCGGCTTTGCCGTAGCCCAATAATTCTTCTATTTTTTTATTGGATTCAATAATGTTGTTTCTATCGGTTAGTAAAATGCCCAAAGGAGCATTGTTTAAAATGATGTTGAGCTCGTTCTCCTTTTTTTTTGCCTTTTCGTAAGTAGTTTTATAGTGGGTTACATCTCTTAAAACAGCCTGTATTCCAACAGGATTATTACATTCACTATACAAAATATTGGCATTTAAGTGAATCCATTTTATATTTTGTGTTGTAGTAACCAAGCGTATTTCGAAATCTTTGTAAAAACCGTTTTTCTGTATGGTGTCAAGAAATATTTTGGCTAAATATATGTCTTGCTTATGTATATGATGCGTTGCGTTAAAAGGGATAAATTTTTCGTAACCCAGTAATTTAAGGGCAGCATTGTTTACATCGATAACATGGCCATTAAAATTGATAAAAATATAGGCATCGGGCAGATTTTTAAACAGGTTTGGCCAAACTTGTCTATTTTTTTTACAACTTTTACCCCTAACATGTCTATTTGGGGTGCTATCCTGTACTTTTGCATGGGACGAGACAGGCTTTGGTTGTGGTTTAGTATCGGTGTTAAGATTGTCTTTAAGGTAATTTTTTTTGGTAATTTTCATTCATAGAGCAATTAAAATCAAAAAGGCTACCAATTAATCAAAACTAATACTTTTTGGTTTAATTACAATATGTTAAAAAACTAATTTACTAATAGTTTTTTATAGTTTTTTGTGGCCATTAAATTCGTTTATGTCCCAATACTCTATTAAAGTTTTTATTTTGTTTAAGTAGTCGTCGTACTTTAAAGGTTTAACAATATAACCAGCTACGCCCTGTCTATAAGCTTCGGTTACATCGTCTGTATTCTCCGATGTGGTAAGTACAATAATGGGTATGTGCAATAGTTTGCTATTTTGTTTTAAGGCAGATAAAAATTCAAGCCCGTTCATTTTGGGCATGTTCAAGTCCATTATGATTAAATGGGGAAGGGAGGGTGTTTCATTTAGTGTTTTTAGAGCTTCTTCACCATTTTTTGCCTGTATGGTTTTATATGGCCTGTTAAGCCTACTTAATGCCCGATCGAATTTAATGGATTCAATTTCATCGTCTTCTATAAGCATTAATAAAAGCGGTTTCATAAGTAGATTGTTGTTTTTAAGATTTTGGCTTAAAAATATTAAAAACCAAGTGTAAAAGGAATTAATTTATAAGTAAAAAAATACTTTTTACGATTAAGTG
Source organism: Aestuariibaculum sp. (assembly GCA_047975295.1). GTDB lineage: Bacteria > Bacteroidota > Bacteroidia > Flavobacteriales > Flavobacteriaceae > JBKEDH01. The sequence continues at coordinate 4,489 of JBKEDH010000122.1, forward strand.
GTGTTTTTATACGATTATCTACTTGCTTATTAAGTAGTTGTAAATAATTATGAATTTTGATTGCGAAATATTATTTCTTGTTTTTAAGGCATATTACAAATGTTTTTAAAAAGTTGTTTTCAGTATTTTTTAAGTAAGGGATTTGGTTAGGTGTCGTCTTGTATTTTTGCAAAATAACCATTCATCGTTAGTAAATAACTAATTATCTACATATAGTCCATGGGTTATCGAATAATGTTCTTTTTCGATGTTTATCCAAATTAAATTTGTCGAAAAATCATATAAATATGAACTATGGGGTGCTATAGCTTACACGATTTGTCTCCTTGCTATAATAATCTGCATGAAAAAAGGGTAGATTATAGGTATTATAAGTTTTATCTGGAAAGTGACATACATATTAATAGGCCGGATTATGCTATGGTACTGGATTTAGATGATAAAGAACCTGTTCTGTACCACAAGAATTTTAACTTGACCTTTTTGGAGACCGAAAAAGATATACTTAAAAAAGTTTTTTCAACAGTTAAAAAGGGTGAGTTAAACCGCATTTTTAGGATAGATAAACAGTGTGCCAGATTTGCGACCGATAATTTGGATTTAATATCACAAGTGGTTTTTAGACTGCGGTTTTCTTTTGTCGATTCTCAAAACATAAAACGATCGTTACTTCGAAATGTAAGGTTTGTTCCCAAAAACCTTAATAAGGTACAGCACCTGCTAATAGTAGTAACGTTTACCGATGTAACCTATTTTTTGGGCGTATCCAATCAACCATTGTTCGATTTTAAATTTTCGAGGCGTCAACAATACAAAAAATTTGAAACAGCTCTTGAAAAGTTAAGATCGAGAATTAATACACAGTTATCCATAAAACGTGAATTAACAAAGCGTGAATTCGAGATATTAGAGCTTATAGGTAAAGGCAAAACAAGTACCGAAATAGCTGCTATGCTAAATATTTCTAAAAATACAGTTAGTACGCATAGACAAAATTTAATAAAAAAATTCAATGTAAAGAATACGACTGCGCTGTTGCGGGAATTGTAATGTATTTAATAAAGAATCAAACTACATCGAAAGGCACTCTTTTTTTAAGACAAAATAAGATGGTTTATATCCAGAATATATAAAGAAGTTATTTGTTAAACAGATGCAGTAATAACATAACCGGAGATACATCCAATAATTACTAATCTGTACCCAATAAAAGTTTAAAAGCTTATTGTATTAATCACTAAAAGAATAAAAAGTGGCCAAACACTACGATTTTGGTAAACTGTTAGATGTTTACAAATCCGATCTGTTTTTAGAAGATTATCATGTTCCCAACGATTATAAATATAAAGTAGAACATTTTATCGAAATAAATAATCCCGATTTTATAACTGTTCTTAATTTGGGTAATGCAGGAAATCCTATAGTTTACAGTAAAAATTTCAATATAAAATTTCCTAAAGGAAGTCTTGAAAATATCCATGAAATAATGGATGGGGTTGATAAAGTTGAAGCAAACAGGATTTACGAAGCAGACCGTATGACCATTAAATTTTTAAAGACTATAGATTTTTTAGATAGTTCGCCCTTGTTTCAACTGCGGTTTACGGTCAGTTTAATAGAAGACAATCCCATTACAATTTTAAGGGAAATGGTTTTTATACCAAATATAAATAATGCCAAGTGTATAAATGTAATTTTAGTGGCATTTACCGATATAACAAGTTTGGATGGTGTTTTTACATATCCCAGAGTTGATATTAAGCACCATTTGCAGGATAACAATGAAATTCTGAAAATAGAAAAATTTAAAAAGAAACTTTCAACTGTCCTCTTGGGAAAAAAAATACTTACAAAACGCGAAGGACAAATTCTGGATTTGATAGCCGAAGGAAAATCAAGTGCCGAAATAGCCAAACATTTAAACATTTCGGCAAATACCGTAAACACACACAGGCAAAACCTGATACGGAAGTTTGGCGTGAAAAATATAAATGCACTTATTAATAGTATAAAATAGCAATATGGACTAAGATACTAAAGAAGTCATAAAAAAATAATACTGAAATATAACGACTTCTGTTGATAGTATGACTAATGTTTTTATGGTTATATCGAAAATAGAGAATAGAAAAAAAAGAGGAAGTTCTTTCTTGTTAATTTCGTCTGGATTTAAAGGTTTTTTAGTCCATTCAGACCAAAAAAACTTCAAAAGAAATAGAATTTATTGTTTGTATATAAAGAAAATAAAATGAGAATTAATACAACTAAGAGGTTAAGTAATATAGGCAAAAATAAGACTTTTTTTGTTATGGTTATGTTATTGTTATTTGCATCGTACAGTATGTCGGCAAAAAATAAAGACAAAATAAACACCTCTATTAATAATAGGCTGTATATCGATAACGCTTTACAGGACAGACTATTTATTGGTACGGCTTATGGTCATTTAGACAATATGAAAACCTTGCATCTGTTTTCCCACGGAAAACCCGGTATGCTTTTTATCGATAATAAATGGTTAAATCCTTCCGAAATTGCCCATTTTATACAAGCCCAAATAAAAGGAGGCAATCCAAAAATTACAAACATTAATATATATGGTTGCGAATTTGCAAAAGGAAAACTTGGCTTGGAAGCGGTAGCTTATCTCGAAAATAAATTAGGGTTATCTATCTCGGCCTCCAATAATATTACCGGAAAAGATGGTGATTGGATATTAGAGGTAGGCCATCAAACACCCAATACGGTTGCCTTACAGGATTATAAATATAATTTACAGTGTTCTGGAAATGTGGGCAGTATGCTACCCGAAGGTGATTTTGATGGTGATGGTATCTGTAATTCTGCCGATTACGACGATGATAACGATGGCATCCCAGACAGCTTGGAAAATTTAAGTTCATGTAGTATGGACAGTAGTCCGGTTAATTATATACCACCTCAAGAACGATCGGTGTACAATCCAAGTGGCTACGAGTTGAGTTCTAACGAACTACGTAGAATATCCGATGTCGATTCCGGTACGCAGTATTCGGCAAGTGCCGCCGGTTTACCCAGTATTAATCGCGTGTTTTTTACAATTAAATCTTCTACGGTAAAACAAATTAGGATATACAATTTTCTTAACGGAAATGTGGGAAATACTGCTACGGCCCATATTAAGCGTATTAATTCCATACAGCTTTTTAATGCCACAGGCGAAATGGTTTACGATTCGGGAACAATTTATCCAACAACAATAACGGCGAGCACCTATTACGGTGTGGATATTTCACCTGAGGTCGAAGGGGTAACCTCGGTTGCTATAAACGGACTCGTTGCAAGTAGTAGCGGTTTTGGTTTAAGGGATATTTTTCTGGTTGGGTGTTCGTATGATTTCGATGGTGATGGTTTTCCCAATAAATTTGATGTAGATAGCGATAACGACGGCTGCCCAGATGCGGTTGAAAGTAATGCCTTTTCTGCAACACGAGGCTATAAGTTTACACAGCTTGATAGAAATTTAATGATCGATACATCGCAATTTCCAATAGGTACAAACTCAGGAATAAGTACTTATGGTGTACCGGGTTCTAACCGTAACAATCCTCTTGGAACTTATAATGCCGGCCAGCAAATGGAGGAGTGTAATCCGTGTTGGACCGGTAGCTCTATGTTCTCAGATCACGATGCCGATGGTGTGGGCGATAAGTGCGATCTGGATAACGATAACGATGGTATTCCGGATAGTTTGGAATGTCCGGGAGGTGGCGATTTCTCTAGTGAACCCGTTACGTTTCTCGATTTAAGTAACACCACCATAGTCTCCGATGTAACAGTAGGTGATTATATAGGACCGTCGCTAAAGGCAACCAATGCGGCCGTAACTCCCGATGGAACGTGTATAGATGTATTGATTACCGTTGAACAAAAAACAAAGGGAGTTCCCGAATATTTCGAATGGAATACCACGCCTACCGATGGAACAAAAGTATTTAATGGACGAAATTATTGTCATTACGAATTTAAGGTGTATTATTTTCAATGTGGTACTAGTATCCCTGTAGAATTGAGTACCATATATACGGTACGGGATTTGGACGGTGATTGCGACTGGAATAACGATGGCATTATAGATAATCCGGAATGTAATACAACAGGCGGATACGGCCATGATGAATACATATATGTGCCAACCGGACAGTTAATAGATTATAATTTTAACAATCCTACACATATTTATACAAGATCAGGGGGCTATACAACATATTTCCATTCTGCCGGTAGCGATTATGGCAGTTTTACGGCCATTCCGGGTAGACCTGTTACCCTTTTGTCCACTAAATTCTATCTGCATTATAAAAAGAGTAGTAACTTTTCATTTACATTCTATACAGGAAAGTATGGTGGTGTTTTCATGGATTTTACCTTTAGTGATGAGGCCTTGCCTTGCGATTGTGATAACGATGGCATACCAAGTAATTTGGATCTGGATAGTGATAACGATGGAATATACGATGCAGTCGAAGCCGGAGTTTCCAGTATTAACACCAACGGAACGGCAAATGGAACAATCAATTCATCAACGGGAGCACCCTCAAATGCCGTATCCTCATTACCGGACACCGACAATGATGGAATAAGTAATATTTGCGATTTGGATAGCGATGGCGATACCTGTACCGATGCCAACGAAGCTTATAACAATGCTAACACCGATGCGGGCGATGGTGGCCAGTATGGCACTATAGATGCCGATCCCTCGGTAGGTGTGGACAACAATGGCTTGGTAGATGCGGCAACATATACAAGTACAACATATGCAAATGTTATAAGTGAAGGTGAAGCATCGACAATAACGACCCAACCAGAACATAAAGAAGCCTGCGTAGGGGAAACCGTTGAAATAGGGGTAGGGCTTACGGCAGGTTCCGGTACTACAACATATCAGTGGCAAGAAAGCACCGATAGCGGTACCAATTGGAATAATTTAAGCAACAATACGGTTTATAGTGGTGTGGATACGGCAACCTTAACTATTGCCAATGTTCAGGTTTCTTCACCTGCAAAGCAATATAGGTTTGTTACGGTTCAAAGTAATTTTATTTGTGGAGAGGTCATTTCATCAGTGGCAACCTTAACAGTAAATTCAAGACCGACAGCACCAATAAGTGGGGGCAACCAAACCCAATGTGTGTCAAGTCCTGTTCAAACCTTAACGGCCACGGCTACGGCTCCATCGGGAAGCACGGTAGTTTGGTACGATGCAGCAACCAATGGTAATGTTGTCAGTATGCCAACGTTGAATGCAGTTGGTACGATAACGTACTATGCCGAATCTGTAAATAGTACAACAGGATGTATTAGTACTTCAAGAACTCCGATAATTTTAACAATAAATGAATTACCAACGGCCAATGCTGGATCTGATGCCACAATAAACTGTACCACACCATCAGCGCAATTAGAGGCCACGGGCGGAACAT
>JBKEDH010000127.1:0-5910 GCA_047975295.1 Aestuariibaculum sp.
TTTATATAAGAGACTTAGTTGGTACTGTAACGCGTCCCGTAAAAGAACTAAAAGGTTTTCAAAAAGTAGAAATAAAACAGGGAGAAACAAAAACCGTAACTTTTACAATTACTGTCGAAGACTTAAAGTTTTATAATTACAACTTGGATTATGTAGCAGAACCTGGGAAATTTCAAGTGTTCATCGGGGCAGATTCTTATACCGAAAATGTAGCTGACTTTGAGTTGGCAAAATAAGAATAAATAGAATATTTTAGTTGGTTTAGTTTTATTTAGTTTGAAAAAAGTATCAGTATAATAAATACTGGTACTTTTTGGGTTTGTTAACAAAGTATAAAATCTTGTAAACATGAAGGCTTTGTTATATATGAAACTTTGGTAATAGACAAAGACAAAAATTTAAACCTTACAGTAAGATTGGAAACACAAAGAATTTTTTAATTGCACTAGATTGGCTTTCCCTCTCGGAAGATTATAATTTGTTTTATAAAGAAAGTCGTTGGCGTTTTGCCTTCGGCCATAAAGTTTTGAGCACTTTTTTTGATGAATAAGTAAAATAAAGCTGTTTTTAAGAAGAAATTCTTATAAATTAAAGGAAGGGTTGCACTCCCAAAATAAGTTTTTTATATTCGGAAATTCTAAGAGCCTGTTTAAATTTGTATGATAGACTTTTTGTAAAGTTTATTTTTGATACAGAATGAGACAAAATAGAAGATAATAACCGGGTTACTTGATGAAAATTTAACGAAATTATACGCAAAAAGAGATATAGAAAAACAATTGATATAAATTTAAACAAGCTCTAAATCAATTTTTTCATTAAAATGGTTTAGATTTTAATTTAATTAACCAACTAACTATTTATGACAACACATTTTGATACTTTAGATTATATTGTTTTTATTGCCTATGCTATCCTTATTTTGGGTGTTGGTCTGTGGGTTTCAAGAAGTAAAGATGGACAAGCAAAAAGTACAGAAGATTATTTTCTTGCCAGCAAGTCGTTGCCGTGGTGGGCTATTGGAGCTTCTTTGATTGCAGCCAACATTTCGGCAGAACAGTTTATAGGTATGTCGGGTTCCGGTTTTGCTATGGGCTTGGCCATTGCTTCTTATGAATGGATGGCAGCCATTACCCTAATTATTGTAGGGAAATATTTCCTTCCCATTTTTATTGAAAAAGGCATCTATACTATTCCCGAGTTTGTCGAAAAACGCTATTCAACAAATCTTAAAACCATATTGGCTGTTTTCTGGATTGCCTTATATGTATTTGTAAATTTGGCTTCGGTAATGTATTTAGGTGCTTTGGCCATAGAAACCATTATGGGTGTTCCTATGATGTACGGTGTAATTGGTCTTGGACTTTTTGCAGCGGCGTATTCATTATATGGTGGCTTGTCGGCTGTAGCGTGGACCGATGTTATTCAAGTAGTCTTTTTGGTTTTGGGTGGTATAGTAACCACTTACTTGGCATTAAATACGGTGTCGGGGGGCGAAGGTGTTATTGCCGGTATAGAAACCATTTACGAGCGGGCACCCGAACGTTTTGTTATGATTTTGGATAAAGATAATCCTTTTTACAACGATTTGCCTGGAATAGCAGTATTGGTAGGTGGTTTATGGGTAGCAAATTTATATTACTGGGGTTTTAACCAATATATTATTCAACGAACGTTGGCGGCCAAATCGTTAAAAGAATCTCAAAAAGGAATTGTATTTGCTGCTTTTTTAAAGCTAATTATTCCCGTAATAGTAGTTGTTCCCGGTATTGCAGCATACGTTATTGTTAACGACCCCGAGATTATGGCATCTTTAGGTGAAATGGCACAGCGCAACTTGCCTTCGTTAGATCAGGCCGATAAAGCCTATCCTTGGTTATTGCAATTTTTACCTGTGGGACTAAAAGGTGTGGCATTTGCTGCATTGGCTGCTGCTGTTGTATCGTCTTTGGCATCTATGTTAAACTCTACATCTACCATTTTTACCATGGATATTTATAAACCATATATAAATAAAGAAGCGTCTGGAACAACATTGGTAAGAGTTGGTAGAATCTCGGCAGCTGTTGCTTTAATTATTGGAGGTATTATGGCGCCTTTATTGGGCGGTATAGATCAAGCTTTTAATTTTATACAAGAATATACGGGCGTGGTAAGTCCAGGTATTTTGGCCGTATTTATTTTAGGATTGTTTTGGAAAAAAACAACAAACAATGCAGCCATTATTGGCGCTTTAATTTCCATACCAATAGCAATGTATTTTAAGGTAGCACCCAAAGGATGGTCAACAAACCCATTTTTTGTAGATTTGCCTTGGATGAACCAAATGGGGCTAACCTTTCTGTTAACGGCTCTTGTAATTATAATTTTAAGTTTAATGCAGAATAAAGGGACAGACGATGCCAAAGGAATTGCATTAACCAAAAATCTATTTAAAACATCACCGCTATTTAATATCAGTGCTTTTATAATTATGATAATTTTAGTAGCGTTATATGCATTCTTTTGGAGTTAAATAATGTTAAAGTTAACTTATTTAGTTCAAGACCTCACAGGTTTTTAAAACCTGTAAGGTCTATGGGGTTTAATGTTTTGATGAAAATATTTTTATAAAAAATTAATAGGCTGATAAATAGTTTGTTTTTAACTTATTTTCAGTCTCTTTTTTTAGCCTGTCCAATTATTTTTATATTTGGTAAGTAATAGCAATATTTTATGAAGCACTTCACTTTTTTATGTCTATTCCTTATCATTATAAATTTTTCAAATTCCCAATCGGTAATCTCTCTCGAAGGAACTTGGACAGTGGCTTTAGATGCCGACAGTCTTGGTATTGAGCAGGGTTTCTCGAATAAAATCTTTAAACAAACCGTTAAACTACCGGGAACGTTAGATGAAAACCAACTTGGCGAAAAAACCACAGGTTCCGATTATGGTATCCTGACCCGAAAATATAAATACATAGGGCCTGCGTGGTACAATCGTGAAATACATATCCCCAAACAATGGAAAAATAAGGAGATTATCTTGTTTTTGGAGCGGGTTATGTGGCAATCGCAAGTTTGGGTAGATGGCAAAAAAATAGATGTTCAGGACGATTTGAATACGCCACACATCCACAATTTAGGGCAATTAAAACCCGGAAGGCATATACTTTCGGTGCGGGTTAACAATGCCATGATATACAATATAGGAGACAAAGGCCACGCTTATGGCGATTATACGCAAATTAGATGGAACGGTATTTTGGGCAGAATAGAGCTCCAACCGGTAGGCGATATCCAAATTGAAAACCTGACGACTTGGCCAAATGTTGATAGTAACAGTTTAACGGTAAAGTTTAATGGTGTAAACAAAACGAAGAAACCTTTTGGAAATCTTATTTATACGCTTACCGATAATCAAACGGGAGATATTGTGGCTTTGGTTGAAGAAAACTTGAGTGCTACGACAAAAGTATTTCAACATTCAAAAACAATTACTTTTAAAACACCAATAAAAACTTGGAATGAGTTTAATCCCAACCTTTATACCTTAAAGTTGTCTTACGGAAAGGGAAAAGCAATAAGCACCATCCAGTCAACGGTTGGTTTTAGGAATATTTCAACATCAAAATCAAAAATACTGGTAAATAATAAGCCTGTTTTTATGCGCGGTAATCTGGATTGTCTCCATTTTCCGCTTACGGGCTATCCTTCCTATAAGGTAGAAGAGTGGGAACGTATTTTTAAAATATATAAAGCCCATGGGTTAAACCATGTGCGCTTCCATTCGTGGTGCCCGCCGGAAGCGGCTTTTATTGCTGCCGATAAACTGGGTATTTATATACAGGCCGAAATACTTTGGATAGATTGGTGGATGTCGGTGGTGCGTCCAAACCGTCCGGAAATGACTACTATTGGTCTGCCAAAAGGTTTGGGTAAAAATCCAAGTGCCGATATTTATGTAAAACGTGCCATTAAAAATATGATTGATGCGTACGGCAATCATCCGTCGTTTGCGTTTTTCTGTATTGGCAACGAGTTGGGAAATTCCGATTTCGATATTATGCAAAGTTGGGTAAAGCCTTATAAAGAAAGTGATAATCGTCGTTTGTATTCGGTATCGACGGCAAGAAAAATTATGCCTGTCGATGAGTATATGGTAACACATAACATCCCAAAAGTGGGCAGGACTTACGGATTGAATTATAACGGTACCGATTTTGATTGGGAAGACCATTATTCAAAAGCATCAATTCCTATTATGGCTCACGAAGTCGGGCAGTTTCCTGTTTATCCACTTTGGAGCGAAATCGAGAAGTATAGCGGTACGCTTGAAGCCCGAAATTTTAGGATTTTTAAAAATGAAGCCGCAGCAAACGGCCTTTTAAAATATAACAAGGCTTTTCAAAAAAACAGTGGTGCCTTACAGACCCTTTTGTACAAAGCCATGATCGAGGCTTTTTACCGAACACCTTCCTGTGCCGGTTTTCAAATGTTGAGCATGACCGATTATTCCGGACAGGGAGAGGCTCTTGTAGGATGGTTGGATTCGTTTTGGGATTCGAAAGGTATCGTGTCTTCTGAAGAATTTTATAAATACGGCAGTTCGGTAGTGGCATTGGCTCGTTTTTCGAAGTATGTTTTAAATGTAGGCGAACCATTTGGGGCACAATTACAAATGGCCAATTATACCAATAAAGATTTAAACGGCGATATTAAGTGGAATATTAAAAATGAAAATGGAAGTATAATGGATTCTGGTAGTTTTAATACTGAAATTAAGCAGGGAATGCTCACTTCAATTGGTTCTATTTATTTTTCTACAGAAGCTATTGAAAAAGCCGAAAAACTAACATTATCTATGGCTTTGGACGAAACAGATATTAGCAATAGCTGGAATTTTTGGGTGTATCCCCAAGTTAAAATAGATAGGAAGCATGTTATTGAAACTGATAGATTGTCTGATACGGTTTTACAGCAATTAAAAAATGGGGCTTCGGTATTGTTATTGGCCAATAAAGCCACAAATACCATGCTTTCGTACCCTTTGCGGTTTACTCCGTTGTTTTGGTCCAATTCCTTTTTTCCGGGGCAGACCAATAAAACCTTGGGCTACTCCATAAACGACAAGCATCCGGCATTTAAAAATTTCCCGACCGATTCCTATTCCAATTGGCAATGGGAACCCATTAGTAAAGGCCGTACGTTTATTGTTAATCATTTAAAGGAGCTGGAACCCATTGTCCAGCCAATAAGCGATTTTCATATAAACGATAAATTAGCCTCTATTTTTGAGTGTAAAATAGGAAACGGAAAATTGTTGGTTTGTGGTTATGACCTTACGGTAAAATCGCCCGTGGCAGTGCAGTTAAGGCAAAGTTTGCTAAACTATATGAATGGTTCGAAATTTAATCCAACCTATGCTTGGAACGAAAATGAAGCCTTAAAAATGTTTGAGGTTAGCGATAAAAAAGAAAATCCGTTGCCCAAAGGTTTCGAAAATTCGTATTTCTTTATGGACTGTGGCGTACAGACTAAATTGGGAGTTACCAAAGAGTGGCAACAGGATTTGGATACCGTTCTGTTTAGTTTGGAAGGCTTCGATTATACGGCCAAGGTCGATGGTGTGTGGAAAACCGATAATGCTTCGGGTTGGGAAGGCAAGGAAATTACCTTTACCTTAACCACACCAAACGGATTAATTGGTAACCTATGTATAGCTTTTACCAACCTTGAAAATAATGCCGATAATGGTAAAATGTATATCGAAAACCGGGATTTCAACATAACAAAAACAAAGGACAACTGGGCCAAACTATTGGTTATGCGCGAAGATACCAATAAAGGAACGGTAACCTTTAAGGCTATTGCCCCAAAAGGGAAAACCATTAAAATAAGTAAAATTGCTTTTGTTAGGAATTGAAAA
>JBKEDH010000136.1:0-2616 GCA_047975295.1 Aestuariibaculum sp.
TTTATTTTTTATAATAATTTGATCCTTTGCTTTTATTTTGGAAATATTGTTGTCGTCTTGCATAACACTGGAAAATATGTCTGTAATGTTACAATTTTAATACAAACTTTGCAAATTGTAGGCAACAAGCTCAGAGTATATTTTTTTGATGCACAACAAAAATTTCCTTTATCGTTTATTAAGAGCCTGTTTAAATTTGTATGATAGACTTTTTGTATAGTTTATTTTTGATGCAGTATGAGGCAAAATAGAAGATAATAGCTGGCTACTTGATGAAATTTTAACGAAATTATGCGCAAAAAGAGACTTAGAAAAACAATTGATATAAATGAAGTGGTTTAAACAGACTCTAAGCTTAATTTCAAAGTTTCGAAGGCTTTAAAAACCCCCAACGCCTAATAATTCAATATTTTACTTATCAATACATTGAAGATTATTTGTTATTTTTTGTTATGTATCAAGTCTGATTTTGTAAAACACCGACTGCTTCCATACATTTTCTAATTTTTTGATAAGTTCGTAAAATATCAGCATCCAAACCAATTGAAAAACGAATCAACCCACTACTTAGCCCCATGGCTTTTTGTTCGGCCTCGGGTATTTCGGATGATGTTGAACTACCTGGAGCCGAAAACAAGGTTTTATAAAAACCCAAACTAACAGCCAAATACCCTAAGTTTTCGTTTTGCATACGCTCCATAAGCATATTGGCCTTTTCCAACGTACCAACATCTATGGTTAGCATACCTCCAAAACCATATTCGGTATTCATCATACTTTTAAACAGTTTATGCGATGGATGTGATGGCAATCCCGGATAAACGGTTTTTAAGCCATCGGTTTCAAATTTTTTGGCAAGGAACAATGCGTTTTTACTGTGCTGCTGCATACGAATATGCAGGGTGCGTAAATTTTTTAAAACAGAAGCTGCCCTTAAGCTGTCCATTGTTGCTCCCAAAAGCATCGATGCTCCATTATTAACATTCCTCAAGCTATTAATAAAATCTTTTGTTCCACATATTACACCACCTACCGTATCACTAGTACCATTAATAAACTTTGTTAAACTGTGTATTACCACTTGAGCACCTAATTGGGCAGGCGAAATAGACAATGGCGAGAACGTATTGTCAACAACCAACGAAAGTCCATACTTTTTAGCTACTGCTGCCAATTTTTTTATATCGGCAAACTCTAAAAGCGGATTGCTCACCGATTCGCAGTATAATACTTTTGTGCGCTCTGTTATACTATCTTCAACCTGTTTTAAGTTGGTAATATCGACAAACGATGTTTTTATATTAAATCGTGGCGCAAAATTTTTTAAAAATGCATAGGTTCCGCCATAAATAGTACGGTTAGATACAACATGGTCTCCACTACCACACAACTGTAACAAAGTAGCGGTTATGGCTCCCATTCCGGATGCTGTTACACTTGCTGTTTCGGTACCCTCTAACGCAGCCAAAGCTTCTCCCAGATATAAATTGGATGGTGACGAGTGGCGCGAGTACAAATAACAGCCATCGGCATTACCTTCAAATGTGTCGAACATGGTCTTTGCCGAAAGAAAAGTATATGTTGACGAATCTGAAATAGACGGATTCACTCCTCCAAATTCACCAAAATACTGTAAATCTAAAATATTATTTGCGGGATTAAATGTCATTTTTTTTATATTTTATATGTAAAAATGAAAATTTAAAGAATAAAAATCAACTATATAAAATATAATTAGAAAATAAATCTAATAAAAAACAATTCTATGGATTATAAAACTAATTTTATTATTTTTAATCATTTCCAAATGAAAAATTTTTAGCTATGGTATTCGATTCAACAGATAAAAAATTGTTGGAATATTTGCAGCACAACAGCAAACAGACCAATAAAGAACTTGCTCATAAATTGAATTTATCGGTAACTGCCATTTACGAGCGTATTAAAAAATTAGAAAAAGAAGGTTTTATAAACAAATATGTAGCTTTGGTGGACAAAAAACGCACCAACAGAGCATTTGTGGCATTTTGCCACATTAAAATTACACAGCATGCGCGTAATTATGTTTTGAATTTCGAAAAAGAAGTGACCAACCTAAACGAAGTTCTAGAATGTTACCACATAAGTGGCGATTACGACTACCTATTAAAAGTTTTGGTAGAAGATGTGGCTGCCTTTAGAACCTTTATGGTCGATAAATTAACTTCAATAAACTATATTGGTAGCACCCATAGCATGTTTGTTATAAACGAAGTAAAATACACTACAGCCATTAGCTTTTAAGAATCTACCAAAAAAACTCGGAACAATGTTTCTGTAGTAAATCTTGATTTTTATACAATCTTATCGCCAAATTACGCCTCCATTCTATACTGCTCCAATGTTTGCTTTTTTATTTTTAACATTCTTTTTTCATTATTCATTTTATTTTTATTAAATTTCCGATAAAATAATCAATCTAACCATAAAATACCCACAACAAAAAAAGCTGAAATCCAACCATTTTGTCAACTAAGTATTCTATATATCAACAAACACTAACAGATGAAAAAAATTGTATTTCTTTTACTCGGTATTGCTATTGGAGCCGTAGCAACTTATTATTTTACTTCAACC
>JBKEDH010000101.1:0-39091 GCA_047975295.1 Aestuariibaculum sp.
AAGTGGTTGCTGTGGTTAATTTTCCTAAAAAGCAGATTGCCCGATTTATGAGCGAATGCTTGGTGTTGGGGGCTGTTAACGGCAAAGATATCGCACTTTTAAATCCAGAAAATAAGGTAAAAAATGGTAATGTGGTTTTGTAATGAATATAAAAAAAACCGCTAAATTTTTAAATTAGCGGTCTTTATATTGTAAGTTTAAATATCTTCAAAATCGATATCTGTAAAACTTTCGGTAGTTTTGGTTACAGGTTCTTCCTCTGTTTTGGCGTTTTCCTCGTAATCTCTCTTAAAGTCTTTTTGATGGCGTTCACTTATCACTTCTTGACCTTTTTCGTCTATTATAAAATCGGTCATCTCGGACAAAATATCTTTAAACTCGGCAAAGTCTTCCTTGTAAACATAGATTTTATGTTTTTTATAATGGAAAGACCCATCATCGTTGGTAAACTTTTTACTTTCGGTAATGGTTAAATAATAATCGTTGGCTTTGGTGGCCCTTACATCGAAAAAATAAGTACGTCGGCCAGCACGTAATACCTTAGAAAAAATTTCCTCTTTCTCCATCATATCATTATTGTTCATAGTATATGGAATTTATTTTTTTGATTAACTATATAGTTGTCAAAAATCTAAAAAAAAACCATACTTAGCAACAAATAATGAAAAATCTTTTATAAATATTCATTTTTTTTGCATTATTCCAAAGACTTTATAGGCGTTCTTATACGTTGCTACAACGAATATCATTGGTTTTTAAGTGGTTTCATTAAGTTGTTTTAGGTACAAATGTTTGTAATAGCCTTCAACTTTAATTAAAGTGTCGTGGGTACCTTCCTGAACAATTTTACCATTGTCCAAAACGATTATTTTATCGGCATTTTTGGCCGAAGACACCCTGTGACTTACAATAATAGAGGTTTTGTTTTTTGTTATTTTAGCAAGGTTGTTCAGTATTTTTTCTTCGGTTTCGGTATCGACCGCCGATAAGCAATCATCGAGTAGTAAAATTTTGGGTAATTTAATAATGGCACGGGCAATGGAAACCCGCTGTTTTTGTCCGCCGGAAAGGGTTATGCCACGTTCGCCCAAAACAGTATCGTAACTATTTTTAAACTTTATGATATTTTTGTGTACGTAAGCGTTTTTTGCAGCATTGATAACTTCTTCATCGGTGGCATGCTCTTTTCCAAATTTAATGTTGTTTTTTATGGTGTCGGAAAACAAAAAGGCATCTTGGGGCACATAACCAATATTGTTGCGCAAATCGTATAGATTAAGTTTGTTTGTGGCTGTTTGGTTTATGGTAATATACCCCTTGTTTATATCGTAAAGTCTGCCTATTAAATCTAATACGGTCGATTTTCCGGATCCGGTTTTTCCCAAAATGGCCAAGGTTTCGCCTTCCTTAATATTAAAGCTTATGCCTTTTAGGGCTTCGATATTAGTGTCGTTGTATGTAAAATGAACATTGTTGAATGTAATATCGCCCGTAATTTTGGTATGTTCGGCTGTGTTGTTCTTTATTTCGGGTTCAAGTTTTAAAAATTCGTTAATGCGTTTTTGCGAAGCTTCGGCCTGTTGTACAATAGAAGTTACCCAGCCAACAGTTGCTACCGGCCAAGTAAGCATGTTTACATAAATTATAAATTCGGCAATGGTACCCAGACTTTCAATTTCACCGTTTATATATTGCATGCCACCTACATAAATAACCATAAGATTACTAAAGCCAATAAGCAATACCATAGTAGGAAAAAACCAAGCTTCTATTCTTGCCAAGCTTACTTGTTTGTTTTTGTTTTCTAACGATAATTGGTTAAAATCGTTTTTGGTTTGGTTTTCCAGACTATACGCTTTAATAACCGAAATACCACTAAAGGTTTCTTGGGTGTAGGCCGATAATTTCGATAAATATTGCTGTACAACAGTACTGCGTTTGTGTATTCCCTTACTTAATTTATAAATAATAACCGATAAAATAGGAAGAGGGATTATAGTGTATAGAGCCAGTTTGGGAGCTTGGTTGAACATATAAATTAAAACAATAATAAAAAGCGTTATCGTATTTATACTGTACATAATGGCAGGGCCGGCATACATGCGTACACGACCAACATCTTCGCTTATCCGGTTCATTAAATCGCCCGTTCTGTTCTTTTTGTAAAAATTAAGCGATAGTTTTTGGTATTGTTGATAAATTTCGTTCTTTAAATCGAACTCGATATAGCGCGATATATTAATAATGTACTGCCGCATAAAAAAGGTTAGTAAAGCACCAATTATTGCAGCACCTACAATATAAAGAATGGCTTCCAACAATTCGCCCCTTATGTTGGTTTCGTTTGCAGTGTTGTTAATGTGTTTTTCGACAATAACAAAAATTTCCCTTACATATCTTGGTGTGAAAAGCAAAAATATACGTGCAATTATGGTTATAACAATACCAAATAGTAACTGTTGTTTGTATTTAATGAAGTATTTATTTAAATGCCGTAATTCTTTCATGTAAGGTTTTATATGCCAAAATCAAGGCCACAAATATAAGTCTTTATAATGAACTCGTTTAAACTTTTTCAATTGGATAAAAATTGCTTTTTTTTGTTCATTTTTTGTCTTTTTCTTTCCGTAGCCTTGCTATACAACTCAAAAAAGCCTTCAATTGAACAAAAATTTTCTAAATTTCGTTTCGATCCAAAAAGTTTAAACGAGTTCAATGTTAATTTGATGTAAAAAGAAAGGGAAGGTTACAAGGAATGGTTGTAACATGGCTGTGTTGAGTTGGCGTTTGTACGAAACCTGAAATTTTTAAGATAAGAGCCTGTTTAAATTTATATCAATTGTTTTTCTATGTCTCTTTTTGCGTATAATTTCGTTAAAATTTAATTAAGTAGCCCAGCTATTATCTTCTGTTTTGCCTCATTCTGCATCAAAAATAAACTTTACAAAAGTCTATCATACAAATTTAAACAGGCTCTAAAAACAAAACGATTTGACAAATATTTTTACCAATGGATTGTTGTGTTAAAAAAGAATGAGATTTAATGCGTACTTTTTTCACTAAAAATATTTTAATTCTTAAATTTGTGGAAATTCGAAATAACCGATGGTACAGTTTATATTTTCTACCCATTTTTTATCCCGATAAGCTAAAAACAAATACGTATAAAATTAAAAATAAATAAATTTAAAACATGAAAGTAACAGTAGTGGGCGCAGGAGCAGTAGGCGCAAGTTGTGCAGAGTATATTGCCATAAAGGATTTTGCTTCCGAGGTAGTTTTGTTGGATATTAAAGAGGGCTATGCCGAGGGCAAGGCCATGGATTTAATGCAAACAGCATCGTTAAACGGTTTCGATACCAAAATAACGGGAGTAACTAGTGATTATTCCAAAACAGCAGGTAGCGATATTTGTGTTATTACTTCTGGTATTCCACGTAAGCCCGGCATGACCCGAGAAGAATTAATAGGTATTAATGCCGGTATTGTAAAAACAGTTTCCTCAAGCTTAATCGAGCATTCGCCAAATACCATTATTATAGTGGTAAGTAATCCTATGGATACCATGACTTATTTGGTGCACAAATCGACCAATTTACATAAAAACAAAATTATAGGAATGGGAGGAGCATTGGATTCTGCTCGTTTTAAATACCGTTTGGCAGAAGCTCTTGAAGCGCCAATTAGCGATGTAGATGGTATGGTAATTGGTGGACATAGCGATACTGGTATGGTACCATTAACCTCGCATGCTACCAGAAACAGTATAAAAGTAAGCGAATATTTAAGTGACGAACGCCTTGAGCAAGTTGCTGCCGATACTAAAGTAGGCGGAGCCACACTTACCAAGTTGTTGGGTACTTCGGCTTGGTACGCACCGGGAGCAGCAGTAAGTGCCTTGGTACAGGCTATTGCCTGCGATCAAAAGAAAATGTTCCCTTGTTCTACATTCTTGGAAGGCGAATATGGGTTGAATGATATTTGCATTGGTGTTCCCGTAATTTTGGGCAAAAACGGTATTGAAAAAATTGTAGATGTACCGTTAAGTGCTGCCGAAAAGGAAAAAATGCAGTCCAGTGCCGAAGGAGTTAGAAAAACCAATGGATTATTAGATGTATAAAGGTACTAATGTCCTATTTGTGCCGAATGTATTTTGGCTTCTAACAGTACCTTGTAATATTTATAAAGAAAGACCGTAGAAATACGGTCTTTTTTTTATATTTGGCGCATGAAAGCAAAATGGTACTTTGGTGCTTTAATAATTCTGTTTGTTGTATTGGGTTTTACCAAGAACGAAGTGGTGTATCCCAATCAGGGTATTACATTAAACTTTACCGATGGTAAAGCTTCTTCGAATGAGATCGAGGATGCCATAGCTCTGGTTAAAAATCAATTGCAATCTATTGGTGCACAGTCGGTAAAGGTGCTGGAATTAGAAAGTGGGCAGCTTAAAATTACCTATTACTGTACTACTGCAGTAGCACAAATTGAAAAATTGCTTTCGGAGGATTTCGATATTCAGGTTGAAGATGTCGAATACCCCCAAAATTCTAATATTCCTTCAAGAAAAAAAGAAAAAGATTATAGGTTAGATGTTTTCGAAATCCATAAAGCCAACGACACCGAATCCGGGCTTAATGGAAAGTGTGTACTGAGCTTTAAACAGGACTTAGACCGGTTTTACAAGCCCAATGCTTATATTTTATTCAACAACAAAATAAGCGAAAAACAAATAGATAACGATGTGCACGTTGCGATAAAAGTGTCAAAAAATATCGCCATTGCCATAAACAATACTTCACAAAATATTCCGGAAGTACGGGCAGGTCCCCGTACTTAAATTACTATTAGGAAATAGCTTTTTAAGCTATCAATTCTATTCAAAAAAAGTATAATTAAACCAAAATAAATCTGCCAAAAGACACTTTTAATTTATGAATGTCTTTTGGCAAAAACAATTAAAAATATGCAAAATAAAGGATTAGTAAAAATATTTGCTCTTTTATTTGGATTGGTGAGTATCTATCAGCTCTCATTTACCTTTAAGGCCAACCAAATAGAAAGCAATGCCGAAGAACAGGCTATAAGTAAAATAGCCGAAACCGAAGCCGACTACCGTTCAAAGCGTAGTGAGGAAGAGACCAATTACTTGGAATCTATCGCTAACGATACGGTATTTAATATTGGTATTGCCCAATATACTTATAACGAAGTAAAGGCCCGAGCCATGAATTTAGGTTTGGATCTAAAGGGTGGTATTAACGTTATTCTTCAAGTATCGGTGAAAGATATATTGAAAGGATTGGCTAACCATACAAAAAATCCCGTTTTCAATAAGGCTTTGGACGATGCTTCCAAAATGCAGGAAAACAGTCAAAATACATTTGTTGAAGACTTTTTTATTGCCTTCGATAAGATAAAGGGCGATACCAAATTAGCTTCGCCGGATATTTTTTATACCAAAGCGTTAGACGGCGAAATAAATGGCTCGATGTCCGATAGTGAGGTTAAGGGTATTATTGAAACTAAAATAGACGAATCTATTGTTTCGGCTTTCGAAGTTTTGCGTAAGCGTATCGACGAGTTTGGTGTTACTTCTCCCAATATTCAGCGTTTGGGGACTTCTGGGCGTATATTGGTAGAGTTACCGGGTGTTAAAGATGTAGAACGAGCAACATCCTTATTGCAAAGTACGGCTCAATTAGAGTTTTGGGATGCCTACAAAGGCGAACAAATGTTCGGTTTCTTGGCACAGGCAAACGAAGTTTTAAAAGATATAGTAGATAAAAAAGAAGGAGAAGAAACTACTGTAGAAGGAGAAGGCGTTGAGGATACGCAAGACAGCACTATAGACGACCTTTTGGGCGATGCCACTACCGACTCTACTGCCGTAGCAACGGTAAACCCACTTTTAGATTTAATTAAAGGAGCGGGCTACCAAGGCGGACCTATTGTTGCCCAATTTAGTATTGCCGATAAAGACCAAGTACTTGGTTACTTAAATATGCCACAGGTAAGAGCTTTGCTTCCTGCAGAAATGCGTTATGCAAAGTTTGCATTTGGTAAACCAGAAAAAAATAGTGAAGTGGCCGATTTGTATGCCTTGGTCGGTAATCGTGATAACACACCGGAACTAAGTGGTGCTGTTGTTGTGGATGCCAGACAAGGTTATGGACCAACCGGAAAACCTACCGTTTCTATGCAAATGAATGCCAAAGGTGCAAAAATCTGGGAAGAAATGACAGGTCGTGCTTATACACAAGGTAGCCAAATTGCTATTGTTCTTGATAACGTGGTATATTCGGCACCAGGTGTAACAACCGGAGCTATCTCTGGAGGAAGTTCTGAAATTTCGGGAAGTTTTACCTTAAACGAAGCTGTCGATTTGGCCAATGTATTGCGTGCGGGTAAACTACCAGCTTCGGCAGATATTATTTCCAGTGAGGTTGTAGGGCCATCATTAGGTCAAGAAGCGATCGATAGCGGTACCATGTCGTTTTTAATTGCTTTGGTATTGGTTTTGGTATGGATGGTTATTTATTATGGTAAAGCCGGTGGTTTTGCCGATATAGCCATGATTTTCAATATTTTGTTAATATTTGGTGTCTTATCCGGATTAGGAGCGGTATTGACTTTGCCGGGTATTGCGGGTATTGTATTGACCATAGGTATGTCGGTCGATGCGAATGTGATTATCTTCGAACGTATCCGTGAAGAAATAGCAAAAGGGAAAGGACAAAAAGAAGCGATACAGGACGGATTTAGCAATGCCATGTCGTCTATTTTAGATGCCAATATTACCACAGGTTTAACGGCAATTATACTGTTTGTATTTGGTACAGGACCTATTAAAGGATTTGCAACAACATTATTAATAGGTATTGGTACATCGCTGTTTACCGCAATATTTATTACCCGATTACTTGTAGATTGGTATGTTAACAGGGGAGGTAAGTTGGAGTTCTCTACGGCATTAACCAAAAACCTGTTTAGAAATATTAATATAGAATTCCTTAAAAAACGTAAAGTAGCTTATGTTATTTCGGGAATATTGATTATTGTAAGTTTAGGTTCCTTGTTTACCAACGGATTGGATCAAGGTGTCGATTTTGTTGGAGGTAGAACATATAAAGTACGTTTTGCACAAGATGTTAGTGCTACCGAAGTAACCGCTAAATTGGTAGAAGAATTTGGTAGTGGCGATGCCAAAACGGTTGGTGATGCCAATCAGTTAAAAATAACGACCAAATATAAAATTAATGAAACAGGAACGGTTGTAGATGAAGAAATAAGAGAGAAACTTTACAATGCTTTACAACCTTATTTAAATAATATTTCTTTTGAAGAATTTATCGATTATAACGATGTGAACAAGCAAGTAGGAATCATGGAACAATTTAAAGTGAGCCCTACCATAGCCGACGATATTAAGCAGGCTTCTGTTTGGGCTATTTTGGGATCTCTTGTCGTGGTATTCCTTTATATCCTGTTCCGTTTTAAACGTTGGCAATTCTCGTTGGGTGCTGTTGCGGCAGTATTTCACGATGTGCTTATCGTATTGGGTATTTTCTCGTTAACCTATAAATTTATGCCATTCAGCATCGAGATAGACCAAGCGTTTATCGCAGCTATATTAACGGTAATTGGATACTCGTTAAACGATACCGTAATTGTTTTTGATAGGATTAGAGAATATATGGCAGAGCACACCTCTTGGAAATTCGACAGAATTGTAGATACTTCGTTAAGCAGCACATTGGGAAGAACCTTGAACACGTCTTCCACTACTTTGGTGGTATTACTTTCTATTTTTATTTTTGGAGGAGAATCGATACGTGGCTTTATGTTTGCCCTAATTGTCGGTATTATAGTAGGTACGTATTCGTCGTTATTTATAGCGTCTCCAATTATGTACGATACCGTTAAGCGATTGGAAAAAAGAGAAAAGGAAAAAAAGTAATAGCTTAAATGAGTTTATTATTAAAAGAGCGTCCTTCATAACAAAATGAAGGACGTTTTTTTATGCCTTAAAGTATAGGCTAAGACTTTTGGGTTTTTAATCCGTTTTTCAATATCCGTAATAGTTATATGTTTTTAAAGGTAAAGGTGTGGTAAACCTTGCTGTTCGTGATGTTTTTGTTTTACGTTACGAAAAGCGTTTTATAGTACAAGACAATTTTTCAACCTATAATAAAAAATATGCGTGGTTGTTTTTTACCGTAGGTTTTAGTTATGGTCTTGGTAAGGGTGAAGCGTTGGAATATTTGTGTGGTTTCCTATAGGGTTTTGTTGGTTGTAAGTCTTGGTGCTTTTAGGTTATGGTGCTTAGATTAATCAATATTTTCCGATTTTTAAATCTCCAATCTCCAGATGTTTTCTACCAACTTCCACCGGCACCACCACCCGAAAAGCCGCCTCCTCCAAAACCGCCTCCAAAACCGCCGGAACTTCCACCAAAACCACCGGAAGAATTTCCTCTACCATAGCTGCCACGTCCCATATTACTTAAAATAATAGTATCCCAAATATCGAAACCACCTTGTTTTGTGCCACCATGCCCACCATCTCCATTTCGTCTGTTTTTTTTCGATATGGAAATGAAGATGATTATAAAAATAACAAATAATACTATAAAAGCTTCTAAAGGAAAGCTTGGGTATTCTTGTCGTGTACCTTTATATGCACCTGTTAATACATTAAAAATGGCATCCGATCCTTTATTAAGGCCTTGGTAATAATCACCTTTTTTAAATTCGGGGATAATAATATTCCGAGTAATTTCGCCCACAATACCTGCCGTAAGTCGATCTTCGATACCATAACCGGGCGAAATCCATATTTTTCTATCATTTTTTGCCAATAAAATAAAAATACCATTATCTTCCTTGCTTTGTCCAATACCCCATTTTTGTCCCCAACGAGGTGTTAGGAGTCCAATATTTTCGCCATTGGTCGATGTTATTATGGCAACCACAATTTGGGTTGAAGTGGTGTCGGAATACCGGATTAATTTGTTTTCTAAGGTCTGTTTTTCCGAAGCCGATAACAAATTGGCATAATCGTAAACACTGGTCTGCTTTCTGGGAATATTGGGAATGTTATATTGCGCAAACGAAAGTCCAAAACAAAAAAAGACAGTAAAAATTACAACGATATTGTATTGGGTTTTATGCATTATCCTTTAGATATTTGGTTTGGAAGTTCGTCAATATCACCATGTTTCCATGGAAAATGTTTTTCGAGAACTTCGCCAGCTTTTAAAACGCCTTCGATAAGGCCTTGTTTAAAACGGCCTACTTTAAAATGGGCTTGTATAATGTCTTTAGTGCTGTTCCAGAAATTTTTGGGAACAATATCGTTAATGCCTTTGTCTCCATAAATGGCAAAAGTCTGGTCTAAAACGGCTATATAGATAAGTACGCCGTTTTGAGCTTTGGTATTATCCATTTTTAAATAATGGAACACCTCTAAAGCACGATCAAAAGCATTTCCTTTGGCTGTATTTTCGATATGGATACGAATCTCGCCCGAAGTATTCCTTTCGGCGGTTCTTATAGCATTTATAATATCCTGTTCATCCTTTTCGCTAAGAAAATCTTCGACCTTTGACATGGTATGGTCTATTTAAAATCGAACTCAACATCAACAGGCTTTTCAGCACCGGCTTCAGCATCGAAATAGGGTTTGTCGTCAAAATTTAAAATTCCTGCCAAAAAGGAGTTTGGAAATGTTTTTACATGGACATTATAAGGCTTTATAGCTTCATTGTAGCGTGTTCTTGCTGTTTGTATGGTATTTTCGGTACTGGTCAATTCATCCTGAAGTTTAAGGAAATTCTGATTGGCCTTTAAATCGGGATACCGTTCTACGGTAACCAATAAGCTTTTTAATGCACCGCTAAGACCGCCCTGTACTTCGTTAAATTTGGCCAATTGTTCGGGTGTTACATTGTTTGGATCTATATTTATTGATGTGGCTTTTGCACGGGCCTCGATAACGCTGGTTAATGTAGAACGCTCAAAATCGGCAGCGCCTTGTACAGTTTTAACCAAATTGCCGATTAAATCGTTACGGCGTTGGTAAGATGTTTGTACGTTGCCCCAAGCTTCGCTAATATTTTCGTTTAAGGTCACGGCTGTATTGTTAAAGTTCTTGCCCCAAGAGTAAAGACCAAATACAACAATAGCCAGAATAATCCACGGTAAAAATTTTTTCATAATAAAAAGTTTAAAGGTGCTGTTTTATTTTTAAAAGTTGATTTTTTATGTTTTCTAATTTGTTGATGATTTCAAAATTGTTCAAGACCTCTTTTTTGCCTTCCTTTAAATGGATTTTTGCTCCTTCGAGCGTAAAGCCTCGTTCTTTTACCAGATGATAGATAAGTTTTAAGTTGTTAATATCGTCGGGAGTGAATTTCCTGTTTCCCTTGGCATTCTTTTTAGGCCTTAGCACATCAAACTCACCTTCCCAAAAGCGTATTAAAGAGGTGTTAACGCCAAAAGCTTTGGCGACTTCACCAATATTGTAATAGCGTTTATCGGGCAAGTTAATATGCATTAATCTAAAGATTGGTTTTCTAACGATGCATGTTGCAGCATATCGTTATATTCTTCGGCGGTTAAACTACCGTAGTAAAAATTAATGGGATTTATACGTTCACCATCCTTAAAAACTTCATAATGTAAATGTGGTGCTTCCGAACGTCCTGTACTGCCCACAAAGCCAATTAAATCGCCGCGTTTTATTTTTTGGTTTTTGCGGACGTTGTACTTGTATAGATGGGCGTATAGGCTTATATAGCCAAAGCCATGGTCTATTCTAATATGGTTGCCATAGCCCGACGAGCCGTTATCGGCACGTACTACAATGCCATCGCCGGCAGCATAAATGGGTGTGCCCCGAGGAGCAGTAAAATCCATACCCCAGTGCATTTTTCGGGTTTTGTTAAATGGATCCGTACGCATACCGTAACCTGAAGCCATGCGGGTTAAATCTTCGTTTTTTACCGGTTGGATTGCAGGAATAGCAGCCAGAAGTTTTTCCTTTTCTTCGGCAAGTTTAGCAATTTCGTCAAGTGATTTTGATTGTATTACAATTTGCTTTTGCAAGATATCGATACGTTTATTACTTTCTATAATGAGCTTAGAATTGTCGAAACCTTCTAGATCTTTATATCGGTTTATACCTCCAAATCCTGCCCGGCGCTGCTCTTCTAAAATAGGGTTGGCTTCGAAATAAACACGGTATATGTTATTGTCTCTGTCGGCAATACTGGACAGTACATTTTCGGCCTGTTCCATTTTTTTATTAAGCAATCCAAACTGAAGCTGCATATTTTGTAATTCACGTTTTAAAGCACGTTCTTTGGGCGATTCCACATACTGTCCAATTATAAAAACTGTAAAAAAACCAAAAAGTGCCGCAGCCAAAATAAACATCAATGCATATTTGATTGCATTCCTTTTCCGACGTTTTATTTTCTTGTACGAAAGTGTTTCTGGATCGTAATAATATTTTACCTTACTCATTTACTAATTTATTCTATTTTTGCACTTTATTATTATTGTACAATTTTGTAGCATTTTAAGTTTCAAGTAATAATAGATAAACGAACAAAGATAAAAATTGTTTTTTCAAAATACATATTATTTAACACTATAGTAACGATTACCTTAATGAAGTCACAAGAAATTCGTAATAAGTTTTTAGATTTTTTCGAAAATAAAAAGCATCTTATTGAGCCATCGGCCCCCATGGTACTTAAGGACGACCCTACTTTAATGTTTGTTAATTCGGGTATGGCGCCGTTTAAGGAATATTTTTTGGGCAATGCCGTACCAAAAAGCAAGCGCATTGCCGATACGCAAAAATGCCTTCGTGTTTCCGGTAAACATAACGATTTAGAGGAGGTAGGTTACGATACTTACCACCACACTCTGTTCGAAATGTTGGGCAATTGGAGTTTTGGCGATTATTTTAAAAAGGAAGCTATTGCTTGGGCTTGGGAATTGTTGACCAAAGTGTATGGCATAGACAAAAATATTTTATACGTAACGGTTTTTGAAGGTGATAAATCTGATAATTTACCTATGGATACCGAAGCTTACGATATTTGGAAACAATACATAGCCGAAGATCGCATATTAAAAGGAAATAAAAAGGATAATTTTTGGGAAATGGGAGACCAAGGTCCGTGTGGACCTTGTAGCGAAATACACGTAGATATTCGTTCTGCAGAAGAAAAAGCCAAAGTTGCCGGCAAGGATTTGGTAAACCAAGACCACCCTCAAGTGGTGGAAATATGGAATTTGGTATTTATGCAATATAATCGAAAGGCTAACGGAAGTTTAGAACCGCTACCCGAAAAACATATCGATACAGGAATGGGGTTCGAGCGTTTGTGTATGGTATTGCAGGGTAAACAATCTAATTACGATACCGATGTGTTTACACCAATAATCCGTGAAATCGAGACCATTACCAATAAAACATACGGCGATAACGAACAAATAGATGTTGCTATTCGGGTTATTGCCGACCACGTACGTGCTGTGGCATTTTCCATTACCGATGGCCAATTACCAAGTAATAATGGAGCAGGTTACGTTATTAGGCGTATTTTGCGTCGTGCCGTGCGTTACGGATTTACGTTTTTAGACAAAAAAGAACCCTTTATATACAAATTGGTCGATGTACTGAGTGCAAAAATGGGAGATGCTTTTCCCGAGTTGCGAAGCCAAAAGCAGTTGGTCGAAAATGTTATAAAAGAAGAAGAACAATCGTTTTTACGTACACTCGATCAAGGGTTAATACTTTTAAATGGTATTGTAAAAGAAACCAAAAGTAAGACCGTTTCGGGCGAAAAAGCTTTCGAACTTTACGATACTTATGGGTTTCCAATCGATTTAACAGCACTTATTTTACAAGAAAAAGGGCTTAATCTCGATGAGGCCGGTTTTAATAAAGAATTGCAAAAACAAAAAGAACGCTCGCGGGCGGCAAGTGAAATAAGTACCGACGATTGGGTGGTTTTAAAGGACGATCCATACGAGGAATTTGTAGGGTACGATACCCTTACGGCAACGGTACGCATTACCCGATATCGAAAAGTAGTAACCAAAAAGGATGGCGAAATGTACCAATTGGTATTTAACCTAACACCATTTTATCCCGAAGGTGGTGGTCAAGTGGGCGATCGTGGGTATTTGGAAGATCTGCATGGCGATTTGGTGTATATATTGGATACCAAAAAGGAAAATAATGTTATTATCCATTTAACTAAAAACCTGCCCAAGCATTTAAACGATAGTTTTAAAGCTGTTGTAGATGTAAATACCCGTAAAAAAACCGAATGTAATCATACTGCAACCCACCTGTTGCACCAAGCATTACGGGAAGTATTGGGCATACACGTAGAGCAAAAAGGAAGTGCGGTACAAGTCAATGCCCTACGTTTCGATTTTTCACATTTTTCTAAAATGACCCCTGAAGAGTTACAGGATGTCGAAAATTTTGTGAATGCAAGAATTGCCGATAAACTACCTTTGGAAGAAAAACGAAATACGCCTAAAGAAGATGCCATTGCCGATGGAGCTATGAGCTTGTTTGGCGAAAAGTATGGCGATACGGTACGTTCCATCCGTTTTGGAAAATCTATAGAACTGTGCGGTGGTACCCATGTTAGTAATACATCCGATATTTGGCATTTTAAAATCCTTTCGGAAAGTGCTGTAGCTGCCGGTGTACGCCGTATAGAAGCCATTACCAACGAGGCAACTCGAGATTATTATCTCGATAACAATAAAGCGTATCTGGAAATGAAGGGGTTGCTTAACAATGCCCAAGAACCTGTTAAAGTGTTACAAAGTTTACAAGATGAGAATACAGCTTTAAAAAAACAGATAGAAACCTTATTGAAAGATAAGGCCAAGCATGTAAAAAACGAACTGAAAAATGAATTGACCGAAATTAACGGTGTTAGGTTTTTATCCAAAAAACTGGATTTAGATGCTTCGGGATTAAAGGATATAGCGTTCGATTTGGGCAGTCAGTTCAATAATCTGTTTTTGCTTTTTGCTGCCGAGAACGAAGGGAAAGCTCTTTTAACCTGTTATATTTCCAAAGAACTGGTAACAAGTAAAGGCTTAAATGCCGGGCAAGTAGTTCGTGAGCTTGGTAAGTTTATTCAAGGTGGTGGTGGCGGTCAGCCGTTTTTTGCAACTGCAGGTGGTAAAAATCCGGTAGGTATTGCCCAAGCGTTGGAGCAGGCGAAGACATATATTGCGTAGTTTAAAAATGAAACTTCAAACACGAATACCCATAATAAAACAGTCTGATAATACCATTTGTTATCATTCAAATTTATTGTTAATGGGATCTTGTTTTGTGGAAAATATTGGTGAAAAGCTATCCTATTTCAAATTTAAAAATCTGCAAAATCCATTTGGGGTACTGTTTAACCCTAATGCTATCGAAACCTTAGTTGATAAAGCTATCAATAAGATTGGATATACCGAAAACGATGTATTTTTTTATAACGAACAATGGCATTGTTTTGATGCGCATTCTAAATTAAGCAATACTTCAAAAGAAGCATTGCTTAAAACCTTAAACAAGAGTGTAGCGGCCACCCGAATACAGATAGAAACTGCTACCCATGTAGTTATTACCTTGGGTACTGCTTGGGTGTACAGACATAAAGCAACAGAAAATAGTGTGGCAAACTGCCATAAAATACCGCAAAAGGAGTTTAATAAAGAGCTTCTTTCGGTTAATGAAATAGCCAAAAGTCTAATACATATTACATCGAAAATTAGACATGTTAACCCCAATGTCCAACTTATATTTACGGTGTCGCCGGTACGCCATTTAAAAGATGGATCTATTGAAAACACCAGAAGCAAGGCTCATTTAATTACAGCAATCCATCAAATTGTAAATCAAACTTCATTAGTCAAAAATAGTCAACTACATTATTTTCCTTCCTATGAAATTATGATGGACGAGCTACGCGATTACCGTTTTTATACCGAGGATATGCTCCATCCCAATAAAACTGCCATCAATTATATTTGGGAAGTATTTAATACGGTTTGGATAAACGATAAATCTTTGCCTATTATGGCGTTGGTCGATACAGTTCAAAAAGGACTTTTGCATAAACCGTTCAACCCCGAAAGTAGGGCACATTTAAAGTTTCTTCAAAATTTGGAAGAAAAAAAGCAGCAGCTCCAAAAGCAGTTTGCACATATTACGTTTTAATAACCTGTTTTTAATATTGGCTTAATTTTAAAAAAACGAAATCGAATTACATTTGTCCTGTTTAGAAAGGTTTAGTTTTAGTTGTAACATTAGTTTGGGCTTCATATGTCGAAGAAAACTAATGTTTTTTGTTTACGCATTTTACAAAATATTTCTAAATTAGTGCATGCGAAAAATTCTATTTGGAGTGGTTATAACATTGGCGGTTTTATTAATTTATAAATCCTGCGAAAGTAATCAACAAGATAAGACCGTAGTTAAGGAAAGTACTGCACTTATACAGGAACAGATTAAAAACGTGGGTAAATTGGTTGTTACCGAAGGGCATTTTAGCCAAGTGTTTAATTATAAAAATTCGAAAGAAATTTTTGGAGCATATTTTCAATCTGAAAAAAAAGCATTGGTTGTTGTTAACGCAGATGTAAGCGTGGCCTACGATTTAAGTAAGATTGAATTTAAGATAGACGAAGCCAATAAAACCCTTGTTGTCTTAAATATTCCTAAGGAAGAAATAAGTATAAGTCCCGATTTAGAATATTACGATATACAATCCGGGTTTTTTAACACGTTTGAAGCTAATGATTACAACCATATTAAAGAAACGGTAAACAAACTCTTGGAACGGAAAATAGAAGCATCCGATTTAAAAAAGAATGCTGAAAACCGATTAATAAGCGAACTTTCAAAATTTTATATTCTTACCAATTCGTTGGGCTGGACCTTGCAGTATAACGGTACAACCATTACCGAAGAGACAGAATTTCAAAATATTAAACCGTAGATTTGTATATTCATCATTTAAAAAGTCATTTATGGAGCAAGCGTATGTAACACTAAAGGTAGCAGATAAAATAGGATATATTGAGTTTTTTACGCCCAATCACAACGCTATGCCGTCCAATATTTTGAAAAAGTTAGAAGAAACCATTAATGGTGCGGCGCAAAACGATGCCATTGCCGTTATTGTTTTAAAAAGTGGGGGAGATAGGACTTTTTGTGCCGGAGCCAGTTTGAATGAGTTGATAACTATTAAAGATGAAAAAGCCGGAGCATTATTTTTTTCCGGTTTTGCAAACGTAATTAACACTATGCGCAAATGCCCCAAACTTATTATAGGCAGAGTACAAGGTAAGGCTGTTGGAGGAGGTGTAGGTCTGGCTGCTGCCACCGATTATTGTTTGGCTACCCAACATGCATCGATTAAATTAAGTGAATTGAGCATAGGTATTGGCCCTTTTGTTATCGAGCCTGCCGTAACTAGAAAAATAGGGCTTTCGGCTATGTCGCAACTTACCATAAATGCCGAAATATTCTACACCGCAAATTGGGCAAAGGACAATGGGCTTTTTACTGAGGTTTTCGATACAGCCACAGATTTGGATGAAGCTGTAAATCAACTCGCTGTAAGGTTAAGCACTTATAGCCCAGAAGCCATAAAACACATAAAAACCGTATTTTGGGAAAATACCCAACATTGGGACGAATTATTGAAAAAAAGAGCCCAAATTAGCGGTAAATTGGTTTTAAGCACGTTTACAAAAAATATTCTTAACCGTTTTAAGTAGGCTGTGTAAATTTTTGAGTGCGAAGCCCAAGTAATATTAATTGTACACAACTTTAGTACACAATAAAAAAATCTCTTTATCGGTTTATTAAAGATAGCTTACGTTTTTTTGCCGCATACCATGGCACACAATACGAAATGGTTTGCCTGCCTATTAAAATCTGTCATAATATTTTTGTGGCCGAAATAATCTGTTTTTATAACCTGATTAATAGGATTTTAATCTATTAGTAAACAAATTTATATATACTAAGCGCCTGTTTAAATTTGTATGATAGACTTTTTGTAAAGTTTATTTTTGATGCCGAATGGGGCAAAATAGAAGGTAATAGCTGTACTACTTGATGAAATTTTAGAAATTATGCACAAAAAGAGATATAGAAAAACAATTGATATGAATTTAAACAGGCTCTTAGTATTCGTTTAGAATATTTTACTTATTTTTATTGAATAATTGTTTAAAAGACACTTATTTTAAGTATAGATAAAATTATTGATTAAGATTGGATATGGAAAATAAATTGAAAAGGTATGCTTTTTTTCTACTAATTAGTATGGGGTTGCTAAATGTACAATGTAAAAGTGAAACGAAAAGGGAGGAAGGAAAGCCAGAAACTCCGGAACAGTTAGTATCTATTGCCAAGGTGCCCTTTGGTGTGACATCCGATAGTGTTGCCGTAGATCGATATATATTAAAGAACAAAAAAGGAATGGAAATACGTATCATTACTTTTGGTGGCATAATAACCCATTGGACGGCTCCCGACAAGAACAATAACTATCAAGATATTGTTTTGGGCTACGAAACCTTAAAACCTTACGAAACCAATCCCACGTTTTTTGGAGCTTTAATTGGGCGTTTTGGTAATCGTATTGCTAAAGGTAAATTTACCTTAAACGGTACCGAATACCAATTGGCAGCCAACGATGGGTCAAATCATTTGCATGGTGGTGTAAAAGGTTTTGATAAAGTAGTTTGGACAGCTTCGGAAAAGCAAACCGATAGTACGGCATCTTTGATTTTAAGTTATTTAAGCAAAGATATGGAAGAGGGTTATCCAGGCAATCTTAATACCCAAGTTACTTATACGCTTAACAATAATAACGAACTGAAAGTAGATTACAAAGCAACTACCGATAAACCAACCATTGTGAACCTTACACAGCATACTTACTTTAATTTAACGGCGGGTACATCCACCATTTTGGATCATGAGCTTAGTATTAAGGCTGATGCGTTTGTACCTGTCGATGAAACTTTGATTCCAACGGGAGAACTAAAAAAGGTAGAAGGCACTCCATTCGACTTTAGAACAGCCAAGACTATTGGACAAGATATTGATGTGGATAATGTTCAGCTTAAACGGGGCTTGGGCTACGACCATTGTTGGGTACTTAACGAACAAAATCAAGGTATTAGATTGGTAGCTACAGTCTATGATAAAAGTAGTGGTAGAATTTTGGAAGTACTATCGACCGAACCCGGAATACAACTTTATACAGGAAATTTTTTAGATGGTACTTTACCCGCAAAAAACGGTGGGAAATACGAGTATAGAACAGGGTTTTGCTTAGAAACCGAACATTATCCCGATGCACCCAATCAAAGCCATTTTCCGTCGGTAATACTAAATCCCGACGAAATATATAAAACAACTACAGTATTTAAATTTTCGGCTAAATAACATAATACATATAGAATGTGATAAACTCTGGTAAAATAGCTTTTATCGGAGTTTCTTTTTGGATATAGTTAAATTGAAATAAAATGTTATCACCAATGAATGGAGGAATCTACAAGATTCTTTATTTTACCATTTGAAATGATTGAAAAATTTCGTAACTTTAAGATATTCAGAAATATATAAAATTCAGGGGTCATGATACGAAAAGCACCGGTTTCAATGATAATGACGTCGCCTGTTATTACATTAAAAAGAAATGATAGTTTGGAAAAGGCCGAGCGACTCTTTAAAATTCATCGCATTAGGCATTTACCCGTAGTTTCGGGCAAAGTAGTGGTAGGTATATTAAGCTATCACGATTTGTTAAGATTAAGTTTTGCCGATTTGACCGACAGTGTCGATAGGGATGCGGATGCCTTAATTTATAAGATGTTCACGATAAAACAAGTTATGCGGAAAAATATTGTAACAGTATCTCCTTCCAATTCCATTAAGGAAGTTGCCGAAATTTTTGCCAAAAGGGAGTTTCATGCATTACCGGTAGTTATTGGTAGCCAACTTGTTGGCATTGTAACGACCACAGATCTTATAAAACACATGCTGTCTTAATACTGTTTGTTACTTTCTTCTGCTGTAGAAATTATGTGCAAATAGAAGCAAACCTACAAAGGGGGAAGCCACCACAATTTTATTGGAGAAAGAACTCCATACTTTTATAGTAGTAGCTGTTACAACCTGAGATTTGTTGAAATATTGTAGAACACAATATTAAACAGAGATTTTGTGTAATAGAGTGTACAGCCATATCTTACTTTTAGAATATTAAAAAAAGGTAATATTTAAAAACTATCTAACCAATGTATTGCGGCCTCTTGCGTAGAAAAAGTCTCGTAACGATAAAGATTGGCTACCATTATTTGGTAAATCATACTTTTAGCGGCATTTTCCGGATTATTAACAATCATAGCAACAATAATGCTGTTGTATTGTTTTATGGTTTTGGTTTTTGCTTCTTTAACGATTTCCAAATCGTTGACCGATAAGTTCATTTTAACATCTACCGCATTTATCAAAATTTTTAATTTTCTGGGATAGTCTATGTTTTTTTCGATATCGATTGCATAATTCAGTACTTCTTCCAAACCAACAATACCTTTGTATTGGGTCTCTAGAATTTTCAGATGTTTATTGTATCTGGACGTAATCATTTTTATTTGTTAGGTATGGTGATAGGATGCGAAAGTATAAAATAAGTTATAGCCAATTTGCTAATTATCGACCAAAACACAAAATCCCTGTTGTTTTGCATTAATCAACTGAAAAAGAGGGTATATTATTACTAATTGTTTTAACAGAATAAAGCCTTATTGTGGAATTTGTTGGCTTAAACAGTGCAATGTACCAAATCCCCAAATAAAATCGATAGCAGCAATACCTATAATCTCTCTGTTGGGAAAACAAGAGGCTATAATGTTTAGGGCTTCACGATCTTTTGCATCGTTAAAGGTTGGCACCAGAACAGTTTTGTTAAGTATTAAAAAATTGGCATAACTGGCAGGAAGTCTTATACCATCAAAATAAATGCATTTGGGCATAGGCAAATAAACAATTTTAGGATGTTTACCGTTTTCTAAAACAGCATTTTCAAGACGTTTTAAATTGTCTTGTAATGGTTTATAATTAGCATCTTTTGGGTTGTCTTCCACAACGGTAATAATGGTATCTTGGTTTACAAAACGGGCCAGATCGTCTATATGGCCATGAGTATCATCGCCTTCAATGCCTTTACCCAACCAAATAACGTTGGTAATACCTAAATACTGTTTAAAAACGGCTTCGTAATCTTTTTTTGTGAAATTTTTATTCCGTATTTGGATACTGGGGTGAAGTAAACATTCTTCTGAAGTTAACAAGGTGCCTGCTCCGTTAACATCAATAGCTCCACCTTCCAGTACAATGGGGCTTCCTTTGTAAATAGCCTGTTCTAATGGTATATTTAAATGTTTGGCAACTTTTTCCGGTACGTGTTTGTCCAATTTAAAATTGTTGTATTTGGCCCAACCATTAAAATTAAAGTTAACGGCTTTTCGTTTTGTACCGTTTTTTACTATAATGGGGCCAGAATCGCGCATCCAACTGCGGTTGGTTTTGTGTATAATAAAAGAAATCCGATTAAGGTTAACATGAGCTAAATCGAGCATAACCGTAACTTTGTCCTTTAGTTTTTCGGAAGCCACAATAAGAAAAACGGTTTCGACAGTGGTAATTTTTTTAATATACTCTACAAAGGCCCACTGAACGGTTTTGTATTTCCCCGGCCAATCGTTTCCATTGTGAGGAAAACACAGTAAAATACCTTGTTGCTGCTCCCATTCGGCAGGAAAAATCCAATTGTTAGTTTCCATGATTAATCGATGGCTCTTTTGGTAATATCGCTGTATTTATCTATTCGTCTATCTCGTAAAAACGGCCAATTTTGTCTAACGTTTTCTTGTAGGTTTAAATCTACCTCGGCAATTAATATTTCTTCTTTATCTACCGAAGCTTGTGCTAAAATTTCGCCTTGAGGACCTGCAATAAACGATGAGCCCCAAAACTCAATGCCATTGGTGTTTGGTAAATATTTTTCCAACCCAATACGGTTGGCCGCCGCTACATAAATACCATTTGCCACGGCATGCCCACGCATAACATTCATCCAGGCACTTTGTTGGTTTTCGCCAAATTCGGCTTTTTCCTGTGGGTGCCAGCCAATAGCGGTTGGATAAAACAATACTTCGGCGCCCTGTAAGGCTGTTAATCGAGCTGCTTCGGGATACCATTGGTCCCAACAGATTAAAGTACCTATATTTCCTTTTTTTGTAGGAAAGGATCTAAATCCTATGTCACCTGGCGTAAAATAGAATTTTTCGTAAAAATGGGGATCGTCCGGTATATGCATTTTTCGGTACAGACCGGCTTCGGTTCCATCGGTGTCTATAATGTATGCACTATTATGGTAAATGCCGGCCATACGTTTTTCGAAAAATGGAACTATAATAACCACACCGAGACTTTTTGCCAATTCGCTAAAGGCCATAAACGATGTGCTGTATAAGGGTTCGGCGTAAGCAAAATTATCAACATCTTCGCTTTGGCAGAAATAGTGGCTACTGTACAATTCGGGAAGTGAAATAACTTCGGCACCTTGTTTGGCAGCATCTTTAATCCATTGGATACATTTTTTAAGATTGTATTCCGGAGTGTTATTTAAATTTAATTGAATAACAGCTATTTTGTACGTACTTTTTAACATGTTTTAATTAGATGTATTTTCTGTTTTGGTTGTGCGCTCTTTTTTGAACAGAGGTATCCGGTACGAAAGCGTATAGCTGTAACCAGCGCCAATGCGTCCGCTATCGTAGGTTTTATTGAAACCAGGAATAAAAATATTTTCGAAGTTACCGGGGTCTTTCTCGTTGATTAAAAATTTAAGTTGAAGATTAAAACCTAAGTAAAGATTATTGAGTACTTCGGCCTTAACGCCTAGAAGCATTTCGACCCAAAATGCTGTTAATCCACTATATTCTCTTTGGTCGTTAACAGTTAGTCCCGGCCAGTATGTATTGGTTGTGTATATGGTGTAGTTATTTAAATTGTGGCTAAAGGAACTTGCCCCTATGCGAAATCCTGTAAAAATCATGTTATCCATGTCCAACCAATTTTCGTAAAGGTTAATGTCTATTCCTCCTTTTAAATATGAGCCTTTTGTGGTTATGTTAAGGTAATCGGTTGTGTTTTTCTTTTCGCTAAAACCTATTTCACCGGCTATATACAGATTTCTTTTTATACGAAAATCACCCAAAATTTCGAATCCGCTATAGTCATCATCAACAAAAGAGCGTATTAGTTTCCCGATGTCTGCCCCCAAACGAAGTCCATATTTTTCTTTAATTATGCTGCCCGAATCTGTAGGGATACTGTCATTATCGTTATTTTGTGCTTGTAAGGAAACACAAAACAACAACATTGTGGCAATGCAATTAATGATATATGTTAAAGTGTGTTTCTGTTTCATCTTCTACAGTATTGTTTTCCATTAACGGCAATCGGGATATTATCCAATTATCGCCATCTTCTTCGATGGTAAGGCTAACGTTTTCAAAAATAGTTTTATAGCCACAGGCACGCGATACATATATTTCTTTTCTTGTATATGCAACGGTAATGGTATCGTAATTGCCATCAATATAATCGTCGTTGGTATCGTCTGGTGTGTCGTTATCGTTAACAGAAGCTCCTTTTATTAAAACGTATTGTGTGTTATCGTTATCGGTTTTTAAAGGAAGTTCTATACTATTGGACGAAATAATCTCGTATCCTGGCAAGATAGCGTCGTTATCGATACCTTTAATAAGTAATCCTGCAATATTTTTTTTGTTTTCGGTGTTTGAATTATCGTAGGCATCAATAATAAGTTTTGGTGTCGTTCCAGTACTTTCGGCACAGATATCGTCACGTTCGCAACTTATGTTGCTAAGAATAGCGATTGTTGCGATAATTAATAAAATGTATTTAAAATATAGTTTCATGTTTTAATTTAATGTTATTTACGGCGTTCTAAAAGTACAACATTTTCTACATGAAATGTTTGTGGAAACATATCTACAGCTTGTGTTCTAGTAACTTTGTACATGTTGTTCATTAAGGCCAAATCTCGAGCTTGTGTGGCACTATTGCAACTTACGTAAACAACTTTTTTTGGGGCAATGTTCAATATTTGTTGTACAACATCTTTATGCATGCCGTCGCGTGGCGGATCGGTAATAATAATATCTGGTGTACCATGTGTGTTTATAAATTCCTGATTGAATACATGCTTCATGTCTCCTACAAAAAACTCGCAATTTGTAATATTATTGCGTTTGGCGTTTTCTTTTGCGGCCAAAATAGCATCGGGAACCGCTTCTACACCTACTACTTTTTTTGCTTTTTTTGAAACAAATTGGGCAATGGTTCCAGTACCGGTATATAGATCGTAAACTAACTCGTTACCTGTTAATTCGGCAAAATCTCGTGTTATTTTGTAAAGTTCGAAGGCTTGGAGCGAATTGGTTTGATAGAATGATTTAGCGTTTATCTTGAACTTTAAACCTTCCATTTCTTCAAAAATATGGTCTTTGCCTTTATAGCAAATCACTTCCTGATCGTAGATGGTATCGTTGCCTTTTTCGTTGATAACATATAAAAGCGAATTTATATGGGGGAATGTTTTGGCGATAAAGTCCAATATTGACTCCCGTTTAGTTTTATCGTCATTAAAAAACTGGATAAGTACCATAATTTCTCCTGTACTGGATGTACGGATCATCATAGTGCGTAAAAATCCACTTTGATTTCTAGTGTTAAAAAAGGCCAAATTATTGTCAATTGCAAATTGTTTTACTGCATTGCGTATAGCATTCGATGGGTCTTCTTGCAAATGGCAGGAATTTATATCGAGAATTTTATCCCACATTCCCGGAATGTGGAATCCTAAGGCATTTTTATTGTCTAAATCGGTGCTGGATTTAATTTCTTCGGATGTTAACCATCGGCTATCACTAAACGAAAATTCCATTTTATTTCTATAGAAATACTGTTTTTCCGAACCAAGAATGGGTATTGCTTCGGGCAGTTCTATATGTCCAATACGGATTAAGTTATCGGTAACTTCTTTTTGTTTGTAGTATAATTGATGGTTGTAGTCCATATTTTGCCATTTACAACCACCACAGGTACCGAAATGTTCGCAAACGGGTTCAGTTCTTTTGTTGGAAAGCTTATGGAAAACAATGGCTTTTCCTTCGTAATAGGCTTTACGTTTTTTAAAGGTTTGTACATCGACCACATCGCCCGGTACGGCATTAGGTAAAAAAATGATCTTGCCGTCGGGAGCCTTGGTAATAGACTTGCCTTTTGCGGCAGTATCCAAAACTTCAAGGTTAGTAAAAATCTTATTTTTATGTTTTCTGGACATAGGCGCAAAAATAGTAAAAAAGCTAGCGATAAGACATGTATGTCATATAAAAAAGTGATACTATAAACACCATTTTTTTCAAGTTTGGAATAACCTGTTCGGAATTGTTGTTATGGGTTAACTCTCTTTTTACCGAATAAAGTATTAATAAAGCAACAAAATAAGAGCTTATGGGTTTTTAAGGAACAACCAGCCAAAGGTTAACGCCTAACAATTTTCACATTCATTTCCTCCACTTTTTTGTCTGATAATGCCGATGGCGCACCAAATAATAAATCGTCGCTGGTACCGGTTTTTGGGAAGGCCATTACTTCGCGTATCGAAGCTTTTTTCTCCAAAATCATCATCAATCTATCAACGCCCCAAGCAATACCGCCGTGTGGCGGTGCGCCATAATGGAAGGCTTTGTACATGGTGCCAACGCTTTTTAGCATGTCTGCTTTGTTGTAGCCCATATTGCGATAGGTGGCTTCAAGAATTTCGGGTTTGTGTGCCCTAACGGAGCCACCTCCAATTTCGTAACCGTTCAAAATTAAATCGTATTGTTGGGCTATAATGCTCCCTATTTCTTCTTCTTTACCGTTCATGTGTTTTTCGATGTCGTAAACAGCGGGCATCGAAAACGGATTATGGGTAAAGGTCCAATGGCCTTCGTCGGTTTTTTCGAACATGGGGAAATCGACTACCCAAGCCGGACGTAGCTCTTTCGGATTGATTAAGCGCAACATTTTGCCCAATTCTTGGCGTACCGCATCTAAAGCTTTGTTGGCAGTAGCATAATCGGAAGCCGAGAAAAATACAATGTCGCCTACTTTGGCATTGGTTGTTTTAATAATGTTTTCGGCAATGGTTTCACCCAAAAATTTAATTATTGGCGATTGTAAATCATTTTCGTTTACAATAATATAGGCAAGTCCGCCCAAACCAAGCTGTTGTGCAATGGTGGTCAGTTTTTCAATCTGTCCTTTCGAAAGGCGTTTGTTGCCCTGTTCTTCGGCCGAAACTTTTATACATTTTACAATACCGCCTGCTTCAATGGGTTTGCTGAATACTTGAAAAGTGGTATCCTTTACAATATCGGTAATATCCTGTAGTTCGAGTCCAAATCGCAAATCGGGACGGTCGCAACCGTACTTGTCCATGGCCTCTTGGTAGGTAAGCGTAACAAACGGGTGTAAAATCCATTTGTTGCCGTAAATTTTGGTTACTACCTCGTTAAACATGTTGGTATTCAAATCAATAATCTGCTGCATGCTGGCATAGGCCATTTCCAAATCCAATTGTGTAAACTCTGGTTGGCGGTCGCCACGGGAATCTTCGTCCCTAAAGCAACGTGCAATCTGGAAATACTTTTCGTAACCGCTAACCATAAGCATTTGCTTAAATTGCTGAGGTGCTTGTGGTAAGGTATAAAAATATCCGGATTGTTTGCGTGATGGTACAATAAATTCACGGGCACCCTCATCGGTTCCGGCACTCAAAATAGGCGTTTCAATCTCCAAAAAGTCCTGTTCGTCCAAAATATCGCGCAATAGTTTTATAACCCTGTGGCGGTTTACCATAACACGGTGTACATCGTTGTTGCGGTGGTCCAAAAATTTATACTGAAAACGGGTGTTTTCGTTGGTTTTGGTAGCTCTTTTTATTTCAAACGGAAGGGTTCTGGATAGGTTTAAAATATCCAAATCGGTAGCTTCGAGTTCAATTTTTCCTGTACGTAGCGAAGGGTTGTAATCGTCCTCGTCACGTCGAACAATATGTCCTGTAACCGTAATGACCGATTCGGGCTTGAGCTTTACCAATTCGTCCAAATTAGCAAAGGATTCCCGGC
Organism: Aestuariibaculum sp.; assembly: GCA_047975295.1. GTDB lineage: Bacteria > Bacteroidota > Bacteroidia > Flavobacteriales > Flavobacteriaceae > JBKEDH01. The sequence continues at coordinate 26,340 of JBKEDH010000101.1, forward strand.
TTAAACGCACTTGGAAAATTTCGGTACTGGAATCCCGTAAATCAATAAATATCAATTCGCCGTGGTCGCGAACACTGGCCACCCATCCTGCAAGCGTTATGTTTTCCGAAATATTCTTTTCCGAAATATCACTTGCTAAATGTGTGCGGTATTCTTCCTTTATGATAATGGGAATTTCGGGTAGTAGTTCCTCTTGTTTGGTTGTTAACTGTTCATTGCCCGTTGTTGGTTGTCTGTTATTGGTTGGTTGGTTGGGCAATGCTCCACTTTTCACTTTCCCATTTTCACTTTCCAACTTGCTCAAAATGCCTTCACGGATAACTTTTCCCGATGCCCCTTTACCTATTATGACAATTACTTTACCAACAAGAATACCGGCTTTGCCTTGGTTTCCGGATTTAATATCGTTGGCAATGGTTTCATTTTCCAGAATAACTTTATCAATGGCTTTGCTTATTTTTTCTTCGGAAATGCTATGGGTATCGAAATACGATTTATAGTCGAAACAGGCATCGTTCAACAGCGAAACAATAGCGTTTTGAGCCAATACGGACGTTACTTTTTCGGCCTTGAACAAACTGAAAATTTCAACAACATCCGAAATATTTTCAATTTTCGAATAATCTTCCGGCTTCATGTTGTTAGTTAATGTTTTCGCCACAAATAACGGGTCGTTTATGGCTTTATTTATGGTTACAAAAGTTCCCGAACGCAGCGCATCGGCAGTAAAAAACTTGGCATCCTGTGGCAGTACGCCTCCTTTAATTAAAATAGATTCTACAGCAAAGGGCAAGGCACTAATGTCCACATCAATGGTATCGACTACGTCCTTAATGTTTACAAAAGGCAAATCGGGTTCCGAAATAAAACGGTAGTCGGCCTCGTATTCCTTTTTTCTCATGGTTTTGGTCTGCTTTAAATCGGCATCCCATAATACCGTAGTTTGGTCGGGTCGAAAGGCTTTGTTTTCCAGATAATAATCCAATTGTTTTTCAACTTCTTCCTTTAGGGCTTCAACCATAAACTTAAAGGAGTTCAGATTTTTTATTTCGGTACGCGGATTAAGTTCGTAAGTATGTTTTTTTCGTAGCGATACCGAAACGTCCGATTTAAACTCGCCTTTTTCCAAATTGGCCTCGCTTATTTTTAAATTCTGAACAATACGCTGAATGTACTGCGCATAAGTCGAAGCATCCTCAATATGGCGAATACAGGGCGTGGTAACAATTTCGATTAACGGTACGCCTGCCTTGTTGAAATCGACCAGCGAAGCCGTTTTTTCGTGCATGAGTTTAGCGGCATCTTCCTCAATATGTACTTGGGATAAATTTACCGTAAATTGTGAACCATCGTTACGGAAACACGACACTTGTCCATCGGGGATAATGGGGTTGTGAAATTGCGTAATCTGTATGTTTTTGGGGTTGTCGGGGTATTCGTAATGTTTTCTGTCCCAAGAAATAATAGGATTGTCAAAGCTTGATTTTACGGCTTTTCCAAAGTAAATGGCTTTGGTTATGGCTTCTTTGTTAATGGCGGGCAAAACACCCATTTGCCCCGTACATACCGAACAGATATTTTGGTTGGGTGTTTCAATTTCTTGGTTGGGACACGAGCAGAATAGTTTGGTTTTGGTGTTTAGCCGTACGTGGGTTTCCAGTCCGATAACCAATTCTAAATCGTGTTTTTTTAAAAGGTCTTCTATGTGTTCTAATTTCATCTGTTCTTTAATATGGTTTTAGAGGCCCTATGCGATATACATTTTACGGGATTCTGTGAAAATGGAAGATTTTGCTAATGTATGGTTCATTATAGCGTATCTTTTAAAAAGTTGGCAAACTTTAAAACAAGAGCATCGTTTTGTTTGGCAGCGGTTATTTGCAGACCGGTTTCGGTGCCTTGCGGAACGGTTAGGGTAGGGAGCTGCCCCAAGCTGAACCCTACTGTATAGGCATCACTTAAATACATGGCATGCGGATTTTTTAAACTATTGCCAATTTTTGGCGGTGTGCTTGGTGTTACGGGTGAAAGTATGATATCGACTTCGGAAAAATCCTTTTGGAAATTTTCGGAAACGGTATCCCGCAAGGCTAATCCTTTTAAATAGATGTCGTCTGAAAATCCTTGCGATAACACCTGATTGCCACCAACAATACGGCGTTTGGTTTCTTCGGAAAAATTCTCGGAACGTGTAATAGCGTACGATTCCTTTAGGTTTTTATCTTCAATCCGGTTACCGTAATTGCTACCGTCCAAACGGGATAGGTTAGAGGCCGTTTCGGCCATGGCCAAAGTATAATAGGTAGAAACCAAAATATCGGCATTAAAGAAATCGAGGGCTTTTACCTGAATGCCCTTGGCTTTAATTTTTTCGATTGTAGAAAGGAAATCGGCTTTTATCTGCGCATCAATGGCATCACTTTCAATAAAATTCTTAAAATAACCGACTGTTTTTATGGGGTCTGCATGTTGTATGCTTTCTTCCGAGATTGCTTCCGAAGCAAAAGTAGTCTGGTCTTTTGGGTCTTTTCCGCCCATAACGTTAAGCACAATGCGGATATCTTCGACCGATTTGGCAATGGGACCAACACAGTCGGTCGATGAGGCATAGGCCATTAAACCGTAGCGCGAAATGCGTCCGTATGTGGGTTTTAGTCCGTAAACATGGTTGTAGCCTGCCGGCTGGCGAATGGAGCCGCCCGTATCGCCACCAATAGAAAATACCGTATAATCTTTGGCTACGTTTACCGCCGAACCACCACTTGAGCCACCGCCCACCAAATCGGGGTTTATAGCGTTTTTAACCGCTCCAAAAATGGTGTTTTCGCTCGATGAACCATGCCCGAAACTATCGCAATTTTCTTTAACAATGGGAATGGCGCCGGCATCCAACAGTTTTTGGATGGCCGTAGCCGTATAGGCCGATTTGTAATCTTTAAGCAAGTTAGAGCTGGCCGTAGTTACCGTACCTTGCAGCATGTAAACGTCTTTAATGCCAAAAGGAATACCTTCCAGCAAACCAATGGTTTCACCACGTGTAATTTTTTTATCTACTTTTTCGGCAAGTTGTAATGCTGTTTCTTCCAACAAACTGTTAACGGTATTGTTGGTATTGGCTTTAAGGAGATTTAATTTTTCCCGAACCAAATCGGTACAAGTTATGCGTTTATCTATTAATTGTTGGTGTATGTGTTTTATTTGAGATGCCATAACTATTCTTCTATAACTTTAGAAACCACTAAAAAACCGTTTTTTTCCTTGGGAAAGTTTTCTTTGATAATTTGCTTTTCCAGAGCAGAGCTTTCCTGTACTACATCATCACGCAAGTCGTTTACGGATACGTAATTGCTACCATTTTGATTAAAAGTGTTGTTATTTGAATGTTGTGCGGTTTTAATCACATCAAATAATTTGTTTACGGCCTCACTGGGCTGTGCACCTTTAATACTCGATAAAATATCGACGGTCATTATTTTGCTCATGCTTTGTGTTTTTTTGTTTTTTATTTATTATGTCATTCTGAAAGAAATCGAAGAATCTAAATTATTATTGAGATTTTTCACTATCGTTCAAAAAGACGTAACTTATCAATAAAAAAGCCTTCCCGTCCGGAAGGCTTTATGATACTATTTATTAAACAACAACCTTCCTGTCCTAAATATTAGGATTATTGAAATTATTATTGTTGTTATTATTTGTCATCGTTTTTCTTTGTGTTCAAATATATATAGAATAAATGTATTAAGCACTATTTTTATAACATTAGTGCGTTATATTATTGAATTGATAAAAAAAATGGGGTTGGATTGATGGTTTTTTAATTGTAGGGAGTAAAGTTTAAAATGAGTTTATATTATTATGTTATTTCTTTTCGAGCAAGGCTATGTAAAAGCCATCGTATCCCGATGTATGGGCTAAAACTTTTTTATCTTTTACCAATGCAAAATCTTTGCCGTTTTCGGAAGTTAAAAAGGTTTCGATCTGTTTTTTATTTTCAGAAGGAAGTACGGAACAGGTAGCATAGACTAATTTTCCGTTTGGTTTTACCATTTTAGCATATTGTTGTAAGATATTTTGTTGGGTTGTTTTTATCGTTTCGATAAAATCGGGATCTAATTTCCATTTGGCATCAGGGTTTCGGCGCAGAACGCCCAATCCGGAACAAGGAGCATCGATTAAAACCCTGTCGGCCTTATCATGCAGTTTTTTTATGGTTTTTGTGCCTTCAATAAGTCGGGTTTCTATATTATGTGCACCATTACGTTTGGCACGGCGTTTAAGTTCGTTAAGTTTGTTGGCATAAATATCCATAGCAATAATTTGCCCTTTGTTTTCCATGAGAGAGGCTAAATGTAGGGTTTTGCCTCCGGCACCGGCACAGGTATCTATAACACGCATTCCTGGTTTGGCGTCGAGAAACTGGGCTACCAATTGCGATGAGGCGTCCTGTACTTCAAACAAACCGTTTTTAAAAGCTTCGGTAGTAAACACATTGGTGCGTTCCTTTAGCTTCAAGGCATAGGGATAGTCTTTTAAAAATTCGGTTTCAATATTCAAATCGAATAATTCGGCTTGTAACTTTTCTTTAGTGGTCTTTAAGGTGTTTGTTCTTAAAATAACATCGGCTTGTTGGTTAAGGGCACTTATTTCTTTGGTCCAAATATTTTTGCCCAATTCTTTTTCACCCAAAGTATCCATCCAATCGGGTATGGATTCTCTGTATTTTCTAATTTTTGAAAGTTCGTCGAAACGGCCTTTTATTTTTCGGGTCGGTGTATTTTCAAAATACTTCCAATCGGGTAATTTAATACCTTTTAAAGTAGCCCAAACCGCAAATAGACGCCAAAGATTATCACGATCAAACGGTGCTTTAACTTCGGCAATTTCGGCATATAGACGTTTCCAACGTACAATATCGTAGGTGGTTTCGGCAACAAAAGCACGGTCACGGCTGCCCCAGCGTTTATTGCGTTTTAAAAGGTGTTGAATAACCTTATCTGCATATTGGTTCTCGTTAAAAATCTGGGTTAGGCCGTCGATAACCGCAAAACATAAATTTCTATGTAGTCGCATATTAAAAAAAATGAGGTTGCAAAGGTACGTTTTATAAGTGGATTTGTTTCTTTTTAGCTATTTTTCGTTTTCAATTTTCTACTTTTATGGAAAATATCGGCTAATGAGGAAACAATATTTTATAATTTTATTAAGTGTTATCCTGTTTTCCTGTGGAAAAAATGATCGCATAACACAAGTGGCATTTAATAAAATTGAAATGGAAACCATTTTACAGGATTCAATTTTAAGTATTCGGGCAATAGAAATTCTAAACGATAATAGCTTGGCTTTTGCGGCCAATAATGGAGCTTTCGGACTGTATAATCCGAAAACGAAAGTTTGGCAGCGATCTATACAGCAATACGATTCCTTAAAATTACATTTTAGAGCCGTAGCGCATACTGCAAGTGATTTTTTTATGCTTACCGTTGGTAATCCCGCTTTATTGTTTAAAACCGGAAATAAAGGGAAAATGGAATTAGTTTACAAAGAAGAAAAAGAAGGTGTGTTTTACGATGCCATGACTTTTTGGAACGATAAAGAAGGTATTGCAATTGGCGATAGTGTAGATGGTTGTTTGTCTATAATAGTAACCCGTAACGGAGGGCATTCATGGCGAAAACTACCTTGTGAAGATTTACCAAAAAGTAAATCGGGAGAGGGAGCTTTTGCTGCCAGTAATACCAATATAAAGACCATAGGTAATAAGGTGTGGGTAGCTACAACGCAGGGTAATATTTATTATTCGGAAAATAAAGGAGTTACTTGGCAAATTATTGAAACGCCCATTGTTAAAGCCAAGGATACTGAAGGGATTTATTCCATCGATTTTTACGACGAAAATAATGGTTTTGCTATTGGTGGCGATTATACCAATCCAGATGGCAATGAGGAGAATAAAATAAGAACCACCAATGGAGGAAAAACATGGCAATTGGTTGCACCAAACCAAAATCCAGGATATCGTAGTTGCATACAATATGTACCAAACGGTAATGGTAGGGCATTGGTAGCCGTAGGTTTTAAAGGTGTCGATTTTAGTAACGATTCGGGACATTCGTGGAAGCATTTAAGTAACGATAGTTTTTATACTATACGTTTTTTAAACGATAGTGTGGCCTATGCTGCGGGTGGGGGACAAATTTCCAAGTTGGTTTTTAAAAAATAATAAATATGCCTAAAATAACATGTTTTGGAGAGGTGTTATGGGATGTATTTCCAACCCATAGAAAAATAGGAGGTGCACCTTTAAATGTCGCTAACAGATTAAAAGCTTTGGATAATGAGGTAACTATGGTTACCGCCATAGGTAAAGATAAAAAAGGCAGGGAAATTAAGCGGTACTTACAAGATTGTGGGATAGATGTTAATTGTGTACAGGCACATAACGAATATAAAACAGGAAAAGTAAAGGTTATGCTTAACGGGAAGGGCATGGCCTCTTACGATATAAAATATCCAAGAGCTTGGGATAAAATTACATTAACAGAAGTAAATAAGGCTGCTGTAAAAGAGTCCGATGCGTTTGTTTTTGGCAGTCTTGTAGCACGTGACGATATTTCTAAAGATACGTTGTACCAACTTGTGGAACTTGCTAAATACAAAATATTCGATCTTAATTTAAGAATACCCTATTATACTAAAGATAGGTTATTGTATCTAATGGGAAAAGCAGATTTTATAAAGTTTAATGATGAAGAACTATATAAAGTGGGTAAGATGATGGGCTCTAAATACAAGGCTTTAGAACAAAATTTGCAGTTTGTAGCAAAGCAGACCAATACCCGGCATGTTTGTGTAACCAAGGGTGAACATGGTGCGGTTTTGTTATATAATGGAAACCTGTATTACAACAGTGGTTATTTAATACATGTTGTAGATACTGTTGGTGCGGGCGATTCGTTTTTAGGCGTACTTATTAGTGAGCTGTTAAAAGGGGTGGCTCCGCAAAAAGCCATTGATTTTGCATGTGCCGTTGGGGCATTGGTTGCACAGAACGAAGGCGCTAACCCTAAGCTATCTCTCGACGAAATAAATACTTTTATAAATCCGGATTTGTAGTTGTTAAGTTGGTGATTTTTTATGGGATTATTTAGATGGTTTCCCATTTTTTAGATTTAAATAACATCTCATAGTACACAAAAAATCACGTATTATCTTTAATGTGTTGATTAAAACATTAAACTATAAAGCTTTAGCGGTTTTTGAAAATGTTTAGAATGTTGATATTCAAAATCAATAAATTGACAAAAAGAATTATTGTTGTGTGAAAAATAAAACCTTATTTCGGGTTGTGGTGCTTTTTGTATTCTTCAAATAGGATTCGGTTATATAATTAGGAGTGTTTTCTATAGGTGAATTATTGATAAGAAGGTTGGATAGTAGGATTTTTGTTGGTCTAATAGAATCTTTAATATGCTCCGGATGAAACATATTAAAACCGTTTATGCCCCCGAATAAAAATTCGCCGGACGAAATGCCCAATGCAGCACCCGAATTAAATTGATTACTTTGGAGCCCATCGGAAACTGAAAAATTCCGAAATGTATTTTTATAAGGATTAAAACGACAAAGACCGTTGTATGTACTAATCCATAAATTGCTGTTTTGGTCTTCTAACATATTAAGGATAGTGTTGCTTGGCAAACCATCTTTTTCGGTAAATCTTTTATATGTATTGGTAATTCTGTTGTATAAAAGAAGACCTCCTTCCGATGTGCCAACCCATAAGGTGTTGTCTCTTCCTTCAAGAATACATCTTATGGCATAGCCCATGTCAAAAGGTTTAACTGCTTTACTTTCGGGGTCTATGCAAAATAATTTTGAATAATTACCAGCCCAAAACTTGCCATCTTTAGTTTCTGTAAGACAAAGTAAATCGTTTACTTCGGTTATATGGGTTTTAAATGTATCGGTTTGTTTGTCGTATCGATAAAGGGGGCCGCCATCGGCAGTTGCCGCCCAAATATTCTGTTTTGAATCGTGGTATAAAATCCATACATTTTCCTCAGTTCTACCATTGGTTTCGTTAACACATGGGTAATGTTTAATGGTATTGCTTTTTGTATTGATTTTGTTAATGCCTCCTCCCCATGTAGAAACCCAAAAATCACCTTTATTATCCTGTAATATTTTGGTAATAAAATTACTGGATAATGCATTGTTTTTTCCTGATGCGGCTTTGTAGTGTGTATAGTTGTTGTTTTTTCTGTTCCATTGCCGTATGCCGGCACCATCGGTACCTATCCATATATTTTTACTGTTATCTTCAAAAAACGATAGAATAAAATTATCGGCGGTATTGTTGCTGTGGTCTTTAGTGTATTTAATATGTTCAAAAAAAGGAGCAGTATTGCTAAGCATACTTATACCTCCTCTTATGGTACCAAACCATTTATTGCCTTCCCTGTCTTCATAAAGTCCCCATACAGCTTGGCTTTTTAGTAGCTTGTCGGTAGCATTGTTGTAAAAGGGAGAAGCTATATGTCCTTTAATCGTAAAAACCCCAAAACCATCGGTTGCTATCCATATAGAACCCTTTTTATCTTTAATGATGTTGGTTACAATTGCTTTGTTGGTCAATATGTTTTTGGAAAGTGTATTGGTTTTTGTAGAGTATTTAAAAAGACCTTCATTTGTTCCTACTATAACAATACTATCCTTGTCTTTTTTAAGGCAGTTTATTTGTTTTAATATACTGTTTTTAAGGGTTAACTGTTTATTATTAATGTTTAATTCGCATAACCCTACTTTGTTTATGCCTATCAAGCAAATGCTATCGTTCAAGGTTTCGATAGCCGATACGCTATATTCTGTTTTTGTTTTTCCAGATATTTCAAAAGGTATTTGTTCACCGTTTAGGCTATTGTTATTAAACATTACCAATCCCTTTTTTTGTCCGCCTATAAGTGTGGTATTTAGCGATATACATTTAATTTGCATTACAATATCCTTAAAAGGTATATGCTTTTCGGTTTTGTTGGAAAAAGAGAGTGGTAAAAAAGCACCATTTTCTTTTTTATAAATACATGCACCATTGGAAGTACCTATCCATAGATTGTTTTTGGAATCGCCATCAAGGCAACGGATATAATTTGCAGGAATAGAACTTGGATTATCAATTATATTTTTAAATATTTTAAACTCATAGCCATCATATCGGTTTAGTCCGTCATAAGTACCAAACCATATATAGCCATCGGTGTCTTGGTATATGGTGGTGACAGAATTATTGGACAGTCCTTGAGAAATGTCTATATATTTAACGGGATAATCTTGAGCTATCCCCTTAATAAATATAAAAAAGGAAAAGAGAAAAAAAGTTGTTTTTCGACTAAAAAGGGTATTTGTAAAAAACACCAAATTTCTAAATATAAACAGGGTAAAGAGCAATACTTTGATTTTTTTTGATTGTTCTCAAAAATAGAATTTTTTTTCGGAGTACTAAATTTGTTTATAGATGAGGGATGAAATGACAAAAAGCATCGTACTAAGATTGGTTTCTTTTACCCGAAGACTCCCGTACTATTAATTCGGCATTTAATATAATTTTATTCAGAATCTGTTTTTTATCGGGGGTTTTAACCCGTTCTAAAAAGGTGAGGGCGGCTTGTTTGCCAATTTCGGTACTGTGTTGGTCTATACTGGAAATGCCGGGCGACACCATATTGGTAAAAGGTTCGTTGCCAAAGCCAACAAGAGCAATATCGTTTGGTACTTTTAATCCGGTTTCTTCCAATACTTGTAGGGCGCCCAAGGCGGCATAATCGGAGGCAAGGTACACCGCATCGGGTCTGTTTGGCAAATCCAAAAGCTGTTTCATTTTTGTTCTGCCGTCCTCAATGGTTAGGCTACTTTCAATAAGCCAATCGTTTTCAAAAGCTAAGCCGTGTTTTTTAATGGCATCGACATAACCACGTATGCGATTGTTAAAAATACGGGTATGTTTGTAGCCGCCAATATGGGCAATACGTTTACAGCCTTGTTTTATAAGATGTTCTACAATTAAAATACTGCTTTGGTAATCGTTAATACCAATATAATCGACATTTAAATTATTTTCACCACGATCAAAAAGAATAAGAGGAATACCTTTGGATTTTATCTTTTCGTAATATTCCAAATTTACGGTTTCGTTGGCCATCGAAGCAATAATACCATCAACTTGAGTAAACAAAAGCGTATCGATATTGTTGCACTCTTTTTTGTACGATTCGTTGGAATGGGTAATGATAATATTATAGCCTTCGTTGTTTAAAACCTCTTCCATACTTTGAAGTACCGACGAAAAAAAGTGGCTGTTTGTTTTGGGTACAATAACGCCAATTAAATTACTTTTTCCCTTTCTTAGGGCACTTGCCAAATGATTGGGTTGGTAGTTTAGGTTTTTTGCAATTTGCTTTACCGCTTTTTTAGTCTTGTCGCTAATTCTAGAATCGTTGTTAAGGGCTTTCGATACGGCAGCGGGCGATATGTTTAAAACATTTGCGATATCTTTTATAGTCGGTTTTTTTTGCTTATTCAATTTTTTGTATATATTTGTAAATGCTTAATCGTTTAAGCAAAAATAATAGATTTATTGTTAAAATCAAAATAGGTTTGGTTTTCAGAAAGATAATCAAATATCATATTTTGTTTAATTTTTTGCTTAAACGATTAACCGAAAAATATTAACTGATAAATAACGATTAAAAATGAGTAAAGTTGTAACATTTGGGGAAATTATGTTGCGTTTGGCACCCGAAGGATTTTTAAGGTTTTCGCAAGCTTCAAGTTTCGATGTTGTGTATGGTGGTGGCGAATCGAATGTAGCCGTTTCTTTGGCCAATTATGGTATTTCGGTAGATTTTGTAACCCGCTTGCCTAAAAACGATATTGGCGAATGTGCCATGATGGAAATGCGCAAACGTGGTGTTGGTGTAGATAAAATAGCTTGGGGAGGCGATCGTTTGGGAATTTACTTTTTAGAAACCGGTGCCGTATCGAGAGGCAGTAAGGTTGTTTACGACAGAGCACATTCGGCTATGGCCGAAATTAAGCCCGGTATGGTAAATTGGGATGCTGTTTTTGAGGGTGTTGAGTGGTTCCATTGGACGGGAATTACACCGGCCATCTCGCAAGGTGCTGCCGATACCTGCTTAGAGGCCGTTAAAGCGGCCAGTGCAAAGGGCATTACCATTTCAACCGATTTGAATTACCGTGCCAAACTTTGGAAATACTGCGATGCAGCCAAACGGGAAACTATTATGACAGAACTTACCTCGTATTGCGATGTTGTTTTGGGCAACGAAGAAGATGCCGAAATGCACTTTGGTATTAAACCCGAAGGTATAACCGTACAAACACAAGGTCACGATGTTAAGGCAGAAGCATTTTTGTCGGTTTGCCAACAAATGATTAAAAAATTCCCAAGAGCCAAAAAGGTCATTACAACTTTAAGAGGTTCTATTTCGGCTTCGCATAATACTTGGGCAGGCGTGCTTTACGATGGTAATAAAATGTACGAAACACGCCAGTACCAAATTACCGATATTGTAGATAGAGTAGGTGGTGGAGATTCTTTTATGGGCGGATTGATTTATGGTTTGATTACCTATTCCGGCGACGACCAAAAAGCATTGGATTTTGCCGTAGCGGCTTCATGTTTAAAACACACCATTAAAGGCGATGCCAATTTGGTAACGGTTGCCGAAGTTGAAAAACTGATGGGAGGCGATGCTTCCGGTCGTGTAGCGAGATAATTTAGTAACTATTGATGTGTTTTTGGCAGAATATTCAACAAACCATAGAATTTATTTAAACGTTTTAGCCAATTGAAAAAGTTTAAACAAATTCATAAGCAAAAATCCAATCAAACAATTAAACATTTGTAAAAAATGGCACAGTTTTCAAGATTAGAAGTAGCTCAGGCTATGAAGAAAACGGGAATGATTCCCTTGTTTTTCAACAACGATATAGAATTAAGCAAAAAGGTATTAAAAGCATGTTACGATGGGGGTGCCCGATTATTGGAATTTACCGCTCGTGGCGATTTTGCCCACGAAGTTTTTGGCGAGCTCACTAAATATGCCATAAAGGAATTGCCCGGAATGATTATGGGCGTGGGTTCGGTAACCGATGCGGCCCAAGCATCGCTATACATGTCGTTGGGAGCCAATTTTGTGGTAACACCCGTATTGCGCGAAGATATAGCCATAGCCTGTAACCGTAAAAAAGTATTGTGGTCGCCCGGTTGTGGTAGTTTAACCGAAATTGCCAGAGCCGAAGAATTGGGTTGCGAAATCGTAAAATTATTTCCGGGCGATTTATATGGACCAAAGTTTGTAAAAGGTATTAAAGGTCCGCAACCTTGGACCAGTATTATGCCTACCGGAGGTGTATCGCCCACCGAAGAAAACCTTAAAGAGTGGTTCGATGCCGGCGTAACCTGTGTGGGCATGGGCTCGCAATTAATATCAAAAGATATCTTGGCCAATAAAGATTATGCAAAGTTGGAACAAGATGTTAAAAATGCTTTGGCTATAATAAAAAGCATTAGAAAGTAGAATTAAAATTTCAGTTGTAAAACCTATCAATAACAGGGTAAAAGCATTTAACTTTTTTTAAATCACAAAAAGCCATATCTTTACATAGGAATAAATCCTTAGCCATATGCCGTTAAGGATAAAAAAATAATGTTATCCAGACCAAGTGCTAAA
>JBKEDH010000120.1:0-3706 GCA_047975295.1 Aestuariibaculum sp.
ACGACAAAAAATCAAAAAATATCCTCAGTACATTAATAATAAAAATATTGAACCCGTAGATCTTACTAGTTTTTAATACCTGTGAGGTCTTGAAAATCAGATGATAAATCAAGTAAGTTGATTTTTATTGTGTACTAAACTATTCACTATAAAATCCTATCTCGAAATTTCAATAATATCAAATTTCATAATACCATTGGGTACCTGGATTTCGGCAACATCGCCAACCGATTTCCCTAATAAACCTTTGCCTATGGGCGAATTTACCGAAATTTTTCCCGACGCTAAATCGGCTTCACTTTCGGCCACTAAGGTATAGGTCATTTCCATACCATTAGTTTGGTTTTTTATTTTAACCTTCGACAGCACTAAAACTTTCGAGATATCTAATTGCGACTCGTCTATAACACGCGCATTAGACAGGGTTTCTTCCAACTTGGCTATTTTCATTTCCAACAATCCTTGTGCTTCTTTAGCAGCATCATATTCGGCATTTTCACTTAAATCTCCTTTATCCCTTGCTTCGGCAATAGCTTGCGATGCTTTTGGACGTTCCACATCTTTTAAGAGGTTTAATTCATCTCTTAATTTTTTTAATCCTTCCGGTGTATAGTACGATACTTTACTCATAACTTCATCGTTTATAATAATAAAAAGCCGAACACGAAGTTCAGCACAACAAACCAATTATCTATTTTAATTATTCGATAATCGGTATAAAAAAATCCCGCAAAAACGAGACCGAATACAAATATACAAAATATTTAATCACTTTATATTTTATTGTAAATTGCGAAACAAAAACAGGTTATGAACAAAATATATATATTTCTCCTAATAGGACTTCTAATGGTTTCATGTAGTAGCAGTGTAGAAAACGATAACTGTAAAAACATCCCTAACGTTGGTTTTTCTGTTCCTATAGATTTACGATTGCCTCAATATATCGAATTATTATCTCCTGCAAAGGCTGTTCCGGTTTACGATGGCGGCTATAAAGGCATTATTGTAGTTAATGTGGGCAGTGGTTTTAGGGCTTGGGACGCATGCGACCCCAACCATCCGCCATCTAACAGTTGTATGCCTATGGAAATTAGTGGCATTGAGGCCGAATGTAATTGTGGCGATGGCAATATTTACAGCCTAATAAATGGTTTGATTCTTAATAACGATGAACTATCCTGTCCTTTAAAGGAATATCGTGTAGAACAAAATGGGGATATGCTATATATAAGCAATTAAAAATTAAGACCTACAAGGTTTTTTAAACCTTGTAGGTCTCTATATTTCAAATATTTCTTCTAAAACTTCAAAGTAACTCCTGCCAAAACATTAATGGTTGCCTGTGGAAAGTAATACACGTAACCACCACCATAATCTACGGCATTGGATATATATTTTTTGTTGAATATATTGTTTACCAAACCGGAAAGGATAATGGATTTAAAGATTTTCTTGGGATTAATTTCGTAATTCACATTAAAGTCGCTTACAAAATAGCTTTTTAAAATACCTTGTTCGTCTTCTATATTGTTTAAGTACTGTTTTCCTACAAATTTACTCAATAACGATAACTGTAATTTTTCGACCGGATAAAAATTAAGAGCATTGCCAATAACTACATTGGGCGAAAATGAAATATCGGTATTACCCAAATCGGCAACTCCATTATCAGCTCCCCATTTAAAATCACGATTTTTATTGCTACTCAACGCTATGTTTGTTGAAGTGTTGAACACTTTACTAAAACGGATATTGGCATCGACCTCCAGCCCAAGCCGATAACTTTTACCACTTGTGGCACGAATGGGGCTTCCTACATCGTCCAGCTCACCGGTAAGCACCAACTGGTTTTGGTAAAACATATAATACAAATTGGTGCTTAGGTTTACTTTTGGGGTATTGTACCGCCAACCTAGCTCGATATCGTTTAAGGTTTCGTTTTCGGTTACACCGGCCTTAAAATCATCCCGATTGGGTTCGCGGTTGGCTCTGGCATACGATACGTAAAAACTACTAAAATCGCTATGTTTATAAGTTGCTCCAAATTTTGGGTTAAAAAAACTAAAATCGGCATCGGTTACAAACGCTTCTCCATTGGAATTTACACCATTGGTTTTATAGCTTACAAAACGTCCTTGCAAATCGATAAATCCGGTTAATTTTTCCACTATTTTAAAGGTTGCTTTTGAAAATATGCTGAAATCGTTCTTTGATGCATCGCCATCGTAATAATGGTCGCGGATGTTGGCATTATCGGTAAATTTTCTTGCCCAAATAACTTCACCAAAATGATCGCCCGTATAATTACTGTACGACAGTCCGGAAATAATTTCCAAAGCGTCCTTTTTATAGGTTGCATTGGCATTAAGTACATAATAATCGTTATCTAACCAACGCCGTCTAATCACATCGGTAATAGGAACCGATTCTCCATCATCGTTAATATAGGTATCGGTTGCTTCAACAATGCCTTGGTAAAGACCTATCTCGTCGGTATCGTCTTCATATTGTTCAAAATAACCTTTTCCTTTGGTATAGTTTAAGCCTAAATTGGTTGACCAATTACTATTATAACGTTGGTTCCAATGCAATTGGTAATGGTCCTGCCAATAGTTATCGGTTTCGTTGTCGTAGGTATATGGGTTTTGGCGGCGGTCTTCTTCCATTTGCTGGGCCGTTAAACCATACCAAGCCTGATAGGTCTGTTCGACATTACCAAAGGTCAAGGCTTTGATTAAGGTGTTTTCGTCTTTATAAATACCTTGCAAAAAATAAGATTTTAAATCGGTAAAAGCCCTATCTACATAACCATCGGAATAAATATTGGAAAAGCGTCCGGAAATTTCAAAATGATCATTTAGCAAACCTGTACTCAACTTTACGGTATGTTTACGAGTGTTATAACTACCGAAACTATTGGATATTTCGCCCGAGGCTTCTTCCGAAAACGTATCGGTAAGTACATTTAAGCTCGCCCCGAACGCCGCCGATCCGTTGGTGGATGTTCCTACGCCGCGTTGCAGTTGTAAACTTTGGGTGGACGAGGTTAAATCTCCCAAATTTACCCAAAAAGCACCTTGACTTTCAGCATCGTTAAACGGAATACCGTTTATGGTAACATTTACCCGAGAACCATCGGTACCTCGCACCCTAAAACTGGTGTAACCAATACCGGCTCCGGCATCGCTGGTAGTTACTACCGATGGCAAATAGTTAAGCTGCGAAGGTATGTCCTGCCCCAAATTACGTTTTTGCAAATCCTGCTTTGTTAGGTTGGAATGTGTTATGGGCGATTGGGCATTTACCCGAACAGCTTGTACCAAAACCTCGTCGAGATATTGTGTTTTGGTAGAATCCTGCTGAGCTTCACGGTTTAGATTGTTTTGTGCATACGCACCGACAGATAGCACTAAAAGTGCCAAAAAAAGAAATAGATTTTTCATTACGATTATACGTTTAATAATCGAATAAAAAGAGGTAATTATTCTTTTGTTGTTAATAATTATGATTTTTTTTTGACGATGTTAAGCTTTAGCTTTTGCCATGGCGCCTGTTGGCTACTCCACTAAAAAATATCCTAACGGACACATTTACTTAACGTTCGTCCCTCCCTAAACAGCATTATCTGTTCCAGGTTCATTGGGTATGATCTCAGCCTTTCGGAAGTTAAAAATTACGTTATAAAAGTCTTTTTAATTTAGAC
>JBKEDH010000140.1:0-2019 GCA_047975295.1 Aestuariibaculum sp.
GTTAAAAACACTTACGCACACATCAATAGGCTGGAACGGTACTTACAATGGTGAAAATATGCCCGCAGACGATTATTGGTTTGTTGCTAAAGTGATACAGGAAGGCAAGCCATTCAATGTAAAAGGTCATTTCTCTTTAAAGCGATAACACACTTATTTTGCGTAATTTTGCAAGATGAAATTTAAAATAGAATCTGAATTCAATCCAACGGGCGACCAACCCGAAGCCATAAAACAATTGGTAAATGGTATCGTTTCCAACGAGCAATACCAGACCTTGCTTGGTGTTACCGGTTCGGGAAAAACCTTTACCGTTGCCAATGTTATACAAGAAGTACAGCGACCTACTTTAGTCCTTGCCCATAATAAAACTTTAGCGGCACAATTATATTCGGAATTTAAGCAGTTTTTTCCAAACAATGCCATCGAATATTTTGTTTCGTATTACGATTATTACCAACCCGAAGCCTATATTCCGGTTTCTGGTGTTTATATAGAAAAAGACTTATCGATAAACGAAGAAATCGAGAAGATGCGGTTAAGTGCCACTTCTTCTCTACTCTCAGGACGTCGGGATGTACTGGTAGTCGCTTCGGTATCCTGTTTGTACGGTATTGGCAATCCTGTTGAATTTCAAAAAAATGTGATTTCGTTGGAACGTGACCAGGAAATTTCCAGAACAAAACTATTACACCGTTTGGTACAGAGTTTATATTCTAGAACCGAAGCCGAATTTCTCCACGGTACTTTCAGAATAAAAGGAGATACCGTCGATGTGTTCCCCAGTTATGCAGATCACGCCTTTAGAATCCATTTTTTTGGTGATGAAATCGAAGCTATTGAAGCTTTCGACATCCAAACCAATCAAATTATCGAAAATTACGATCGTTTAAATATCTATCCGGCAAATATGTTTGTAACCTCTCCCGATGTATTGCAAAACGCCATAAAGGACATCCAGGACGATTTGGTAAAACAATACGATTATTTTAAGGACATTGGCAAGCATCTCGAAGCCAAACGCCTTAAAGAACGTACCGAATTCGATTTGGAAATGATTCGCGAACTCGGTTATTGTTCCGGTATCGAAAATTATTCACGCTATTTGGATGGCAGAAGGCCCGGAACCCGCCCATTCTGTTTATTGGATTATTTTCCTGAAGATTATCTCATGGTTATAGACGAAAGTCATGTTACCATTCCGCAGGTACATGCCATGTACGGTGGTGACCGCAGCAGAAAGGAGAACTTGGTAGAATATGGCTTTAGGTTGCCAGCAGCTTTAGATAACCGTCCTTTAAAATTTGAAGAATTTGAATCCATACAAAACCAAGTCATTTACGTAAGTGCCACACCGGCCGATTACGAACTAAAAAAAACCGATGGTATTTACATAGAACAGGTTATCCGGCCCACGGGTCTGTTGGACCCTATAATTGAGGTGCGCCCAAGTTTAAACCAGATAGACAATTTAATCGAAGAAATACAACAACGTGTAGAAAAAGACGAGCGTACATTGGTTACCACACTAACCAAACGCATGGCAGAAGAACTTACCAAATACCTTGACAGAATCCAAATTAGATGCCGCTATATTCATAGTGATGTCGATACGTTGGAACGTGTAGAAATTATGCAAGACCTACGAAAAGGCCTTTTTGATGTTCTAATTGGCGTAAACCTACTTCGGGAAGGTCTGGATTTACCCGAAGTATCGCTGGTTGCCATTTTGGATGCCGATAAAGAAGGTTTTTTACGATCTACGCGCTCATTAACCCAAACTATTGGTAGGGCAGCTAGAAATCTTAACGGAAAAGCCATTATGTATGCCGATAAAATAACCAACAGTATGCAGCAAACCATAGACGACACCAATTACCGCCGGGAAAAGCAAATTAACTACAATACCGTACATAATATTACACCAAAGGCTTTAAACAAGAGTCTAGATAATGCCCTGGCCAAAAACTCGGTAAGTACTTACCATTACGAAATGGAAACCGCTAAAGCAGCCGAACC
>JBKEDH010000020.1:0-4809 GCA_047975295.1 Aestuariibaculum sp.
TTTTACTCATTTTTTGTCTTTTTTCCTTCCATAGCTCAGAGCTATAAAACTCAAAAAAGCCTTAAAATAAACAAAAATCTCCTAATTTTTGCTTCGATCCAAAAAGTTTAACCGCATTTATTTTACTACTGTATATTGTTACGAAAATTGTAGTTTAAAATCTTAAAATTCCGTATCTTTTAACGCAGTAAGCAAAAACTAATATTTTAATATTTGGGAGCTATGAACAATAAAGTATTTACAAAAAATGACCAACTTAACAAGATGATACTTGCAACAACACAACAATTGCACCCTTATGCAAAACACAGACTTTATATTGGCGAATCGGTCGGTATCTTACCTAAAAATATGTATTCATCCAACGGTATTATAAACGAAAGTATTATCCGTTATTTTAAAAACAATGATATTTTGGAAATTTCTTCGGAAGCTTTAAAACGAGAGCTTTTTAAACAGACCGATCAAGAATTGTATTCGGTTTTCAAAAAGGAAGCATTTCATAAAGATACCATTAGTACCAATACGTTTTTAAATGAAGAAATAGACGGCTTAGATGAACATTTTACCGTTGATGAGGATTTCGATTTTATCATGGATGATGAATTAAGTGACATATCGTACAAACAGAATAAATACCATAAGGAAAGTTTTTTGTATTCCGACGAAGGCAACCTTATTTTAAATGCCTTTAAAGTTATCGTGCCAAAACATAAAAGTACGAGAGATTTTATAGGCTCCATGTACAGCCGGCTCCCATTAAATGTTTCGAGTATCGTAGATTTATATGTATTCGGAAAACTATCTGTTTACGAAATTGCCCACGTTAAAGATATTGAACCAAAACGTGTAAATCGTATTTTGGAAACCGTAAAGCAAACCTTCGAAACGAATTTGTATTGACGGTTGTTGGTAAAAACATAAAAATTAGATTAGACAGAACCAAGAATCAATATTTTTTAAGATTTTACAATGCTTCGCACTTGCATACACACAAATAAATTGTGAATTGTTTTCAAAAATTCCAATCAATACTGTTATAGGCAGATATGCGTTATTATTAAGTTTCCAGTACTTCCCGCATAGCCTTGGCTTTAACCAAACACTCTTCGTACTCGTTTTGCGGGTTACTTTTGGCTGTAATAGCACCTCCCACCGAATAGGATACATATTTTAGGGTCTCGTTATACAAAATACTCCGAATAACCACATTAAAATCGAAATTGCCATTGGGCGTAAAATATCCTACTGCCCCAGAATAAAGCCCCCGTTTGGTCTCCTCTAATCTTTCTATAATTTGCATTGCCGAAATTTTGGGAGCCCCCGTCATACTGCCCATAGGAAACGTGCTTTTTATAATATCGACTGGATGTGTTTGCGGTAAGACCTTGGATACTACGGTAGACATCATTTGATGCACCTGATTAAAAGTATAAACTCTGCACAGCTCCTCCACTTTTACACTGCCTTTTTTAGCAGTTTTAGATAGGTCGTTGCGCACCAAATCGACTATCATAATATTTTCGCTACGTTCCTTTTCATTTTGTGCCAACGCTTGCTTTAATTTTTGGTCTTCGGTTTTATTGTCCAACCGTTTTGCCGTACCTTTTATGGGCTGAGACATAACGCTACTTTCCTCCTTTTTTAAATAACGTTCGGGCGAAGCCGACAGTAAATATTTATCGTCGTATTTTAAAAAAACAGCAAAAGGCGTATTAGAAATACGGTTGAGCTTGTTATAAATGTGTAAAGGTTCAATCTGTACGTTTTTAGCATAAAATTCCTGACAAAAATTTGCTTCGTAAATATCGCCCCTAAAGATATGCTCCAATACTGTATTTACTTTTTCAAAATAAGTGTCTTTATGGATACGAAGACTTATTTTTATTGGATTTTCTGTGGTTTTTTGGTTGGGTACTGTTACCGTATCGATTATTTTGAAATCGGCTTCCATTTGGTCCTCAAGCATATTTAAATAACTTAATTCTACCGTATTTCCTTTAAAAAAAAACAGTTTTTTAGGTTGAAAAAAATATAAATCGGGAAAGGACAGACCATCAAAATTTCCAGATGACAAATCTTCGATATCATTTTTCAGATCGTAAGCTAAATAACCAAAAATCCAATCGTTTGTTTGGGTTTGGTATTCCTTTAATTTATTAAAAGCATCGTAATAATCGGTCGTTATACTTGTAAAAGCATCAGTTGCCAAAACAGCATCGTAAACACCATGGTTTTTGGTGTGTTTATTGGAATCCAGCCAAACTACATCGGTAAATTGTTGGCTCCACACCAATACCTTTTGTTTAAATTGGTTTACATCCTGTAATGTAAAAATCTGTTTTGCTCTCAATCCAAAAAATTAAGCTGTAAAGTTAATCAGTTTCATTAAAATAATACAAGTTTTGTATCTTTAGAATCAAAAAAAACAACAAACTTCATGTTCAGCTTAAAAAATGATACACTTAAAATCGACATCCTAAAAACCGGTGCAGAATTATGTGGTATTTCATCCATTAAAAACAACACACCGTTTATGTGGGATGCCAACCCCGATATTTGGGGCAGTTTTGCTCCTAACTTATTCCCCATAATCGGAGCTTTAAAACATAACCGTTTCGAGTTTGAAGGAAATAGCTATAACCTTCCAAAACATGGTATAGTACGCCATAATCCCAATATAGAACTGCACAGGCAAGAAGAGCACAGCCTTACCCTAAAACTGGCCTACAATAAGGAAACCTTACTACAATATCCGTTTAAATTTGAGTTTTATATTACCTACGTTTTAAAAAATAATACAATACGGGTTGAGCATACTATTTTAAACAAAGGCGACCAAACCATGTATTTTTCGTTGGGTGGGCATCCGGCATTTAAATGTCCGGTTTACAAAGATGAGCACTACAACGATTACACATTGGTTTTCGAACACCCCGAAACCTCGAAAACACATCTTATCAATATAGAAAACGGCTTAATTTCCAATAAAACCAAACCCTTGCTGAACAACCAAAATAGATTGCCGTTAACACACGACCTTTTTAACAACGATGCACTTATTTTTAAAGACTTAAAATCGAAACAAGTAACTTTAAACAGTAAAAAATATGGCAATATTTTAACGGTTAGCTATCACGATTTCAATTATTTGGGTATTTGGGCAAAACCCAATGGCAACTATGTTTGTATAGAGCCTTGGTTGGGCATTGCAGACAACGAAAACACCAATCAAGACTTTAAAACCAAGGAAGGCATTTTAAAATTGATGCCCAGAACAAGCTTTAAGGCCACTTATAGCATAACGATACATGATAAAGATTTAAAACCGTAACTTTGCCTACAAAAACATAGCATTTTGACCTTTAAAGATTTAAACCTAAACACACCGCTTTACAATGCCTTAAACGATTTAGGCTTTACGATACCAACCCCCATACAGGCCGAAGCCTTCAATATAATTAGTTCGGGCAAAGATATTGTTGGTATTGCCCAAACAGGTACCGGTAAAACTTTTGCCTATATGCTTCCTATTTTAAAGCATTTGAAATTCTCCAAACAAGACAGCCCAAGAGTTTTGGTTTTAGTCCCTACACGAGAGCTGGTTATTCAAGTGATCGAAGAAATTGAAAAACTTAGCGCCTATATCAACATAAGGGCTCTTGGTGTTTATGGTGGTACCAATATAAACACACAAAAACAAGCCATTGCCCAAGGCAGCGATATTATAGTGGCCACACCGGGCCGCCTGTACGATTTGGCTTTAAGCCGTGTGTTACAGTTAAAAAGCATCCAGAAATTAGTAATCGACGAGGTCGATGTCATGCTCGATCTGGGGTTTAGGTACCAGCTTATCAATATTTTTGATTTATTGCCCGAAAAACGCCAAAATATTATGTTTTCGGCAACAATGACAGAAGATGTCGATTTGCTTTTAAATGATTTTTTTAAGAACCCCGAACGTATCTCTATTGCCGTTTCGGGTACACCGTTAGAAAATATAGAACAGAAACGCTACAATGTTGCCAACTTCAACACAAAAGCAAACCTATTAATTTATTTGCTTAACAACACCGAAGTTTTTAACAAGGTTATTGTGTTTGTTGCCAATAAACGTATGGCCGACCGGTTATTTGAAGCTTTAGAGTTTGCTTTTGGCAACGAAACATGTGTTATACACTCCAACAAAACCCAAAATTACCGCTTGCGCAGTATTGAACAATTTAAAAATGGCCAAAACCGTATTTTGGTCGCTACCGATGTTATGGCTCGCGGTTTAGATATTGAAAACGTAAGTCAGGTTATCAATTTCGATACACCCGAATATCCCGAAAACTACATGCACCGCATAGGTAGAACGGGGCGTGCCGAGCGTAAAGGTGAGAGTATTTTGTTTTCTACCGAAAAAGAACAGGATGACCTACAACGCATCGAAAATTTAATGGTTATGAAAATTCCGTTATTGGAATTTCCCAATGCGGTCGAAATCTCCAATGTACTTACAGAAGAGGAACGCCCCCAAATAAAGGAACACAACAACCCCACCAAACGCAATAACGAAGATATTCCCGGTCCTGCCTTTCATGAAAAAAAAGAAAAAAACAAAAAGATAAATCTGGGCGGATCGTATAAATTTAAAATGGCAAAAAAATATAAGAAACCAAAGACCCGAGGCGATAAAAATATTAATAAACGTAACAAACGGAAGTAAATAACAACACTTCTAAAACACTACCATCCCTTTTTTCTTTTTGTTTTTGCGGAACGCAAAAAATGGTTGAAATTTTCAACCATTTTCATTGACTTAAA
>JBKEDH010000060.1:0-11210 GCA_047975295.1 Aestuariibaculum sp.
AAGGTACCTCGCTAAAGCGGATGCAAATATAAATTGTTTTTTTGTTTTCGGCAAGACAAATAATAAAAAATGCAGAAAATATTTTAAGTCTTATTTTTAGGTGTTTTTTTGTTTCGATATATGTTTTATAATCAGTTTAATATATCGTTAAGAAAATAATAACACTTTCATTTTGTAAATTTACCACCACAAAATATATGAACTTAATAATAGACATAGGAAACACTTTTGTAAAGTTGGCGGTATTTCAATCCGACAAACTGTTTTACAGACAGATTATTGAAAAAAAAGGCTTACTTGAAAACGTAGAACAGATAAAAAATAAATTTCCCGAGGTAAAACAGGCTATTATATCGTCGGTTGCCCATTTAAGCAATACCGAATGGGATGTTTTAAAGAAACAATTTAAGCTGTTGTTGCTTAGTCCATCTGTTTTACTTCCCTTTACAAACAATTACGGAACACCCAAAACATTGGGGGTCGATAGGATAGCATTAGTGAGTGCGGCGGTAAACCAATACCCCAATAAAAATGTTTTGGTTGTCGATGTTGGAACATGTATAACCTACGATTTTGTTACAAGTGCCTTAGTGTATTTGGGTGGGGCAATTTCTCCGGGCTTACAAATGCGGTATAGGGCATTACATACGTTTACATCCAAATTACCGTTATTAGAAATAGAATCGCCTAATTATATAATAGGTGGCAATACAAACCAATCTATTCATTCAGGTGTAATTAACGGTACGGTAAACGAAATTGAAGGGTTTATAGAAAGGTACAAACAAAAATACTCAGATTTAACAGTAATTTTAACAGGAGGAGATAGTAATTTCTTGGCAGAACAATTAAAAAGTAGCATATTTGTCAACTCCAATTTCCTGTTAGAGGGGTTGAACTTTATTTTAAAATATAATTCTTAAGAATGATAAAAAAACTAGTATTAGTTTTTCTTGCGTTGATAGCAATTAAAAGTTACGGTCAAGAAGGAATGGCATCACCATATTCTTTTTACGGTATTGGAAGTCTTAAATTTAAGGGAACAGTAGAAAATCAAAGTATGGGCGGATTGAGTATTTATATGGACAGTATCCACGTAAATCTAAGAAATCCGGCATCGTATGCAGGTAAAAATTTAGAATTGCTTGGCGATACCAGACCTGTGAAATTTACAATAGGGGGTAGCCATTCCAGTATAAAACTAAAGAGTGATAGTGGTAGTGATAGAACATCGACTACAACCTTCGATTATTTGGCATTGGCCATACCGGCAGGAAAATTCGGGTTTGGTTTTGGGGTAATCCCTTATACATCTGTTGGGTATAAACTGGAAAGTTTAGACGCTAATGATAATCCTATTAATAGGTTTTCTGGTGAAGGTGGGCTTAATAAAACCTTTTTGGGAGTGGGGTACCAGATTACCGATAATTTAAGAGTAGGGGTAGATGTACAATATAATTTTGGAAGCATAAAGAACAATATATTAGAATATAATTACGATACCGAAGGCAATTTAACTCTATATCAATCCAGAGAAAATAACCAATCGGATTTAAGTGGTGTAAATATCGATATAGGAATGGCCTACAACAGAATGCTTACCAATAAATTGGAGTTGACGGCCGCCGCCAATTATACACCAAAAAGTAAACTAGTATCGCAAAACGAGCGTACATTTTCTACCGTTACCATTTCTTCGGTGGGAGCCGAAACCGTGGTCGAAACCATTAATGCAGACTTGGAGTCGCAAAATCTTGCCGAAACAGATTTGATAATTCCTTCCAAATTAACTTTCGGATTAGGCTTGGGCGAGCCAAGAAAATGGTTTGTTGGTGCCGAAACCGAATACCAGAACAGTAGTGAATTTTCAAACCAGTTGTTTTCAAGCAGTACAACTACCTACAAAGATGCCGTAAACTTTTCTTTGGGAGGTTTTTATATACCCGAGTACAATTCGTTCAATAATTATTTTAAACGCGTGGTTTACAGGGCGGGACTGCGTTATGGCAATACCGGTTTAAACATAAAAAACGAAACTATTAAAGAGTTTGGCATATCTTTTGGAATGGGATTACCGGTAGGAACCTTTTTCTCGAACGCCAATATAGGATTAGAAATAGGCAAAAGAGGCACCACAAACAATAATTTAGTACAGGAGAATTTTGTTAATTTCCAATTAAGCTTATCTTTGAACGATAGATGGTTCCAAAAACGAAAATATGACTAAAAAGAATAAAACTATTATTATGAAAGCGAAGATTACATTATTATTAACACTGTTTGTAGGGGTTAATATGGGGTTTGCACAGCAAGATGAAGAATTGTTGGCCAAATTATCCATGTTCCATGAGTATGTAAAAGCAAAAAATTACGATGCGGCCTACCAACCATGGATGGAAGTAAGAAATAAAAACCCTAAATTCAATATTGCTATTTATGCCGATGGTACAAAAATATTACAGCATAAAATAGAGAACTCTACAGGAACCGAAAAAGTTACTTTTTTAAACGATATAATTAAGTTGAATGAGCAACGTATAGAAAATTTTCCCTCTAAAACCAAAGTAGGCGAAACTATGGCAGAGTCCTGCCAGTTGCAATACGATAATAAAGATGTATTAAACAAAACCGACGAGGAATTATATGTATGTTTCGATAACGCCTATAAAACCGATAAGACCACATTTAACAACCCAAAGAGTTTATACACTTATTTTTCGTTAATGGTTAATTTGTTCGATACAGGTAAAAAGCCAGCTCAAGAATTATTCGATAAATATGATGATGTAACCGAAAAAATAGAGGACGAAGTGCAAAACTATTCCGGCAAACTCAACGTGCTTATCAATAAAGAGGAGACCGGTACAGCTTTAACAGGTAAAGAACCCAAATATAAAGCTTTTTACGAAAGTTACTTGGCGGCTTATGATAAAATAGGTAAAGGGATGGATAAATTATTGGGCGATAGAGCCAATTGTGCAAATCTTATCCCACTTTATCAAAAAGGATTCGAGGAAAACAAAAACAATGCAGTTTGGTTACAACGAGCCATGAACAAGATGTACCAAAAAGAATGTTCGGACGATCCTTTATTCGTAAAAATAGTAGAACAAAAAAATGCCATATCGCCAGATGCCAATACCGCTTTCTATGTAGGTGTTTTAAAAGACAAAGCTGGCCAATCTTCCGAAGCACTTAAATATTACGAGCAATCACTTAGTTTGGAGACCGATGACTTTAAAAAAGCGAGACTTAACGAAAAAATTGCCAATAAGTTTAAAAATGCAGGAAGCTATGGTAAAGCGAGAAATTATTATCGTCAAGCCCTTAAGTTAAATCCATCCAACGGTATGCCGTACATACAAATAGCACGAATGTACGCTTCGAGTGCAAACAATTGTGGCGATACTACATTTAACAAGCGTGCTGTATATTGGTTGGCTGCCGATGAAGCCAGGAAAGCATCAAGAGTAGATCCTACTTTAAAAAGCATAGCGCAACAATATATAAATAACTATATGGCCAAAGCTCCATCTAAAACAGATGTGTTTAGCTGTGCATGTTCTGGTCAGGTTATAAAAATAGGATGTTGGATAGGAGCTTCGGTTACCGTGCCATAAATAAGATGTTAAAAATAAATTGTTATATAATAAAAATAAGCATAGTCATCGTTTTTGCGATGACTATGTTGTTTTCCTGTAACAGTAATTTAAAAGAAGCCAACAGAGCTACTTTAAGTGACAACGAACCTGTTGGCGTTGCCGATAGCATAAATCTAAAATACACCGATTCGGGTAGGGTAACGGCCAATTTAATTAGTTCGAAAATGTTGGATTATACAAATCGGGAATTTCCCTATAACGAATTTCCTAACGGTATTACCCTATATCTGTACGACGAACAAAATAAAAAAAGTACGGTGGTTTCCAATTACGCCATTATTTACAACCAAACTAATCTTATAGACTTACAGGGCAATGTGGTTATAACAACCAGCGATAGTAATATGCTAAAAACAGAACAGTTGTACTACGACCAAAAAAAGGAATGGCTCTTTACCAACCAGCACCTTATGTTTGTTGCCGAAACCGATACTATTTATGGTTCCGGTTTCGATACCGATTCCAAGTTTATGGATTACGAAATTTTAGAAGGAACAGGTGTTTTGGAACTGGAAGAATAAACCTGTTGTATTATCTACTTCAAAATTAGCTATCTTTGCCAAATAATATCATAAACAAAAAATGAAATTTGCTCGGTTTTTTCAATATTTCTATTTGGCCTTTGCCATATTGTTTATATACGATGGTACGACCAAATGGAACAGCGACCGTACAGGTGCTTACGTATCGTTGGCATTGGCGGTATTAGCTGTTTTTATATTTTTCTTTAGGCGTAATATGTACAATAAGTACAGTAATAAGGATAAATCGTAACCATGGGGACTTCCATAGTTATCATTATAGTATCCTTAATTCTGTCTGCTTTTTT
Source organism: Aestuariibaculum sp. (assembly GCA_047975295.1). Classification (GTDB taxonomy): domain Bacteria; phylum Bacteroidota; class Bacteroidia; order Flavobacteriales; family Flavobacteriaceae; genus JBKEDH01. The sequence continues at coordinate 4,492 of JBKEDH010000060.1, forward strand.
TTCCGGTATGGAAATTGCTTATGTGTCGTCTAATAAAATACACATAGAAATCGAAAAAAAGCAAGAAGGACTTCTTGCCAAGGTTTTAACCAGATTAACGGTAAAGCCTTCTAAATTTATCGCAACTATGCTTATTGGCAACAATATAGCATTGGTAATTTATGGGTTTTTTATGGGCGATTTATTAGTGGGATGGTTTCAAACACTATTGCCTACATCGTCGTCGTTTGTAAATGCCATGTTGACTGACTTTAGTCTGTTGGCGCAAACAATAATTTCTACCCTGATTATATTAATAACGGCCGAATTTTTACCAAAGGTATTTTTTCAAATCTATGCCAATACCCTGTTAAAAGTGTTGGCATTGCCAGCCTATATATTTTACATTCTGTTTTCGTTTGTTTCCGATTTTGTTATCTGGATATCCGATTTAGTGCTAAAACACCTCTTTAAAACCGAGGGCGACCAGATACAATTGGCGTTTACAAAAGTAGAGCTTGGCAATTACATTAGTGAGCAAATGGAAGCTGTAGAGGAGCATGAAGAAGTGGATTCCGAAATACAGATTTTTCAAAATGCCCTAGAATTTTCAGAAGTAAAGGCACGCGAGGTCATGGTGCCTCGAACGGAAATAACAGCGGTCGATATAAATGAAAGCATAGAAGCACTTACAACACTTTTTACCGAAACCGGATACACCAAAATTTTAGTATATAAAGAAACCATCGACGATATTTTAGGTTATGTACATTCGTTCGAGCTGTTTAAAAAACCGAAAGACATAAAAGCTATGATGCTTCCGGTAGAGTTTGTACCCGAAACTGTTTTGATTAAAGATGTATTAAGTGTGCTTATAAAAAAGCGGAAAAGTATTGCCGTGGTTTTAGACGAATATGGTGGTACTTCGGGAGTTATGACTGTCGAGGATATTGTAGAAGAACTTTTTGGCGAAATCGAGGACGAACACGATACGATCGATTTAATAGAAGAAAAGAAAGAAGAAGATACCTATACGTTTTCGGCACGTCTTGAAGTCGATTATATTAATGAAACGTATAAACTTGCTCTGCCCGATAACGAAACTTACGAGACATTGGGAGGACTTATCGTTAATCATACCGAGGGAATCCCGGAACAAAACGAAGTGGTAAAAATAGAAAACTATCAGTTTACGATTTTGGAAGCTTCAAACAAAAAAATCGAATTGTTGGAACTTAAAATCATAGAAGGCGACTAACACCAAATAATTACGTCTATCTCCTTTTATTATTAAACAGAAAATAGTATTTTCGCGCACATTATCCAATTAATGTATAAGACAGGTAAAATTAACAAGTAAAATTCCATAGTTTAAGGGATAAAAATATCGACAAATGGCAGTATTAAATAAGATTAGACAACGCTCATTAGTTTTAATTATAGTTATCGCATTAGCGTTATTCTCTTTTGTGTTAGCAGATTTGTTCAATAAAGGAAATTCGTTTTCGCAGCAAGCACAAAACGTTATAGCAACGGTAAACGGTAAAGAAATTACCAGAACCGATTTTATGCAAAAGGTAGAAAATCTGCAACGCCAAATGGGATCGGGCGCTACCAATACTCAGGTAATAAACCGTGTTTGGGATCAAGAAGTGAGAAGTGCCGTGATGGAATCGCAGTTTGAAGCGTTGGGAATAACAGTAGAAAGAGACCAAATGCGCGACTTACTAAGAACAGCTTTGGCAACAAGTCCCGAGTTTTTAAACGAAGCAGGGATTTTCGACGAAAATAAATTAAACGAATACATAGCCAATTTAAAGGAAACCTCTCCCTTAGCTTACGAAAATTGGAACAATTACGAGCGTTCGTTGGCCAATAACGGACTTCAGCAAAACTATTACAGTTTGGTTAAAGCGGGGATTTCGGGAACTTTGGCAGAAGGCGAACTGGAACATAAATTACAAGGCGATAAAGTAGATGTTAAGTATGTACAAGTACCTTATAGCAATATTGCCGATAGCTTGGTAAAAGTAGGCAAATCCGAAATAGCTTCATACATACAAAAACATGCAAAAAAATACGAGATAGAAGCATCTAGGGACATCAAGTTTGTTCAGTTTGACGAAGTTGCCTCTTTAGACGATGAAAACACAATAAAAGAAGACTTAGTGTCTCTTTTAAAGGATAAGGAAGAATATAACGATGTTACCAAAAAAACCGAAACAATAAAAGGTTTTCTTAATACGACCGATAATGCCGATTTTGTAAATACAAATTCAGACATTAAATTTAACAATCAGTATCTATTTAAAGCAGGTTTACCAACAGTTGTAGCCGATAGTTTAATAACTTTGAATATAGGTGAAACGTACGGCCCTTATAAAGATGACGGTTATTTTAAAATTTCTAAAATTGTAGCGGTAAAGCAAATCCCCGATTCGGCTAAAGTACGCCATATTTTAATTCCTTTCTTGGGCGCACAATCTGCTGGTACCGAGGTTATAAAAACCGAAGATGAAGCAAAAATTGTAGCAGATAGTATTTTGGCCGTTTTAAAATCCAATCGATCTAAATTTCCTGATTTGGTAACCAAATTTTCTTCAGACCAAGGTAGTGTAGCAAATGGAGGACGTTACGATTGGCATCCTTACGGAACCATGGTACCGGAATTTAACGATTTCGAGTTCGAAGGAAAAGTAGGTGATTTGGGTGTGGTTAAAACCGTTTTTGGCTTTCATATTATAGAAGTAGAAGGGCAAAAGGAGAAAAAGAAGGCGATTCAAGTAGCTACTGTTGCCAGAAAAATAGAACCTTCGGATAACACGGTTGATAGTGTGTTTAGAGAAGCTTCGGAATTTGAGATTGCCGTAGGTAGCAAGGATTTTGAAACGATTGCCAAAGAAAAAAGTTTAACAGTTCGTCCTGTTAATGCAATAAAGGCCCTTGATGAGAATATTCCGGGCGTTGGAAGCCAAAGAGCAATAGTACGTTGGGCTTTTGAGGAGGAAGCAAAAGTTGGCGATGTTAAGCGGTTTAGCGTACCAAACGGTTATGTAATAGCACAGTTGGTAGCCAAACATGAAGCTGGATTAATGGCACCGGAAGATGCTTCGGTAACAGTATTACCTATTTTACGTAAGGAAAAAAAGGCGCAAATGATACGAGAAAGAGTTAAGGCTACTACTATAACCGATCTGGCAACCGAAGAAAAAACCGTTGTAAGAACAGCAATGGCTGTTAATATGAAAAACCCAACAATATCTGGTGCCGGAAGGGAACCACTTGTAGTAGGTGCTGCATTTGCCCTAAAAGAAGGTGAAACATCTAAATTAATTGATGGCGACAATGGCGTGTATATGGTAGAAGTAACCAAAATAACACCAGCCGTTACATTAGATAATTACCAGGCACCGGCAAATCGAGTAGGCCAACAACGAACGGCATCGGTAAACTTTAGAGTTTATAATGCTCTAAAAGAAGCCGCCGATATTGAAGATAATAGAGTAGAGGCACAGATACAGTAGTCCTTTAAAAATATGATTAAAAGACCATTTAGAGTGTATATTCTAAATGGTCTTTTTTTATTAAAAAAAGGTTTTTAATATTCATTCATTTTTTGTACGTAACATCAGTTGGTAATTCTGTAGTTAACTTTTTCCGCAAGTTATCTTTGGAAAGGTACTGTTAGGAGCTTCGTTGTATACATATATAACCATTGTGTTTGGTATTGTAGTTATTTTTTAATTGGCTTTTTGGTAACCATGCTTGGCAATACAAATAAATTGAATATTTAAAAGAAAGTGGTTGTTTTACATTGTGTGCAATTATACCTATTCTTTTTTTACCTGTTTTAAATCTAATAAGTTAATAGGGTTTATGCCAAGACCTGTAACATTTTTTTGTGTAAACCGTACAGCCTCATCGTAAAATAAGGGAACAATAGGTGCTTTTTGCATAACCAAGGAATCCATCTTTGCATATAAAAATGCTCGTTTTTTTGTATTGGTTTCTGTAAAAGCCTGTTCATACCAAATATCAAAGTTATAATTTTTAAAGTGTGTATAGTTGGGACCATTTGGAGCCATATTTTTGCTATAATATAGAGACAGGTAGTTTTCGGCATCGGGATAATCGGCAACCCAACTGGCTCTAAAAAAGTCTATTTTTCCATTGGCTTTAGCATCTTTTAAGGTAGTGGGTGGTACAACATCGACAGCTACGGTTAGACCTGTTTTTTGGAGTTCCCGCTGTATATACTCACAAAAGCTTAAATAATTATTTGTTGTTACTATGGTTATGGTAGGAGAGTCTATTCCGGTTTCGCTTTTAAAACGAGCAATGAGCTGTTTTGCTTTTTCAGGATTATAGGTGTAGCCTATGTTTTTGTTGTGTCCGGGCAATCCTTTTGGGATAAATCCACCTTCGGCAGGGATACCGATACCGTTTCGTAGGTACAGCATCATTTTTTTTCTGTCGAAACCATAGTTTACGGCTTTTCTAATATATTCTGATTGGATCTCGGTCAATTCAGAATTCAAATAAAAACCTAAATATTCGGTATTTAAATAAGGACCTCGTATCATAGTTACCGCCTTGGTGTAAGAATCCCGAAGTTCGCCTTTGGCTGTTAAAATATCATCTTTGTATGAAGCATCCAATCCAGACATAAAGTCAATATTACCTTGTGCAAATTGCAAAAATTCACTTTGCTTGTCGGGCAAAAAGGTTATGGCTACGGCTTCCATATAGGGCAATGTGTTTCCGAAGTCGTCTTTTTCAAAATAGTTATAGTTTTTTCTTAAAACCAGTTTTATGTTTTCTTCCCAACGTTTAAATTTAAAAGGACCAGTGCCAATTGGATTGGAACGAAAATCGTTTTTGTAATGCTCGACAATTTCCTTGGGGACGACCGAGCAATATTTCATGGTTAAAAGTCCCAAAAAAGCAGGAAAAGGCTGCTTGAGTTCTATTTTAAAAACAGTATCGTTAACTGCTTTAAAACTCTCAACTTTATTTAAAACCCAACTGCCCGGCGATGCTGTCCTTTTGTTGCGCAAACGGTTTAGGCTATATTCAAAATCTTGTGCGGTAACGGTTCTTGTCGAATCGTTTCCAAATAAATAATGTTTGTGAAAATAAACATCATTCCGTAAATAAAATGTATAGGAAAGTGCATTTTTTGCAACAGACCAATGTTTTGCAATACAGGGCAAAACATTTAGGGCACTGTCCATTTGTACCAAGCCGTTAAAAATTTGGTTGGTGGCCCAAATATCGGCAATATCTTTTGAAAAAGCAGGATCTAACGAGCTTATGTTTTTATGTTCGTTATACCTAAAAACATAAGTGTCTGGTATTGTTTCGACATTGTTGCAGGAACACAATAGAATAACCGATACCATTACAAAATATTGATATATTTCGATAAAAAAAGTCTGTTTTCTAATCACATTAATATTTAAGAGTACTTCAAAAATAAGAGTTTTATGTTTATTTCGATAAAATTTAAAAAAAATGAAAAAAAATTGTGACCCATAAAATAATTCTGTGTCATAATAGCAAGAAAGTAGAAGAGCTGTTTATACCTAAGAACTAATTTCAGCGTTCTATTTTTGGCAAATTATGAGGGTTTCTTTAGTTTGCATAATTATTTGTTAGGTGATTTAAAAGAGTGTTTCTTAATTGAAACGCTCTTTTTTTATTAAATTTGCACCCTTATTTACAGAGATGGATTATAGAAAAAAAGTGGCATTTTATACATTGGGGTGCAAGCTTAATTTTTCTGAGACTTCAACTATTGCGAGAAGTTTTGAAAATGAAGGCTTCGATAGGGTCGATTTTTCCCAAAACGCCGATATATATGTTATAAATACCTGCTCGGTAACCGATAATGCCGATAAGCGATTTAAAAATATAGTTAAGCAAGCATTAAAAACCAATCCAAATGCTTTTGTAGCTGCCATAGGTTGTTACGCCCAGTTAAAACCTAAGGAATTGGCCGATGTTAATGGTGTTGATTTGGTTTTGGGAGCTACCGAAAAATTTAAAATAACCAATTATCTTAACGATTTAACCAAAAACGATTTTGGTGAAGTGCATTCCTGCGAAATTGACCAAGCCGATTTTTATGTTGGTTCGTACTCTTTGGGCGATAGAACCCGTGCCTTTTTAAAAGTTCAGGATGGCTGTGATTATAAATGTACCTATTGTACAATTCCTTTAGCCCGAGGTATTTCCAGAAGTGATACTATGGCAAATGTTATAAAAAATGCAAAGGAAATATCGGCAAAAAGCATTAAGGAAATCGTTTTAACGGGTGTTAATATTGGCGACTATGGAAAAGGGGAGTTTGGTAACAAAAAGCACGAACACACTTTTTATGATTTGGTTGATAGGCTTGATAAGGTCGAAGGGATAGAACGTTTGCGAATATCGTCCATAGAGCCCAATCTATTAAAAAACGAAATTATTGATTTGGTGGCTGGCTCAAGAGCTTTCGTACCGCATTTTCACATACCGTTGCAAAGTGGCAGTAATACTATTTTAAAAAAGATGAAACGGCGTTATATGCGGGAACTTTATATAGAACGTATATCCAAAATAAGAAAAACCATTCCGCATGCTTGTATAGGTGTCGATGTTATTGTGGGCTTTCCAGGTGAAACCGACGATCATTTTTTAGAAACCTACAACTTTTTAAATGAGTTAGATGTATCGTATTTGCACGTATTTACGTATTC
>JBKEDH010000106.1:0-14016 GCA_047975295.1 Aestuariibaculum sp.
ACGTACGCCACAAATAAGTCTTTTATTGCCAATAGTGATTCGTGGAATGGAGCCGGTAGTTGGCAAATAGGGGCAACAGCTAATACGGCTAATATCTATTTTCGAATGCCGGGTAACAATAGAGCTCTCATACCTTTTGATACTAACCCTCATGTGTATCTTATCCAACGCAATGGGGATGTCATGACCTACAAAGTTGATGGTGTTACTATTGCTACCCAAACAGTTTCTAACCCTCCCACTCTTCAAAAACTAAAACTCTACACCAATCGCTCAAGTGAACCTTCTGTTTATCTTAAAGCTCGTTTTTTTGAGTTTTTTGTTTTTAATGGAACTCTTTCAGTAGACGATGAATTTACATTGCAACAATATCTACTTTCTAAATGGGGAGTGTAGTTATAATATACTAAAAACAATGATATGGTACAAAGCCAAATTAATATGAGATACTTTTTAGTTAGTTTATTGCTATGTTGCAAAATGGTTTTGGCACAAGAAGCACTTCATAATTTTGGGAACCTACAAATGCACAACGGTAGTCAAATGGGATTCCATACCAATTTGATTAACGATGGTATGTTTAATCAAAATTTAGGCTTGGTAGGGTTTTATCACCCAACTGAAACTTTAAGCATTTCTGGTACTGAAATTCCAAGATTTTATGAAGCCGAAATTGCCGTAGATAATCATTTACAGTTAAATATTAATACCGAAATAAGGAGTACCTTAAATTATATTATAGGCGATGTTATAACACCAAGAGATAATCCTGATATATCATTGGATTTTTTACAGGATTCCGAATATTTTTCAGAAGATAATATACGTAACACCGATGGTTATACAGCTATAAATGGAATTGCCGGATTTCGTTTTCCAATAGGACATGATAATAAACTAAGACCATTAATATTACCCAATCGGTCCAATACAGCAACATTTAAAGCAGCCTATTTTAACGAAGACCCTAATTTTCCCAGTACATTTTCACCTTTCGATACATCGGAGTCCGAAAGCATAATCAGCATGGTTAGTATTTACGAATTTTGGGATTTTAACGGTAGCGAAGCCACACAGATTACCCTTACTTGGGATAACGAAAGCTATATTGGCGATTTGGTATCAAATTTAAGCAATTTAAGGGTTGTAGGCTGGAGTCGGTCGGAAAATAAATGGAAAAATTTAGGAAACAACAATGTCACGGGATCTATTGCCGAAGGCACCATAACATCATCGCCCTTTGTACCCGATAATTACGAGGCGATTACCTTTGGCTCGTATAACGAGGATAGTTTTACTTTGGGGGAGTCTGGTGTGGTTATTTATAACAGCATTTCCCCAAATGGCGATGGAAAAAACGATGTTTTCTATATAGATGGTATTGAAGAGCAGAAAAACATACTTAAAATATACAATCGTTGGGGACTTTTAGTTTACGAAACGGTTAACTATAAAAACAATTGGGACGGTACAAGTAGCGGACGAGCAACAGTAGATAAAGGTAAAAAACTTCCTACTGGAACCTATTTTTATATATTGGATTTTCCAGAATGGAATAAGCGTTTGTCAAGTTGGTTGTATATTGTTAGCGATTAATTTTATAACGTAAATTTTTATAGACGAACCCTTGTAAAATTTAGTTTAGCTAAGGTAATGGCCTAAACAAAAGGACATGAATAAAAATAGGGGGGCATTGGATTTTGATTATTTTGACAGATATTTTTAAAACCAGTTTGATAAATTTGAGTACATCAATTTAAAAGTGAGAAGTGCTAATTGTTATGTATATTATGGCATAGTAAAGTATTCGAATATTTAAAGTAAACACCAATTTTATAAAATGAGAAGTAGAAATTTTAAAGTCAGACTTTTAATAGGAGCAGCCATCGCATTATTTTTTGTATTTAAACGATGCAGCCAGCAGGAAACAAACCCTTATACGGGAAGAACACAGACGATATCTATGACTCCCGAAAAAGAAATTGCCATAGGGCTTCAAAGTGTGCCACAAATGGCACAGCAATACGGCGGTCTCTATCCAAATAACGAATACCAAGCCTTTGTGGATAATGTAGGGAATAAACTGGTTAAGTATAGTATAGCCAAAGAAACACCATATAAATACGAATTCCATTTGTTAAACGATTCCAATACAGTAAATGCATTTGCGCTTCCCGGCGGACAAATATTTATTACCTACGCCCTGTTTTCCAAATTGGAAAACGAAGATCAGCTCGCTGGTGTTTTGGGACACGAAATTGGCCATGTTCTCGGGCGACATAGTGCCGAGCGTATTGCCGAAAGCGAATATTGGCAAGGTTTGGCCACGGCAGGGTCTGTTGGAGCCGATGTTGGCGATATTGTGGGAAGTATTGGCCAAAATACACTACTAACCAATGGTCGGGGAGATGAGTTGGAAAGTGACGATCTGGGTGTGAAATTTATGATAGATGCCGGGTACAATCCCGAAGAAATGATAAACGTTATGGAAATTTTAAAGGCTGCAGCAGGACCCAATCGTGTGCCGGAATTTCAAAGTACACACCCCGATCCAGAAAATAGGATAGAAAAAATTAAGGAAGCTATAACAAAATATAGCAAGCCATAAGTTCAATAAAAAAAGCCCTGATATATAGGGCTTTTTAAGTGACTAAAACAAATAATTAAAAAATCAATTATTATTTTTTAAGTGAGGCCTCAATTATAGTTTGGGCCTCTTTTGCACCATGCATTTTGGCATAACTTAAAGCGGTGTAGCCTTTATCGCTTTTGGCTTCCAAATTGGCTCCTTTTTTTATTAAAAGGTGCAAAATTTTACTGCGGTTAAACTTGGCAGCATACATGGCCGGCGTCATACCATTAGATTTTTGGTTGGCATTTTCGCCTCTGTCCAATAGTTTCTTTACCGTTTCCAAATCACCTTTGGCAATAGAAACGCAAAAGGCATTTACTTTAAAGGCACTTTCGGTCTGTAAGGTACTTTTTTTGGAAGTTACAGGTTTTGCATTGATGGTAGCAACTGATAGGCCAATAGCCAGAACAGACATAACAATTGTTTTTTTCATGATGAAAGATTTTAAATTAAAAAAATGATTTACGTTTTTTGATGTACCTAAAAGACGGTTGGATTTTTTAAATGTTACAGTTTTTTTATTTTTTTTTCTTAGTGCACGACAAAAGTCAACTTACTTGATTTATTAATTTGATTTTCAAGACCTCACAGGTTTTTAAAACCTGTGAGGTCTATGGGGTCAATATTTTGATTATTAGTGTATTGAAAATATTTTTAATTTTTTGTCGTGTACTAAAGAGTATTTCACAAAGCAGACCTTCAGTCTGTGTAAAAACTATAGATTTGAAATCTATAACGGTTTATTTTTTATAAGAAAAATCTGTTAATTTATTAAAAAGTAAATATAAAAAGATGAAAATCAATTGTTTTTAAAGATCAAGCTTTAAGTTATATCACTTTTTTATCAACTAAAACGTTATAGTGCATTATCACTCGATTTATTAAGGTAAAAAGCTATAATATGTAACATTAGTTTAGTAAATTTACATCTTGTAATTTAAAAAATTAATGTCAAAAACAATAAAGAAACTCGCTGTGTTGACTTCTGGAGGAGATTCTCCGGGGATGAATGCAGCCATTCGTTCTGTAGCCAGAACATGTGCGTACCACAATATAGAATGTTATGGAGTATATAGAGGGTACGAAGGATTGATAGAAGGTGACTTCGAACACCTAACGGCTCGTAGTGTAAAAGGCATCATTAACAAGGGTGGTACATTTTTAAAATCGGCCAGATCGAAAGAATTTAGAACTATTGAGGGCAGGCAAAAAGCATATGCAAAATTAAACGAAGCCAATATCGATGGTTTGGTAGTTATAGGTGGCGATGGCAGTTTTACCGGAGCTTTAATCTTTAATAAGGAATTTGGTTTTCCTGTAATGGGGATTCCCGGAACTATCGATAACGATATTTTTGGTACTTCGCATACTTTGGGTTTCGATACCGCTTTAAATACGGTTGTCGATGCCATCGATAAAATACGCGATACGGCAAGTTCGCATAACCGCCTGTTTTTTGTTGAGGTTATGGGGCGCGATGTAGGCCACATTGCCTTGAATACCGGAATAGCGGGTGGAGCCGAGGAAATTTTAATTCCGGAAGAAGATTTGGGCTTGGAACGATTGGTAGAATCTTTAAACCGAAGCAGGAAATCGGGAAAAAGCTCCAGTATTGTTATTGTTGCCGAAGGTGATAAAATAGGTAAAAATATTTTTGAACTTAAAGATTATGTCGATCAGAATATGGAAGGTTACGATGTTAGGGTTTCCGTATTGGGGCATATGCAACGTGGTGGTGCACCCTCGTGTTTCGATCGTGTTTTGGCCAGTAGGATGGGGGTGAAAGCCGTAGAATCGCTTTTGGAAGGAAAATCGAACTATATGGTCGGACTTATTAATAGTAAAATGGAATTAACCCCATTAAGTAAAGCCATAAAAGGAAAAACAAAGATAAATTTAGAATTATTACGTGTTTCAGATATCATGAGCACTTAACTTTTATATACTCAAGAATATGTCAAAATTAAAATTAGGAATTAACGGATTTGGTAGAATTGGTAGAATCGCTTTTAGAGTAGCAGCTAACAGACCAGATATTGAAATTGTTGGAATTAACGATCTTTTAGATGTAGAGCATTTAGCTTACTTATTAAAATACGATTCAGTACATGGCCGTTTTAATGGTACAGTAGATGTTAAAAACGGGAATTTGGTAGTAAATGGCAACGAAATAAGAATTACTGCCGAGCGTAATCCCGAAGACTTAAAATGGGATGCTGTTGGAGCCGAAGTAGTATTGGACTGTACCGGTATTTTTACCACTTTAGATAAAGCACAGGCACACATTAAAGCAGGAGCAAAAAAGGTAGCTATTTCTGCGCCATCGGCCGATGCTCCTATGTTTGTAATGGGTGTTAATCACGATAAAATTACGGCGGCAGATACTATTGTATCGAACGCATCGTGTACAACCAACTGCTTAGCACCATTGGCAAAAGTAATTAACGATAATTTTGGTATTGTTGAAGGGTTAATGACAACTGTTCACGCAACAACAGCTACCCAAATGACCGTAGATGGTCCTTCAAGAAAAGATTGGCGTGGTGGCCGTAGTGCATTGGCAAACATTATCCCTTCCTCTACGGGAGCAGCCAAAGCAGTAGGAAAGGTAATTCCCGAATTGAATGGTAAACTAACAGGTATGGCGTTTAGGGTACCAACACCCGATGTATCGGTTGTCGATTTAACTGTAAGAATAGAAAAATCGGCTTCTTGGGACGAGGTAAAAGCAGCACTTAAAAAAGCTTCGGAAAACGAATTAAAAGGTATTTTAGGTTATACCGAAGAATCGGTTGTATCCCAAGATTTTGTATCTGAACCTATGACAAGTGTATTCGATGCAGGAGCAAGTATTGCATTGAACGATAATTTTCTTAAATTAGTGTCTTGGTATGATAACGAGTTTGGCTATTCGACTAAATTGGTCGATTTGGCACAACACATTAGCAAGGTATAATTAATTTAATAAAATAATAACTGGGCTCCGCAGATGCATTGTACCTTACAACTATATCTGTGGAGTTTTTGTGTAAAAGCATATGATTTTAATTGTTGATAGCGGTTCTACAAAATCCGATTGGATTGCGGTAGATGAAAACGGAACTAAATTACTGGAAAAAATAAGAACAAAAGGCCTTAATCCGGCTATTATTTCAGAAAAAAAATTAAAAAAAATAATTACTGCAAACGAAGATTTAAACACTAATAAAGACATTGTAACGCACGTGTTCTTTTATGGTGCCGGGGCAGGTACCGAAAAGGCAAGGCATGTTTTAAAAGAAGTTTTAAAAAGTATTTTTGTCAATGCCCAAATTCAAGTAGAAGAAGATACTATGGCAGCCGTTTATGCCACCATAAACCACGAAAACGAAGCCGCAGTGGTCTGTATTATGGGAACAGGTTCCAATTGCAGTTATTACGATGGACAAAACCTCCATCAAAAAGTAATTTCCTTGGGTTATTCGTTAATGGACGATGCTTCTGGCAATTATTACGGCAAACAGCTTATTAGGGATTACTATTTTAACAATATGCCCGAAAATATCCATGTTGCTTTTGAAACCAAATATAATCTCGAGGCCGATTTTATTAAATACAATGTTTATAAACAGCCAAGTCCAAATGCATATTTGGCAAGTTTTGCCGAGTTTATGTTTTTAAACAAGGATTCTGATTATATTTTAAACCTGATTAAAGATGGTATTAGGGTTTTTACCAAAAATTATATTATGCAATATAGTGACAAGGTAAAGAACGATCCGGTACATTTTGCAGGTTCGATAGCACATTTTTCGCAAGATCAAATACGAGAAGTAGCAAACGAAATGGGCTTTACAGTAGGCAATGTGGTACGCCGCCCAATAGAGGGTTTGGTAACATTTCACACTAAAAAGTTGAAGGCTTAATCCATCCGATTTTTTTTTTTTTTGAATACACATTTAACACTTTATATAACCAACAACGATAATAAAGAAACCATTATCGAGCATGTGCGAAATGGTAGTTTTTTTAAGGAAACCTTAGGATTGAAAGGAGCGCTTTTTTCCGAAATCACTCTTAATAAATTCATTAAGGAAGAGATGGTACATGGGCATTTTGATGTCGAGACCAATACCAAAAACAGCCTTAAAAATTCATCGGAAGGCGAACGCAAACAAGCCTTATTAAACCATATTATAAATAGAAACCCCGAGTACATTATTCTCGATAATGTTTTTGGTAATTTGGATGTTGAAAATCAAAAACAATTAAGTGAAACCTTATGGGATTTAAGTCGGCGAACTTGGCTTATCCAAATAACAAACAGACAACGAGATATCTTGCCGTTTATAAAAATGGTCTATAAAATAGAAAATAATGTGCCGGTTTTATTTGAGTATCCAGATTGTACAGTACCAAAAAAAAAGCATTTTATTGCCTCACTGCCTAAACCTTATAAACCGTTTGACAGCGAAATAAATCCCATTATAAAATTTACCAATGTAAGTGTTGCTTACGGCAATCGTAAAATACTGAAAGACATTAGCTGGGGGATAAATGTTGGCGAATTTTGGCAGTTAATAGGACCTAACGGTTCTGGAAAAAGTACTATTTTAAGTATGGTTTTTGGTGATAACCCCAAAGCCTACGGGCAGGATATTGTTTTGTTTGGCAAAAAGAAAGGAACAGGGGAGAGCGTTTGGGACATAAAACAAAAGATTGGTTATTTTTCGTCGGAAATGTTGCGGGGGTTAACCCGTTTAGATTCCATAGGCAATATGATAGTCTCTGGTTTTTTCGATACGATAGGCTTGTATAGAACACCAACTAATCAACAGATAAAAATAGCCCAACAATGGTTACATGTTTTGAATATGTACAATATAAGAAAAAAAGATTTTCTATCGCTGTCTAACGGGCATCAACGTTTGGTTTTGATAGCACGTGCTATGGTAAAACATCCACCTTTATTGATTTTAGATGAACCTACCAACGGACTTGACGATACCGATGCCGATTTATTTACAGAGCTAATCAATAAAATTGCCAAAGAAACCAATACTACAATTTTATATGTGTCCCACCGAAAAGAAGAAAAATTGCTCGATCCCGACTATGTATTCGAACTTTTGCCAACACAATCCGGTTCTGTAGGTAGATTTGTAGATATAGAATAGTTTTATTTCAATTTAAGAAGTAGCTGCTTAGCCAAGGGTTATTTTGTATAGATTTTTTCTGTTTTGTGAGGCCTAACAGAATAGTAAAAAAAATAGCTCCCTTTTTTGTATGGTTTGTAGTTTTATCTAAGAAGCTTTCAAAGCCATCTTTACAAGAATTGGAAACAAAAACCGTTTGTGAGTTGATAAATTGTTGGCCATCGAACTAAAATTAAGTTTTACTTCTTTGCTTTTTGTTGGACAATAAGCTTGCCTTCTTCAAAAAAAACAAAAACCTAAAGGTAAATTTTCGGTTTTGCATTATATTTGGCTATTATCCAAGAGAAATATGCAAAGAAACCTAAAAGATTATATTGTTATTTTATTTAAAGGTCTGGCCATGGGTGCTGCCGATGCGGTTCCTGGAGTTTCGGGAGGAACAATCGCTTTTATTTCCGGTATTTACGAAGAACTTATACAGACCATAAGCAACATTAATTTAAGATTGTTTAAAACCCTGTTTTTGGGCGATATAAAAACCTTTTGGAAAGACTTAAACGGAAATTTCTTGATGTCTTTATTAACGGGGATTCTATTAAGTTTTGTATCGTTTATGCGATTGGCCAAATATTTATTGGAAAACCATCCCATTTTAATCTGGTCTTTCTTTTTCGGTTTAATTGTAGCAAGCATTTATTTTGTAGCAAAACAGATTACCAAGTGGCGTATATCGGTTGTTGTCGGCCTAATTGTGGGTGCGGTAGTTGCATATTATGTTACATCGTTACCATCGCTTGCCGAAAGCGATAACAGCCTATTTTTGTTTTTTGCAGGAGCAATTGCCATTTGTGCCATGATTTTACCGGGTATCTCAGGGTCTTTCATCTTAATAATATTGGGTGCCTACAAAACTTTAAGTGATGCCATTGCAACATTCGATTTTAAACGTATTGCCATATTTGCGTTGGGTGCCGTTGTAGGTTTACTAAGCTTTAGCCATTTTTTAAAGTGGTTGTTTAAAAACTACCATAACATGACGCTTGCCGTGCTTACCGGTTTTATTTTCGGTTCGTTGAACAAGGTCTGGCCATGGAAAGAAACACTGTCGTGGTACACCGACTCTAAAGGAATAGAACAGCCCTTGCTCCAAGAAAGCGTTTCACCTTTTTTATATTCGGGCGATAGTCAAATTATTTTTGCATTGGTGCTAATGGTTTTTGGGTTTTTAACTATTTTTATTCTTGAAAAATTAGGAACCAAAAAACCGTAGATGCAAAGTACCAGAACGTTTAAAGACCGTTTTTTTCTTGTGTTAAAAGGACTTGCTATGGGAGCTGCCAATAAGGTTCCCGGTGTATCGGGGGGCGTTGTGGCATTTGTTGCGGGGTTTTACGAAGAATTTATCTATTCGTTAAAACGGATAAATGCTAAGGCCTTAAAATTATTGCTTAATGGACGTTTTAAAGGTTTTTACCATTATATAAACGGCCGTTTTTTATTATTGCTGTTTCTTGGTATGGTAGTAAGCTATTTTAGTGTATCTAAAGTGCTGGATTACCTTATAAAACATTACGAATTGTATGTTTGGAGTGTTTTTTTTGGGATGATAATAGGTTCCATATATTATATAAACAAAGATTTTAAAGATTGGAACTACAAAACGTATCTATCTCTTGCCCTTGGTATTTTGGCAGGTTTAAGTATTAGTTTTTTAAGTCCGGCCAAGGAAAACGATAATCTTTGGTTTGTATTTTTTTGTGGTATTATAAGTGTTTCGGGAATGACCTTGCCCGGTTTTTCAGGATCTTTTATTTTAATCTTGTTAGGTAATTATGTGCTTTTGTTGGTCGATTCGGTCAATGCTCTGTACGATACGTTTTCGGAAATTTTTCGGGGCGATTTCGGGTTTGTGCAAAATGTAGAACGTATTAGGCTCCTAAAAGTATTGGTTGTATTCACGTTGGGTTCTATAACAGGATTGGTAACGTTTTCGCACGTATTGAGCTATATTTTAAAATATTATAAAAGCATAACCATTTCGGCTATAATTGGTTTTATAGTTGGTTCGTTGGGTGTGGTTTGGCCCTGGAAGGAATCGGTATATAAACTAACCGAAAATGGTAATGTAATGGTAGATTCTGGAGGAGGGAAGGTTATACAGAATTACAGGCGTTATATCCCAGAGTTAAATACCGAGACCTATTATGCCTTAGCTTATATAATTTTGGGTATTACCATTGTATTGGCTTTGGAGTATTACGGACAAAAAACAAGGAAAATAAAAAATGAATAGATTAGGACTACTCGGTAAAAATATTTCGTATTCGTTTTCAAGAGCGTATTTTAAAGAAAAGTTTGAAAAGGAAAACATAACCGATACCACATACGAAAACTTCGATATTCAATCTATCGATGCATTTCCTTTAGTATTAAAAACCAAAGGATTAAAAGGACTAAATGTTACCATACCGTATAAGGAAGCCGTTATTCCTTATCTTGATAAAATCAATAAAAAAGCAAAAGCTATTGGAGCCGTAAATACCATTAAAATTACCAAAAAAGGTAAGTTGGTGGGGTATAACACCGATTATTACGGATTTAAAAAATCGCTAAAACCACTGTTAAAACCACACCATAAGCAAGCATTGATATTGGGTACAGGAGGAGCAAGCAAAGCCGTTGCTTATAGTTTAAAACAGTTAGGAATAGCTTATAGTTACGTGTCCCGAACTGCATCAAATCGAGTTAATTTTGTATATCGGGATTTAAACGAAACTATTATCGGCAACCATCAAATTATTATAAACTGTACACCTTTGGGTACTTTTCCAAATGTGGACAATTGTCCCGACATTCCGTATTCGGGTATTACCGACAAACATGTTCTTTACGATTTAATCTATAATCCAGAAGAAACTACCTTTTTAAAAAATGGTAGGCAGCATAATGCCCAAACCATAAATGGCATTAAAATGCTGAAATTTCAGGCAGAAAAAGCATGGAAAATTTGGGGAACAGTATAAATAACCGTTTTACCTGCTTTTATTTTGTCCATCGGGCTTAAATTTCTTTGTAAATACTTTACTTGTTAGTATATTTAACAAAAATTGTTGTACGAACCTTAACATTTAAAAGATGTCCGATAAAAATATCCCACCCAGCGCAGAAGAAAACAAGGCTAACGAAAATGTTGAACATTCTAATATAAATGTTCCCGAAAATGCGAGTGTCCAGCCTGTGTCGAACCCTGTAGAGCCTGAAGCTTTGGAAACAGTAGAGTCTTCCAATACAGAGATGTTGCAGGAAAGCGATACCTCTGCCAATACAGATGAAAATGATGAGGTTTTAAATGAAATAGACGAATCGAATGCCGAAGATGCCGAAGACGAAGGCAATAAAGAGCGCCATAAAATAGAAGTTAAGGATTACGATACCATGTCGTTAGAGGCTCTTGCCATCGAATTGGAACGTTTACTTAAAAACGAAAAGGTACAGGCCATTAAATCACATATCGATGCCATTAATAATGAGTTTAAAACAAAATTTCAGGCCTTAATAGACGAAAAGAAAGAGGATTTTTTAAGCGATGGTGGCAACGAAATAGATTTTTACTATTCCTCGCCCGTACAAAAACGTTACAAAGCAGCTTACAGAGAATATAGAAAACGCTTAAACGACCACTATCAAAATATAGAAAAGAACCTTAAACAGAATTTAACCGATAAGCTCGAAATAATCGAAGAGCTAAAAGGTTTGATAAATGTAGAAGAAAACATAAACACAACCTACAAGCATTTTAAAGAACTACAGGAACGTTGGCGTAACACAGGACCGGTACCAAGGGATAAATATAACAATGCATGGAACAGCTACCACCACCATGTAGAAATGTTTTATGATTTCTTGGATCTTAATCGGGATTTACGCGATTTGGATTTTAAGCACAATTTAGAAACAAAGCTTAAAATTATAGAACGTGCCGAAACATTGGCGCAGGACGAGGATGTTTTACGAGCTTTTAGAGAGTTACAGGAGCTCCATAAAATGTGGAAGGAAGAATTGGGTCCCGTAGCAAGAGAACACCGCGAGGAAATATGGGAAAGATTTAAAAATGCCACAAAAACCATAAACGACAGACGTAAACTCTATTATCTGGAAATAGATAAGGTTTACGAAAAAAACTTAGAAAAAAAATTAGATATAATAGCGCATATAAAAGCAGTAAGCGATAAACAGAGCCATTCGCACCATGCATGGCAAAACAAGATAAAGGAAGTAGAAGCCTTGCGGGAAGACTTTTTTAATGCGGGGAAAGTACCTATAAAATCCAATGAGGAAACTTGGGCAAAATTTAAGGATGCCGTAAGAACTTTTAACCGTAGTAAAAATGCGTTTTATAAAGGACTTAAAAGAGAACAATACACCAATCTTGAAAAGAAATTGGAATTGATTAAAATTGCGGAGGATAATAAAGAAAGTGAAGATTTTGAAGCAACAACACCGCTAATGAAAAAAATCCAAAGTGATTGGAAAAAAATAGGCCATGTGCCAAGAAAAGACAGCGATAAGATATGGAAACGTTTTAAGGCGGCCTGTAATGCCTATTTCGACAAATTACATGCGTTAAAAAATAATGCCAACAAAGAATATTTAGAAGCCTTTAACAAAAAGATAGAACTTTTAAATACCGTTAAGGCATTCGAGTTGAGCGGTAATAAAGAACAAGATATCGAAACTATAAAGGGCTACATTAATAATTGGCGCAATATAGGGCGTGTACCTAACGATAAACGGTATGTAGAAGGCAAATTTAACAAGGCTATCGAAGATGTATTGACCAACTTGGATATCGATAAAAACGATGTCGAAATGATTAAGTATGAAAACAAGTTAGAAAGCATAGCTACTACCGAAAACACAAGAGATTTAGATAACGAGCGTATATTTATACGTAAAAAAATAGAAGAGACCAAAGCACAAATAAACCAATTGGAAAACAATTTACAGTTTTTTACCAATGTAGATGAAAACAATCCATTAGTAAAAGAAGTACTTAAAAATATAGAAACCCATAAGGAATCGTTACAATTATGGGAAACCAAGCTAAGTAAAATCAAGGAACTTTATTAAAAGGAGTAAATTTTCATAAATTTTTTTGGTCTATCCATAATTTTGTGTTTTAAGGAAAACAAATTTCAAAATATACAGATTAAAAAAGGGTTTATAGCTCAGCTTATCGGGAAAGCAGATATACAATCCAATTGTAAATTTATCTCCATTTATATCGTATTTTCTTCCATTTTTGCTACTGGTTTTGGTGAGTGTTTTTCAATATTGGAACGAGACTTTTTAAGTATATTCAATAGTTAGCGGTAATTTTGAAGATTAGCTGTATGAAAAGTAAATAAAAATATATGAAAAATAAAGTTTATTGTGTTCATAATTATTGGGACAACACTATTTTGGAAGGTGTTGCGGACTTTAACAATAAACCCTATTTTTTTGAGTGTATTTTTAGTGACTTAAATGACGATTGGACAAATGAATATATTCTTACACTATTTACAAATGATATTTTCTCTTTAGAAATATCAAATTGGAAATATTGGCTTCATTGGCTAACTCAAAAATCTATTCCACACCCAGTCAACTATGCTGAGCAAAGATTAAATGAAAGCTTTGAAAGCATCTCAAAAAATAAAATGAATTATGAAGAATGGGAAAATGCTGAAAAATATTATCAAAATAATATAATAATCAAAAACTATTTGAAAACCGAAGTTGTAAAAATTAAACTGAACGGACTTTTCAGTGGGTAAATCAATGGGACGGACACTTTTGTAGAATGGAACGAGATAAAAAGCAAGAAGTGAAAACTACCGCCAACACGGGTTTTGCGTCAGGCGGGGTGAAGTGCAAAATTCAACAGCAGTTTTTCAAATAAACTTTAGTAATAATATTGGCTTTTGCCGAAGCTAAACCCAACCGCTGAAAAACCAAAAGAGCTTTCACTTCCCCACCGCCACCCGAAAATAATTTGACTAACTTGAGATAAAAACTGCAAATTATTAATACATTTGCTAAAAATAGGTCAAACCATAATTTAATTAATAAAATGGCAAGTTTCGGACATTTCATAAAAAATGAAAGAGAAAAACGAGAATGGACACAAACTGAATTTGGAGCGAAAATCGGAATCAATACGAGTGCAATCAGTCGAATTGAAAACGGAAGCCAAAAATTCAGCAA
>JBKEDH010000125.1:0-7077 GCA_047975295.1 Aestuariibaculum sp.
AGATACTTCGGCAAGCTCAGCATGACAAAGTCTAAAAATAAAAAGTAAGAAAGCCAAAAGCCATAAAGTTTAAAAGTTTTGGTTCTTAATTCTAATAATTTTCTTTTCTCTCTATTCTCTATGCTCTAAAATCTAAAAATCTTGGCTCTTGGCTCTTGGCTCCTGATTCTAAAATCCAAACATTTTTCACTTTTCATTTTTCACTTATTGATTTACAGCACCATTTTTTCGATAGGACAGACTAATATTCCTTGTGCTCCCCGCGCTTTTAGATCGTCGATAACATCCCAAAATTCATTTTTATTGATAACCGAATGTATCGAACTCCATCCTTCTTGAGCCAAGGGCAATACTGTTGGACTTTTCATTCCTGGTAAAACAGCGATAATATCATCTACTTTTTCATTTGGGGCATTAAGTAGCACATATTTAAAGGAACGTCCTTTTAAAACAGATTGGATACGAAACTGTATTTTACTTAAAATGGCCTGTCTTTCTTCATTTAAAATGGGCGAAACGGCCAAAACGGCCTCCGATTTTAGAATGGTTTCCACTTCCTTTAAATTATTTTTAAACAGGGTGCTTCCGCTAGAAACGATATCGCAAATA
Source organism: Aestuariibaculum sp. (assembly GCA_047975295.1). GTDB lineage: Bacteria > Bacteroidota > Bacteroidia > Flavobacteriales > Flavobacteriaceae > JBKEDH01. The sequence goes on from JBKEDH010000125.1 coordinate 610, forward strand.
GCATCGGCAAGCCCAATATTTGGAGCAATTTCTACCGAACCGTTAATAATATGGAGGTTGGCTTTTATATTTTTTTCTTTTAAATAGTTTTTAACCGTATTGGGATACGATGTTGCAATGCGCTTACCTTCCAGATCTTTTATACCGCTATATTCGGCACTTTTTGGCACAGCAATACAGACCCGACAGGCAGAAAAGCCCAATTTTTCGGCAATGGTAATGCCCTCGCCTTTTTCAATTAAAACATTTTCGCCAATTATGGCTACATCTACAACGCCATCCTTTAAATACTGGGGAATATCACCGTTGCGCAAATAAAACACTTCTAAAGGAAAGTTTTTTGCCGAGGCCTTTAATTGGTCTATACCATTATCTATGGAAATACCTATGGCTTTTAAAAGTTCCATGGATTCGTCGTGCAAACGCCCCGATTTTTGTACTGCAATTCGTAATTTACTCATTTTGTTGGTTTATTGCGTTTGAAACAATCACGTTTTGGTTAAAAATAAAACCCGCTTGATAGTCTCAAACGGGTTATAAAATATGTTGAATTTATTCAATACACTTTCTACTTCGCTTGAGCGCAAATTTGAAAATGATGGTGATGTGTTGAATAAATATTCATGTCTTGTTTTAAATTCCTTTCAAATATCTAAATTTTAAATTGATTTTTCAAAATTAATGTTAATATTTTTTTGTTCAATTTCCAATTATCATTTTTAACTGCAAAAAATTATTCAATTTTAAATATAGACTACTTTTTGTTAAATATTTGGTATTTTCGCTTACTGGTTACCCAAAATAATGGGCATACCGCTATCGCCCGAGCCGATAACAATAACTTTGCTGTTTGGTGACTCCGACAGTTTTATGGTTGCTTCAATACCTTTGTCCTGAAGTATTTTATCGGTTAACGATGCACTTAAAATTTTATTGGCATCGGCTTTACCTTGTGCTTCAATACGCTGTTTTTCGGCTTCTTTCTGCGCGGTTACCAATCTAAATTCGTATTCCAAAGATTCTTGTTCCTGCTTTAATTTGCGCTCGATAGCGTCTTTTATGGTTGGCGGCAATGTTACGTCGCGTACCAAAACTTCGTTTAACTGGATGTATTGTTCATCTACAATTTTTTTGGTCTCCTCGAATATTTCCTGCTGGATGGCATCGCGTTTACTGGAGTATAACTGTTCGGGCGTGTACCGTCCCACCACGCTGCGTGCCGCACTACGAATGGCAGGTAATAAAACACGCTCTACATATTGCTCACTTTTTTCCTTGTGTAATTTACCAAGCTCGGTGTACCTGGGCTGAAACCACACCGAAGCTTCCAATTTAATGTCCAAACCGTTTGAGGACAGTACGTTCATTTTTTCCAATCGTTCCTGTTGGCGCACTTCATAAACAAAAACCTTATTCCACGGTGCTATAATACGAAAACCCTCTCCCAAAGGAGGTTCGTTGGTTACTACGCCGCCACCAAAGGTTTTATACAGTACACCGGCCTCTCCAGGACCTATGGTTACGGCCGATTTTGCCAATAAAATAATTAATACTATCGCTGCAAAAATTAAAGGAAATGCCAGTTTAGGTAATTTGTTGTTCATTATATTCTGTTTAAATTAATCCGTTATATTTTCTTAAAAACCATTCGATGGCCAAACTAATTATAATGATGGCCAACAAATACTTCCAATCGATTAAAGGTAAGGTATTTTTATGACTTTTTTGAATTGTTTTGTATCTATCATCATTTAACAAACTGCCTATAAGCGCATCGGTATTTGCCATAAAATACGATTGTGCACCACTGTTTTGGGCCAATTGCTCTAATTTAACGGTGTTGGCATTTAAAAACTGCTGCTCCACGTTGTAATCCAAAATAGTAAAACGCCCCGATTTTGATATATTTTCGCTTGTTGCCGAAACCGTAAAACTATATTCTGAAGGTGGTAAACGACTTAAATCGACTTGATAGGAATTATTTTTTAAAACAAAAGGATAGATTTTGGTTGTCTTTAACGAGTCGGTAACTTTAATATTTAAGGTTTCCTGCGGATTGAACACGTAATTTTTATCGAAAAATCCAGCTTTTACGATAACATTGGAATTGCCGTTATAAAACGATTCGTACTCAATGTTCAATCGGCTTTTTAACTTGTTCGATGCCAAATACTGGACCACTTTCCCTATAAAATCATCGAATCCTGTAAAATTTTGTGTATTTAAAAAATGCTGTGCCCGCCACTGCCAAATATTTTCACCAAATAAAACCGCCTCTCGCCTATTACCCTCCTCAAAAGTTGCCAATAAAGGCTCCTTTGCATCAACACCATTAACAGTTTTACCCAAAAGTATTTCGTGATTTGATGAAAAAACAGCCTCCCCATATGGTGAATTTAATGGCGGAAAAGATTCGAAAGCAATATCATCAACCAAAAAAGAGGTATAATTTGTATTTAATCGGGCTTGGTATTTTTCGGTTTTATTGATAGCTTGATATTTGTAATTTTGATTGCTGTTATTAAGGAAATCCAAATCTGTTTTGGTACCTATAACCGTCCATTTATTCTTATTTTCTTTAGATAAAACTTCGAAAACAGATTTAAACTTATTATTTGGTTGATACAATATAAATAATTGAAAATCATTTAATTGACTTAACAATTCATTTGATTTTAAAAATACAACAGACCGCTGTTCGTTGCTTTCTATACTTTTTTTAAATACACCCAAATCGGGATGCACTATATCGCTAACAACAGCTATTTTTGTTTGTTGGTCTATAACTTCAATGGCAAAATTTTTATGGTTATTAACCGTATTTTTTTCATTTAAAATGGGAACAATACTTGCTTTATAGGCATGGACTCCCACTCTATTAGCAGGCAAGGTAATATGAATGACTTTGGAATTTTTGGTTTTTGAAAAATTAACCATTTCGGAATGTACGATCTTACCGTTATCCGATATTGTAAACTTTGACGAAACCGACTCATTTCCGCTATAAACCAAAATGGTTTCAACAGGAAATTTATTTTTTAAATATGCATAACGGTTTACGTTTAACTGTTCTATTTTTAAATCGGTATATTGAACGGTATCGCCCAAAATAACCGGATAAACAGGTTGTTTATAGGTTTCTGAAAGATATGTGTAATCGGTACCAAACGTTTGGTTACCATCGGAAATCAATATGGTCGGTGCTATTTTTTGCTTATAAATTTCTCCCAATTGCAGGAAGGTTTGGCTTATATCGGTTTCCTTTTCGATAAAAGCCAAAGAATCGAAGGTTTTTAAGGTTTCTCCAAAAGTATAAACATCAATATCGAACTTTTTATTAAGCTCGGAGTTGGCCATTAACCGTTCAACCAATTCTATTGTACCAGTATCTTTACCTAAATACTTGACTGACTCGGAATTGTCGATGGCAAGTACCAAATTAGGTTTTTCGGGTATTAATGTTTCCTGTTCAAACTTAGGGTTTATTAGCAATAATAAAACAGAAAAGACACTAATAAATCGTAACAAGAAAAAAAGCATGTTCCGTTTTAACATGCTTTTCTTTTTATTTACATACTGGAATCCCGCAATTAAAACGGCTACAATTACAGCAGTTATTATATAGAATATGGTTTCTGTTTGCACAAATACGAATATAAATGTAGCAGATTAAGTTAACATACCTCCATCTACATTAAGGGTTTGCCCCGTAATGTACGCACTTAAATCACTCGCTAAAAATATGCAGGCATTAGCAACATCTTCGGGAGTTCCACCTCGTTTTAAAGGTATTCCAGAACGCCATCCTTTTACGGTATCTTCATCTAATTTGGCCGTCATTTCGGTTTCTATAAATCCGGGTGCAATAACGTTACTGCGAATGTTACGCGACCCAAGTTCTAAAGCTACCGATTTTGAAAACCCGATAATACCCGCTTTACTGGCGGCATAGTTAGTCTGCCCTGCATTTCCTTTTACACCAACCACCGAACTCATATTAATAATGGAGCCTTTACGTTGTTTTAGCATGGTGCGCTGTACTGCTTTGGTCATATTAAAAACCGATTTTAGATTGACTTCGATAACCGTATCGAAATCTTCTTCGGAAATACGCATTAATAAATTATCTCGGGTACTGCCGGCATTGTTTACCAACACATCGATACTGCCAAATTCGGCCACAACATCGTCTGCCAATTTTTGAGCTTCTTCAAAACTTGCCGCATTACTTTTATAGCCCTTGGCCTTTACACCCAAAGCGTTCAATTCTTGTTCTAATGCGTTAGCGGCCTCAACCGACGCACTATATGTAAACGCTACGTTTGCTCCCTGTGCAGCAAATGCTTCTGCTATACCTTTGCCTATACCTCTACTCGCTCCTGTTATAATCGCCGTTTTACCTTCTAATAATTTCATCTTTATTTTGTATTATTTAATGATTGTAAGCAAATCTTATAATAGAACTTGTTTAAACTTTTTCGCCTCAATTGAAAAAGTTTAAACAAGTTTATAAGATAAACAACAAATATAATAATTTTACCATGCAACAAAAGGAAAGTATTTTAGTAATATTTTACTATACGTTGCTTTAGTTCGCCATTATCTCTATTTAAAACAAAAAACTCCTTTCTTGCCGAAGCAAGGATAACTTCATTTTTATTTACCATCGCATCTTTAACATATTGAACGCCATTGTTTTCCAATGTATTCATGTCGGTAGTCCAAAAAACTTCGGCCGTATTGGGGTTTAATGCCTGTAATATGTGACGATTATCACCTTTGTTTATGGCATAGAAAATAATAAGAATATCGTTATCGTTATATAGTACTTGGGGTACAAAAAATATTCTATCGGGAGTAAAACTTTCTATCTTTACAATATTCTTTGATTTGTTTTGAAGTGCTTTAAGCTGCTTATATTGTGGCGTTTTATCTTTTTCGAACATATAATCGAACCACGAATTAATAGGTTTGTTTGTTTTTCCCAATGCACTTATTAATGTATATTTTATGAGCTTATAGACATCACTTGTCTCGCCATCGTTAAAGGTAAAAAAGTCGTGTTCTGCAATATCTTCCGGAACATTCCTTTTAAAATAACCGTAGTTTTCACTTTTAGACAATATTATTTTTGGTGAAGGATAATAACAAAATTCCTGACCGTTTCTATTTAAAATTGTTACATAATCATCCGATATATAAGAATTAACACCAGCAATACCCGAGGCTAATTCCGGTGTCTTTTCCAATTCGGGTGTTAATAGTTCAAAACTTAAATTCTGTTTATTAAAACGGTACATATCTATTTCGTTTACAACCGCAAAAATGTCCATCGCTGTTGAATTGAAGATACTTACCCTATCGGATTTTAGATAAACTTTCTCTATTTTTTCCTCTTTAACCAAATCGCCTTTTGTATTGTAAAACAAGGTTTTTAGTTCGTTCTCTTTGGTTAATCCTAAAACACCTGCTATTAATTCACCATCGGTATTTTTAAACACAAAATTATTGCTGTAATTAAACCTTTCCATTACAGGGATGTTAATGCTCCCCGTATTGGTTGAAAACAAATTAACCAAAACGGTAATAAGAAAAAATACAGCCATGGAAATTATGGCTATTATTGCTCCTTTTGGATATTTGGGCGTATTTGTATTGATGTTGCCCGAATGTTTATGGTGGTGGATAATATGTGTATAATCGTTATCTAAAAAATATTCGGTACTGCAATTGCTGCAAATATAATGGTCGTCTTTTACCAATTCTTTATTTATACTACCACATTGCGGACACTTAATTGCCTTTATTTGTTTTGCCATTTATACTTAGTTTAAACGTTTCTGATTTAATACCTATAAAGCCTTTTATTTTTGTTAAATTTAAACAGGCTCTTAATCCATAAACTTTAACAGCAGTTTTATTTTTCTGTTTCAAATTTGGGCGGTATATACTTTACTTTTCCATAGTTTTTAAACATCATTTCCTCTCCTATCAATGCACCGCTTTTAAATTTGGCATTTTTTGTTCTCCAAATTTCGTTCGTTCTAAAAAAACTATTTCCTTTTTTTATAAACTTATGGTTTTTCTCAAAAACATGATAATTAAAATCGAGTTCTTCATTTATTCTTATTTCTCCTTCCAATAAGGTTTCGGTAAGCCATAAATTGAGCTGGAAAGTCCAATTTGTATTATTGGTTAACTGAAAATCCAAATAATTATAAAATACTGTTGCCCCACTTGCAAAAGGAAGCACTCTTCCATCGTCGGGAAATGGATCGAAACTATGGTGGTGGCGTTCGGTAATGGTTAATGGGGAGTGAAGGGCCAACCAATGTAACAAATTCGAACTTTGGCATATTCCGCCCCCAATTCCTGCTTTAGCTTCTCCAAATGAAAGTTCCATTCCAAGTTTATAACCTTTACTTTTGGTTGGCAGCCCAACCGTTTTGCAAAACGAAAATGTTTCAC
>JBKEDH010000200.1:0-9019 GCA_047975295.1 Aestuariibaculum sp.
AAATAATTTTTTTTTTTTATATGCTTTTGCCCTGCTTTGGGTTCTATTTCTTTTATATCTTTCTAAATTTTATTGTAAATTGCCTCTAGGTTGTTCATATATTTAACTAACCAGTAATTAATTAAATATACAAAATATTGCTTTTGGAACAACCTTTTTTTGGTAATTTACAAATGCACTACGGGTTTTATAGTTATTTATGTAACAATCTTCCCAGTTCCTCTCCCAATGTTTCAACTGTTGTGTCAATGGCTACAATAAAGCCTTTTTCATCTATTAAAAAGGTTCTAAAATCGGTATTAAGTACATTATACTTGTCCCAAATCCGGTTACGTCGGTCTAAATCGACAAGGTTTGTCCACAATATATTTTCATTTTTAGTGATTCTCTCTACATTTTGGGTTGACTTAAATGCTCCAGCAATACCTACTACTACAAAATCCTTGTTTTTATATTTTTGATAAACGGGAAACAGCTCACGTAATTTTTCCAGGCCATAAAGGCTTCCGGGTCGCCAAAACACAAGTAAGCTCGTTTTTCTATTAATAACTTGCGACAGCTTTACATCTTCGGCATCTAAATTTGTGGCCACAACATCTATATACTTACTGCCTACCGTTATAGTTTCATCATTTAAATGTGCCTTAAAACGTTCAAGCCGTTCTTCGTACATGCCTGCCCATTTATGGCCTTGTTTCTTTAATTTATCTGTAGCTATTTGTTGGTACTTTACGGCTTCATTTACCAATCCCGTTTCGAATAGGATATTGGCATAGGTTTCGTTCATGTGAGGGTTGTTGGGATTTTTTTCTATAGCCTTTTGTGCCCAGGATTTTGCCATGGTTAAAGCTTCCGGACTATTAAACTTTTTATAGTTTAAAAAAATATGCCAACATATTGTATTGTAATCTTCGGTAAACAGAATATCATCCTTTTCAAAGTATGTTTGAGAAATCTGGAGGAGTTGATTCCATTTCTCCTTATTTTTATTATTGTTCTTGAAGTCTTCTAAAGTATTAAAAAAAGTACTTCTTCGCTTCATTATTTCTGTTCGCTGCAATCTCTTTCTCATATATTCTTCTTCGTATAATTTTGAATCAATATGCAAGGCCGCTAAGGAACCAAAGAAAAAGATAAAAAAGCCTATTAATATATAACTGCTAGTTTTCATTTTATATCGTTGTTTTTTATTTGGATTATCAATTCACTTAAATCGTTACTGTTTAATTTCAAAAGACCTATTTTTTTAATAAGATAAGGCAATTCATTTTTGAAAAATTCCTGTTTTTCTTTTTCCAAAACCTGCTTTTTGGCATGTTGCGACACAAAAAAACCAATACCTCGTTTGTTTTCAATAATATTCTGGTCCTGTAAATAAGTATAGGTACGCATTACCGTATTTCGGTTTACCTCGAAATTGGAGGCCAAATCCCTTACCGATGGAATACGATCTCCCGATTGTAAGTTGCCTGCCAAAATTTGATTGCATATATTTTCGGCTATTTGAATAAAAATACCTTTATTTGATTTAAACTCCATGTTCTATCCTTCTTTCTCTTTTAATTTAAAATACGCATACGGAAACAAAAATATACTCGAAAATATCCCTATTGCATAAACAAATACCTTAATTGTATTAAGTTCGTTAGATAAATACCTACTAAATATTTGAAACTCGAAACCATTAACCTCATTGGGCAATAATATATGCGAAAGCACCACCGAAAGTATCCAAGCCATAAATATTAAAATACCAAACACCAATACCCCTTTTAGTATCGCATACTTTTTAAAGTGTACCGCACAGGCAAAACAAAAACCTGCTAATGAAAACAGTGATAAAACTATAGCCCATTTATCTAAGGCATTAATTTCTTCCGGAAAAAAGCCAAACGATTCAACAACAACCAAAATACCCGCTCTAATCTTAATCCATTTATATACCATAATTGCCAACATACGGCCCAACCACATCAACACAACATAAACCGATATGGCACACAATACTCTTATTATAAATTGCGATATAAACTTTTCGGGAGCAGCTGCCGGAACCTGTAAATAACCTACCGTTCCTCCTTTATTTCTAAACATAGGAAAACTTGACCCTATTACCAAAACCATAAAACCTATAAGTCCTGTATAAAAAAATGGCCAGAATGTATAAGATCTTAAAATAGATACCTGTTCGCCATTGTCCCTAATCTCCGATAAAACATACGTCCATACAATAAAAACATTGGCAACAAACAATACAAAAACCATTACCAATATAAAAATTACATATTTTTTTGAGTTTAAAGCAATATCCAACTTTAAACAATTAATAAATCTTTTAAAACTAAATTGTTGTGTTATATTCATTTTTAAAATCTGTTTAGTTCCTTAAATTTCAACTTTATTAACAATAGCATTAAGCAGCAACTCAATATCGATATGGGTTTCTTCATTTTTATTATCCTGTATAGGTAAAATAACCTTGTATCCTTCAATACATTTTTCGTGGTACAAAACATGATCGCTAAGACTCGATTGTATTTTAAATTGAATTTTATTGGCTACTTCAAACATACTTTTATCGAAGACTATTTTTCCTTCGTGAAGTACCACTATTTTATCTATAACGGTTTCAATATCGCCTACTTGGTGGGTTGACACAAACACAATCTGTTCGTCTGTTATGGCACTAACCAACACCTTTCGAAAAACACGCTTTGAAGGAATATCAAGCCCATTGGTAGGTTCGTCCAAAAACAAATATTTACAGTTGGTGGAAAGTGCAAAGGCTATTAAAAATTTCTTTTTTTGGCCGTAGGATATTTTCGCAAGGTTAACATTCTTGTCTAATTCAAAATCATGAAGAATACTGTAAATCTTTCCTTCATCAAACTTTTTATAAAAAGGAGCATAAGCCTTAATATATGTTTTTATGGAAACCTGTGGTACGTATAGTTCTTCGGTAATTAAATAAACATCTTCCAAAAAGGTACTACACCTACTAAAAGGTGTAAACCGGCTTACTTTTACTACACCCCTATTTGGTTTTAAAAGTCCTGACATCAGTTTTATAAAAGTTGATTTTCCGGCACCATTTTTACCAAACAGCCCTACAATGGCACCTTGTTCTTGTTCGAAATTCAAATTTTTAAACAGGCTATCTTGCTTACCATAACCAAATTCGAGTTTTCCTATGCTTATCATATCTAATGTATTAGTGTACTATTGAAGTATGACACAAATATAAAATAATAAATTAACAATCCAAAAAATACTACAAAAAAATAGCTATTTTGTTCTTTTTAGGAAATTATTAGTCTCCGTTAAAATATTAAAAAAGTTTTTAAACTGTGGTATTTACTGGGTTTTACTGTTTCCACTATTGGTTCCTTAATTTTTTTGATACAACAGAAAGGTTAGAAAATGAAAATATATAAAATGCCTTTTTAATGAGTAGAGAAATTTATAAGAAGCTTCATTTTACCGTAAATAATGTTTGCTACACTTGATATCAAACATTTAGAATGGCCATACTTTTTATATGGTAGCACATTATTAAGATTTAATTATGCCTTAGATTTAACAAACCATTTGTTAGCGAATTAAAATTATATCTTGGTTCTTTTTGTCGGGACAAAATATAAAATTGGTAATAAACCGTAAACATTTACTTTTTACGCATATAAACACTAACAGGAACACCAGTAAAATTAAAATGTTCGCGCAGTTTATTTTCTAAAAAACGTTTATACGGATCCTTTACATACTGGGGCAAATTACAAAAAAAAGCAAACTGTGGCTGTGGTGTTGGTAACTGCATAATGTACTTTATTTTTACAAATTTACCTTTATAGGCCGGTGGTGGATAATGCTCAATAATGGGCAAAAACACCTCGTTTAAAGTACTGGTTTTTATTTTTTTGGTTCGGTTTTGGTAAACCTCAACAGCAGTTTCAATAGCTTTATAGATACGCTGTTTGGTCAATGCCGATATAAATACAATGGGCACATCGGTAAAAGGTTCTATTTGTTTACGGATAATTTTTTCGAATTCTTTGGTCGATTTATGGTCTTTTTCTACCAAATCCCATTTGTTTACCAAAATTACAATACCTTTTCGGTTGCGTTCGGCCAACCAAAAAATATTCTGCACCTGTCCATCGAAACCACGTGTAGCGTCGAAAACCAACAAGCACACATCGCTGTACTCTATAGCGCGGACACTGCGCATTACCGAATAGAACTCTAAATCTTCCTTTACTTTCGATTTTCGGCGTATTCCTGCCGTATCTACCAAATTAAACTCAAAACCAAAGCGGTTGTATTTGGTATCTATGGCGTCTCGGGTAGTTCCTGCAATATCGGTAACAATATAGCGCTCCTCACCTATCAAGGCATTTATAAATGACGATTTTCCGGCATTTGGCCGACCCACCACCGCAAAACGGGGCAATGTGTCCTCCTCTACCTGTTCCTTTTCCGGAAGAGCCTTAACAACGGCATCCAACAAATCGCCCGTACCACTACCATTTATACTGGCTATAGTGTAATATTCGCCCAAACCAAGAGCATAAAACTCGGCTGCATTGTCTATACGTTGTGGATTATCCACTTTATTGACCACTAAAAAAACCGGCTTTTTTACTTTGCGTAACAGTTTGGCCACATCTTCATCCATTCCGGTTATACCGGTTTCCACATCAACCATAAAAATAATGGCATCGGCTTCATCAATGGCCAATTCCACCTGTTTATCTATTTCGGCCTCGAAAATATCGTCGCTACCAACCACGTAACCTCCGGTATCGATAAGCGAAAACTCACGTCCGTTCCAATCGGTTTTTCCGTAATGGCGGTCTCTGGTAACACCACTTACCGCATCGACAATGGCCTCCCTACGCTGAATCAAACGGTTAAAAAAAGTCGATTTACCAACATTTGGCCTTCCTACAATTGCTACAATATTACCCATAATAGTATATAAACCGGATTGAAACGGCTTGATTTTCTTCTTAATTAGGCTACAAAAATAGAAAATATAAATTTGCTTATACGCTTTTTGTTAAAAGATGATTTTTCCTCTCTGAATTGTTCTGGGATTAGTATGAGTTCTGTAAAAAAAAGTTACTTTTATCAAAAAATATAAAATACACTTACAAAAATGAAGCATTTACTACGGTTTGTCATTATTTTCGGATTGTTTTTTAAAATTTCACTATCACAGGCACAGACTTTGGATTCTGTAATTGAAAACCCAAATGTAGTAGGCATAAATAAACTAAATGCCAGAGCGAGCTTTTTTCCGTACAACACTTTAAACCTGGCAAAGGAAAGCAGCTTATCTAAAGCAAAAAACCATCTATCTTTAAATGGTATTTGGCAATTCAATTATAGTGAATCTCCTAATTTGCGCCCAATTGATTTTTATCGAAACGATTACGACACCTCACTTTGGAACACCATTAAAGTTCCGGCAAATTGGGAGGTTGAAGGTTTTGGTATTCCCATTTATGTTAATACAACGTACCCATTCCAAAAAGGGCCATTAAACCCTCCCGATATTCCCGATGGCCACAATCCGGTAGGTTCCTATAAACGAACGTTTAATCTTCCCGAAAATTGGAATGGTAAAGATGTTATTATTCACTTAGGTGCTGTTAAATCGGCTTTTTACCTGTGGATTAACGGTGAAAAAGTAGGATATAGTCAAGGCTCTAAACTTCCAGCAGAATTCAACATAACGCGCTTTGTTAAATCCGGCAATAACAACATCGCTTTAGAGGTCTATCGTTGGAGTGACGGCAGTTATCTGGAGTGTCAGGATTTTTGGAGAATTTCCGGAATAGAACGCGACGTCTATCTATATGCCAGACCTAAAGTACAGTTAGCAGATTATTTTGTAAAGGCAGGGTTAAAAAACAATTATACCGATGGCGATTTTAATCTATCGGTAGCTATTAAAAATATCGAATCAAAAAAACAACGCGGTACATTATTAATCGAAATTACTAAAGACAAGCAACCTATTTATACGTCTTCTACGGCTTACGAATTAGCTTCAAATTCTGAAAAAACATTAAAATTCAGCAATACTTTTCCCAACATAAAAACATGGTCGGCCGAAACTCCAGAGCTTTACAGATTGAATATCGTAATAAAAGATAAAAAAGAGAATGAAATAGAGGCGATTTCCAAAAAAATAGGGTTCAGAACTTCCGAAGTAAAAAATGGACAATACCTGTTAAATGGAAAGCCCATTTTATTTAAAGGCGTTAATCGTCACGAACACGACCCCGATACTGGACACGTTATTTCTAAAGAAAGTATGCTTAACGACATTAAACTATTTAAAGCTTACAACATTAATGCAGTACGGACATGCCACTACCCCAACGACCCCTATTTTTACGAACTATGCGACGAATACGGTATTTATGTTATAGACGAGGCCAATATAGAAGCACATGGTATGGGTTATGCACTGCACAAAACCCTGGCCAACGATCCCGAATGGTTAAAGGCGCACACAGAACGGGTAGAACGTATGATATTACGAGACAAAAACCACCCTTCTATAGTTATTTGGTCTTTGGGCAACGAATCTGGAAACGGCTATAATTTCTATCAAGCCTATTTATTGGCAAAACAACTTGACGATTCCAGACCGGTACAATACGAACGGGCCGTTTACGAGTGGAATACCGATTTATTTGTACCTATGTACGCCACTCCAAAAGATGTAGAAGATTATGCCAAAAACAACGATTTTAAAAAACCATTGGTACAATGCGAGTACGCCCACGCTATGGGAAACAGCCTTGGTGGTTTTAAGGAATATTGGGATCTATACGAAAAATACGAAAAACTACAAGGTGGCTTTATATGGGATTTTGTAGATCAAGGTCTAAGAACTATTAAAAACGGACATGAAATTTTTGCTTATGGTGGCGATTTTGGCCCCGAAGGCACACCCAGCGACAATAATTTTTTAAACAACGGATTAGTACAACCGGATAGAAAACCCAATCCTCACATTTTTGAAGTACAGTACATCCATCAAAATGTTAAGTTTTACAAAAACAACACAAACAAAGGCGATATCGATATTAAAAACTGGTTCTTTTTTAACAACTTATCAAACTATAAATTAAACTGGGAAATTCTTGAAAACGGACAAGTTGTAGAAACAGGCAATATAGACCATATTATAACAGCTCCCCAAACCCAACGACCAATTAATATACCATATAAAACACAATTAAAATCTGGTTCGGAGTATTTTTTAAATATCAATGTCTTATTAAAGCAAGACGAACCTCTACTTAAAACCGGACATCGAATTGCTTACGAACAATTTCTGCTACAAAAAGCAAAAACGCCAGAACCAAAAAAAGCAACAACAGCAGTAAGCTACCAAGACAAAGGCAATACGCTTATTATAAAAGGGAATCGGTTCCAAATAGTCTTTAACAAGGAGAAAGGTTCGATGGAAAGTTATATTTATAAAGACAGAAGTTTACTAACCAAAGGGCCGCAGATTAATTTTTGGAGAGCACCAACAGACAATGATTATGGTGCTAAAACACAGCAAAAATACAAAGAGTGGAAAAACGCCGGTAAAAACACGAAAGCACAAGTAAATATAGTACAACCGTCCAAAACCAATATCAAAATTATCTTTACCAAACCGTTATTTAACGGCGATGCCGAAATTACACAAACCTATTTTATTGATGGAAACGGTGCTATAAAGGTAACAAACCTACTAAAAGCTATAAAGGGCGAGCACTCAAACTTATATAAATTTGGCAACACCCTTATTTTGTCCCAAGATTACAAAACCGTAACATATTATGGAAAAGGTCCTTTTGAGGCCTATGCAGACAGGCAACACGCCGCAAAAGTGGGGCTGTATAAACAAACAATACCCGAACAGTATTTTCCATACATACGCCCACAGGAAACAGGTAATAAGCTCGACGTACGTTGGGCAGCCTTAACACACGAAGATGGTTTTGGAATAACGTTTTTAAGCGAAATACCATTTTCTTTTTCATCCCTTAATTATAGTGAAGATGATCTAAACTCCGGAGACGAAAAAAAACAATACCATGCCGGAGAGCTAACACCAAGACAAGAAGTATTTGTAACAATTGACGGTTTCCAACAAGGATTGGGCAGTATAAACAGCTGGGGGAGCTTACCCCTAAACCACTACTTACTACCGTACAAAGATTACTCGTACTCGTATTGGATGGTACCTACAGAACCTTAAAAAATGAACAAAACATACACCATTTTAATTATTATAAAATCGAGTTTAGTACCCGACAAAAATTCTCTTTATATAGGTTTTTAAGCTAACAATACCTTGAAGCTCTTAAAAAACCTTCAAGGTTTATATAATTAATATTCTATTTATCAATGGAACTCGGTTTAAACTTTTTGAATTTAAGCAAAAATCATTCATTTTTTGGCTACTTAAAGGCTTTTTTAAACTGCATAGCAAGGCTACTGAAGGAAAAAAAGACAAAAAATGAGTAAAAAGATGCAATCTTTTAGCTAATTGAAAAAGTTTAAACGAGTTCATTCAATATATTAATTAAAGACAATTTGTTAGTTTTTGTCGCATATCATAAAAATCGAAAAGTTACGCTTTTTTAGTTCCATTTCTTCCAAAAGTAAAAATCACACCTTCTTAGAAGGTGGCTTTGAATAGCCACTGAAAGGGGCGACTAAGGCATGTGCTAAAATTCAAACCTTTGTTGATTATCCTCGGTCTTCTTCTATTCCTTTTCTTGATATTTTACGTATTTCCTTATCATTTCTTCATCCAAACCTACTGTACTCACAAAATTTTAAGTTGTTCATTTTTTATTCGCCCATTGCTTGCGAGACAGTAGCAGACAGACGCTTATAAGTACCATTTTCCAAGCGTTCACGAATACCATCAAATGCATCTAATGTTTCTTTCACATCTTGTAAGGTATGGGTAGCTGTTGGTATTAATCGTAATAAAATC
>JBKEDH010000064.1:0-4775 GCA_047975295.1 Aestuariibaculum sp.
TGTAATAGATTTTACAGGATGATAGAGAGAGCTAATTGCTAAAAAGCATGTTAGGCTGTTATCGTAAATTTCGATATAGCCTAATTTTAATATTAAGTAAATAATGATTTCAAAAAAATATATCATTTTAAAAACGGTTCTATTATTATATACAACAAACTTTTTTGCCCAGATAAACATTAAAGGTACCATTTTGGACAAAACAAATAAAATAGCCATATCCAATGTAAACATATATGTAGAAAACACAGCTATTGGAACCATTAGCAATCTTGAAGGGGAATTTAGTTTGCATATCCCCGAAACATTGAAGAAGCATACCCTTGTTATGTCATCTATTGGCTATCACTCAACAAAAATCAATATTGAAGATCTTAAAAGCAACACCATTCAATATTTAGCCCAAAAAACAACAGCTTTAGATGAAGTTACACTCATTTCTAAAAGCAAATTAACGGGCCAAGCTATTATGCAAAGGGCATTAAACAACTTTAGCAATAATTACCTTGGAACACCTTATGCCTCAAAAGCTTTTATTAGGCATACCGAACATAACAAAAAAGAATACAAATGGCTTATAGAAGCTGCAATAACCTATTACGACTCTGGAGTAAATGAAAAAAATCCAATAAAAATAAATATAGAGGAAACACGTAAAAGTCTTGATTTAAGAGCAATAGACTCCGTATTTCTTTATCAATTATATTTAACAAAAAAAGGTGGGCATCGGTTAAAAAAAGCAATTAAAAATACAACAATGACCGATACCGCTTCTATTTCTGAAATAACAAATGCCATAAAATGGAACGACAACAATATTAACGGAATCAACAATCTATTTGAAGGCAAATTAAATATTATTAGAAACGCAACAAAACCCAATGCTCTTTTTGGAGAAACCATTTTTAAAACACACACTTTTACTTTAGACACAACACTAATTGAAGACAATAAAATAGTTTACAAAATAAAAATAACGCCAAATAAAGAAACTATCGACCTAAAAACAAAATGGTATAATGGCGGATTGGTGCCTATTGGATGGGCATATATATATAAACACAACTATGCCATAAAGGAAATAGACTACGCTCTTATCGCTGCATCAAAAAATCAAAAATTAAGAAGTGAACTTCTTTTTGACACCAAGATAAACCACAAGGTAAAAATTAAATACATTGAGCATAACAACAAAATGTATCTTAAATATTTTTTGTATGAAACACCCAAAATTGTAAATTTCATTCTAAAGCCCGATACCGATGGGAAATATAGTAAAAATTCGAAAAGAGAACGTGAAGAACAATTTTATTACACCAAACAAGAAATACTGTTTACCGAAATTATTACAAACGAAAGCGACATTAAACCCTATATAGACAAGGCCAACTGGAACAGCGATGTTTTTTCGCCTACACCCTACAACAAAGCCTTTTGGGACAATTACAACATCCTTTTAGAATCGGCCAAAGAAGCTAAACTAATTAACGATTTAGAAAAAAAAGTAAGCTTAAAACAGCAGTTTGAAAACAATTAACTCATGAAAAAAATATTAAAAAGCAACATATTTTTAGTGATACTGTTGGTTATGGTATGCTGTTTTATAATATCGTTTATATCGACAGATGTTGTTTTAAGCGACAAAGTGTACCAACGGTATCTGGACGAGAAGTACGAAGAAAAATACAACGAATATAAAGATTTGGATATCGACCTATCCGAATTCGAAGACGAGCTAAAACAATTTGAACAAACATCCGAAGATTCATCATACGGCTGGGACACCCTGTACATCGATGCCCAATTTATTTTTATCCCCTTATTAATTGTAACGCTTGGGTTTTCGGGAACATTTTTGGTATTAATCCTATTCCATAAAACCCTTTATAAAATACGGTATCTCGACATTTTAAAAGCATCGTTACTTAGCTATATTGTTTTTTATATCCCTATAATTATATCTGCTTGCTACTTTTTAATATTTAACAAAACTTACGAACTAAAAGACATACACGAGTTTGAAAGCTATTTTAGTTTAAGTAAACTTTTCACCCAAACAAACACTCCAAAATGGCTATGGGATATTGTTTCGCAAACCGATTTTACTTATTTTTTATACCCTTTATTAGTTGTGCTATTACTTACAACACTATATAAAGAATATAAAAAACCGCTATTAATAGGCTACTCGTACCTCACTTATATTATTGTATTCGTTTTTTATAATACCGTTTTTTGGTATCTATTTGACTTGGTTTAATTATGAATAAGAAAAGTGCTGTTTTTATTATCGTAATCTTATTACATTTATGATAATTTAAACAACACCTCTAAAAGTACAATTTACAAACTCGAAAATAAAATCGTGACACCCATGTAAACATGTTTGAATTATCAGAAATATTAAACGCCATATATAAAAACAGAAAAAAAAGCATTATTGCCGGTATAACTGTTGCTTGGGGTGTACTCTTATTAACCCTGTTAATAGGCACCGGAAATGGATTGAAAAATGGTGTTAAAAAATTATTTTCCGACTACACCATAAAAACAATAGAAGTATTTGGGGGTGAAGCCTCTATCTCCGACAACCAAGTTACAAAAGGTGATTTAATTTCGTTTAATATTATAGATTTAAAAAAATTAGTAAACAAATTCAATGCGGTAGAAAATATTTCTCCTATTGTTAATGTACAATTGTCACGGATTTTTTCAAAAAAAAAGAGCTTAAACCATTTTTACCTCTTAGGTGTTAACGAAAATTATTTTAAAATTAGAACTTTACCTATAGATAAAGGAAGGAGCTTTAACCCAAACGACATGGATAGAAAAACAGTTGTAATTGGCTACAGTATCGCAGAAAAATTGTTTAATAACACCAACTGTATAGGTCGCTTATTATTTATTAAAAGTACAGGATACACCGTAATAGGCGTAACCAAAAATGAAGGTTTATTTAACGATTCCGGATACAATATCTACACATCTTACGAAAATGCTTTAAGCTTAGAAGGAAACCTAAATTTTGATGAGTTTGCCATATCGTTAAAAAATAATATAGATTCAGAAAACTTCCAAAAAGAACTAAAATCCTTTCTGTCAAAAGAAAAAGGCATTAACCCAAACGATAAAACTGCACTTTTGTTCAACAATGTAGAAAGTACCATTAAATCGTTCAATACATTATTCAAAATCATTAATTTATTTCTTTGGTTTATAGGTATTAGCTTTTTAATTAGCGGTATATTAAGCGTTTTTAATATTATGACTGTTATTGTAAGGGACAGAATTGGAGAATTTGGAATAAGAAAAGCCGTTGGAGCCTCTCCCCTATCCATACAAGCTATGGTATTGACCGAATCCCTAATTATCACCATAATCTCTGGATTGGTTGGGTTAATTATAGGTTTCGTTTTAATCTATCTTATTAATCTTTATCTTTCTATTACCGAAGGAAACAACAGTTTTGTACACATAGACATCAATAAATATATAATACTCATAGCTGTTTTACTACTTAGTATTTCCGGCTGTATAGCAGGAATAATCCCTGCCAGAAAAGCAGCAAACACAAGACCCGTAGAAGCATTAAGGGAATTAAATAACTAAAACGAACAAAATGAACAAAAAAATATTCCTTTTAATATTTGCTTTATGTATAGCCGCTTTTAGTATTATTTTTTTAAAAAACGAAAAGAAGACCATACCTTCCGAAACACCCAAGTTGAGAAACATTAGTAAAATAAACTACTTCCTTGGAAAATTCAGACCTGTTGAAATGGTAATGGTACAACCGGAAATATCGGGTGTTATCGATACTATATATGTTACAACCGGCGATAAAATAGCCGTAAACGACAAAATAGCCAAAATCAATATCATTCCCTTACCAATAGAAATTGAACGAACAAAGAAAGCATTACAATTAGCTCTTGCCGATTTAAAACAAAAAGAAACAAACCATAATAGAAACATTTCGCTTTACAATAAAGATGTTATTGCCAAAAGCGAATTAGAAAAAACCGAAATAGATTTAAAATTCGCAAAAATAGAACATAATAATGCTATTAATAATTATAATATAGCAAAAACAGGATTTTCTATTTCGGCAAACGAATCACCCAATATTGTAAAATCAACAATTAACGGTGAAGTGCTTAATGTATTAACCAAAAAAGGCGTTAATGTTACCGAACGGAACACCTTTAACGATGGTAGCACCATTGCTATTTTAGTAAATACAAGCAGTTATATTTTTGAATTTGAAATACAAGAAAACGATATCCTTAATATTTCTAAAAACGATAGTTTATCCATTACTATCAAAGCTCTTAACAATAAAACAATACAAGCCAAAATAACGGAACTCTCCCCTATTATTAAGGAAGATAAATTTCATTATCTGGCCAGTGCTTCTCTTTTAGATTCGATAACACACCTTAAACCCGGATTTTCAGGATTGGCAGAAATTAAACAACACGAAAAAAAGGGAGCATTGAGTATTAAAGAAAAAAACATTCTATATAAAAACAAAAAAGCATATATAGAAATCATAGACGAAGATGAAACCATCACCGAAATAGAGATAGAAACAGGTATTTCCGATGGGGTTTATACCGAAATTCTATCCAAAATAGATAAAAACAGTCTAATAAAAATTCAGTAATTTACCCCGGAAACTTAGCCCAAATACCATCCAAGCACAAATTATGTATGCTGCCTTCTCGTGAGTGTGCTTTCTGGGAGTGTCTGGCACATAGCTGCCATCCTGTACC
>JBKEDH010000181.1:0-2403 GCA_047975295.1 Aestuariibaculum sp.
TTGATTCCTGATTCTAACAAATTTTTCATTTTTAGTTTTTCACTTTTCACTTAAAAAAGAGATGCTTCGACAAGCTCAGCATAACACAGCACTTTCGATTCTCTATTTTCTAAAATAAGAAAGTCTTGGTTCTTGGCTCATGATTCTAAAATCCAAACATTTTTAACTTTTCATTTTTAACTTAAAAAAAAGATACTTCGACAAGCTCAGCATGACAAAGTCTAAAAATCAAAAGCAAGAAAGCCAAAAGCTGTATTATAAATCGAATACCGAAGACCGTTTGGTATAAACCAGATCCTTTATCCGCATCCAAAATGCCAAAAACAAATACAAGGCAAAGCCAAAACCAAGGGTTACAAAAGTAAGGTACATAAATGTTGTGCGTACTACTTTTGTACGAATACCAAAGCGTTCGGCTATACGCTGACACACATAAAACCCGTGCTTCTGAAAAAATAGTAGAGGTTTATATATCGAGTTCATTGTTTGCATACCGCAATTTAACATTTTCGTTAAATGTTTAAAAATTTTATTGGGTTAAAAGTAAATTTCCAATAGCACATTGCAAACACCTTTGCTTATCACAATATTCAGTCTTCAACTGGATAAATGCCTGCGATTGCAATGCCGATGTTGCCGATTTCCTTAAATTATTAAAAGTATCGACAATATTGTTTTTCTCTGCCGGAATAGCTTCGGAAATTTTTATAATTTCGTCGTTTATATCATTACCATTTTGTCTGGCATAACATAACTTTAGCGGTAAAACAGTATTGATAAGCAGCAAATCGATAAATGGTTTTGATAGTTTCTTTATCGTTTTTTTCGATGTTTTTTGAAAGGTATAATGCGTTTCCCAAAATGTTACAGTCTTTATCTGGAACAGTTTATAAAACCCATCTAAGGTTTTGGTTTCCAAAATTTGCATAAACAAGTTTTTATGCATAGAATATAAGGACGCTAATTGTGAAAGCCTAATGGTTGGAAAATTTAACGGCCGTAACCTAAAAAATTGTACAGGTAAAACCGAAGTACTATCTAAACCGTATTTTTGTTTTAAAAACCGATATTCGCCCAACAATTCTTGATAATAAGCGTTTTCGGCAGTTGTATTTAATAGGCCAGACTGTCCAAACAGCAAAGCCTCTAACGTAATTTGATTGGATTGTAATTTACGTAACACCGAAAAATCGATCGATTGTGCCAAACTAAAAAAGGCATCGCCGTTTACTTTAAGTCCGAAATTTTTTGCCAACATAGCAAAACAAACTGCTTCCCAATCGTTTTTTGTTTTTTGTAACAATGCTTCAATTGTATTCGATTTACGCTCCAAACGTTCAAAAAACAAACGTTCTAACCAGTTGTTAAGTGTAAAATTATCGATAGTAGCAAAATCGTTTTCACAATTTATCCATGTTCCCTTTGTTGCATAAAGCTTATTATAGTTGCTTAACAGCTCTTGGTTTATCATATCTTTTATTTCTAAAACAGGAATAACCGAACTGTCTTTCCTAAACACATCAATATCGTGCTCCCAAACCACATGTAAAATAACGTTGTTATAGGCTTTATCCTGCTCGTGGTTATGTAAAAACCAATCGGAAGATTTAACGTGGATTTCTACATTTCCTGCCCATAACTGATTATCTATTTTAAGCTGTGCGTTAAAAAAATCGGGGCCGGAATTGGTATTGTGCTGTCCTGCCGAAATTACAGAAATCGTTTCGCCTTTTGCTGTTTTTAGATTGTTATGGACAAGCTTTTTATGCTTCCATATATAATGTAGAAAATCTTCACGCATTTTTAAATGTAAGATTTTTAATGTATTCTAACAACCTTGCTTTTAAAAAAGTTGATTAATTTTGCCTAAAACCACCATCTATGGAGCAATTAACACTAACTACACCTGCCCTTTTATTTTCGGCCATTTCTCTAATCATGTTGGCCTATACCAACCGTTTTTTAGCCTATGCTGCCGTGGTTAGAAATTTGCACGACAAATATTTAAAACAAAAAGACAAACGCATAAAAGCACAGATAGAAAATATAAAAAAACGTTTGTACCTAACACGTTCTATGCAAATTTTTGGTATTTCGAGCTTATTGCTTTGTGTACTTACCATGTTTTTAATTTACATTAAACAACATATAATTGCTATATGGACATTTGGTGCAGCCCTTGTTTTTCTTATTATTTCGTTAGGCCTTTTAATTATGGAAATACAAATTTCGGTCAAGGCTTTGGAGCATCATATTAGTGCTATGGAACATGATGGCGAAGAGTGAAGAGTGAAGAGTGAAAAGTGAATGGTGAGAAGTGAAGAGTGAAAAATTAGAACAAAGACACAAGAATCAAGACTTTTTGAATCCCCCAAAACAACCTACTCGAACCGTATTGCTTTT
>JBKEDH010000124.1:0-6205 GCA_047975295.1 Aestuariibaculum sp.
TATTAAAAACACACATAATAGTATTGTTGGGCTCTTTAATGTTTGCTTCTTGCGACAATTACTTGGATGTCCAACCCGAAGACAAATATTTGGAAGAACAAGTATTTAGTTCTAAAACCACGATTTTAAATGCCTTGAACGGTGTTTATGGCAATATGACAAATTCATCCACTTATGGTGGCGATTTAACTATGGCAACGGTAGATGTATTAGGGCAACGTTATAAAGCTCCTACCAATATACACACTTGGTTTTACCATGCCAGTTATACCTACGATGAAGATGCGGTAAAAACATCCTTCAATAATATTTGGACTGCACAATATGCCACTATCCTAAGTATTAACAACCTTATAATAGGACTTGATAAATATCCAAAATTATTAGCCACCGAAGTAGAACATATACTTAAAGGCGAACTCTATGGCCTACGCGCCATGTTACATTTCGATTTGCTACGTTTGTTTGGCCCTGTTTATAGTACCAATGCCGGAGATAATGCCATACCATATTACACCGATAACTCGGGAGAGACCCTCCCACTATCTTCCGCAAAAAAAGTAATAGACATGGTTTTGGCCGATTTACAATTGGCAGAAGATTTTCTTTCCAACGATCCCGTAATAACAAAAGGACCACAAAATGTTGGTTTGGCTTTAATTGAACTGGATAATGAAAAATTCGAAAAATCCAGACATTACCGTTTTAATTATTATGCAGTAAAAGCATTGCAGGCACGCGCCAATTTGTATGCAGGCAATACCAACGAAGCCCTGATTGCCGCAAAATATGTTATCGAAAATACAACCGAATGGTTTCCTTGGATTGTTCGTGCCAATGTTTTTGATGAACCTAGACATCCCGATCGCCAGTTCTCTTCCGAGGTTATTTTTGGTCTATCCAACCCATCTTTGTACCAGCGCTACAGGGATTATTTTACGCCTGCTCTAGAGGACTCTAAAATATTAGTGACGGAAGAAAGTATTCTCCATCAAATTTTTGATGGCAATACAAGCGATTACCGCTACGCTCCCTCATGGTTTCAACCAAAATCGGGTGAAAAAACATATAAAACCTTTTACAAATTTGAAGATGTAACCGAAAAAACAACTGGATTTCGATATTTACAACCTTTAATCCGTATAAGCGAAATGTATTATATCGCAGCCGAAACCGAAACCGACCCTACCGTAGCTCTAGGGTACTTAAATACGGTTAGGAGTAAACGTGGTATTCCCGAATTAACCGAAGTAGCAGATATCCAATCTGAAATTTTAAAAGAATACAAACGCGAATTTTATGGTGAAGGACAACTGTTCTTTTATTACAAACGCTTAAATTTTGAAACTATCGAGAATGGCTATAATTCAGATTTAATAAGCATGGGCTCTCTGCAATATGTAGTACCGCTACCCCAATCTGAAACCGAGTATCTCAACTAATTAAAACTAAAATCATGGAAAAATATAAATATATCCTAACTTTAATCGGCAGCATAACTTTGCTTTTTAGTGCTTGTTCCAAAGACGAACTGGAACAATTCGACACAAATACAAGCCATATATATTTTGAATGGGCAAAAGAAGGAACCAATGGCCTAGGACTTAAGTCCAGTCAATATATTGACAGTTTAAACATCTCATTTGCTTACGAATTGCCTTCCTTTACAGATAGTATTATAAACGTACCTGTAAAACTTCTGGGCTATACAACTAAAACAGAACGCGTTGTTAATTTAAAAGTTTTAACATCCAGTTCGGCTATACAGGACACACACTACGAAATACCCACCTCGGTAACGTTTCCTGCCGATTCGGTACGCACCTATATACCAGTAAAAATTAAAAGGGACGCAGCGTTAAAAGATCAAGTTGCAGCATTAAAATTCGAATTGTTACCAAACCAATATTTTGATACAGCTATTTTCACAACACAAGAATCAACAGACGTCGATAGAGCGATTAGTTTTACGCAATTCGAAATAACATTTTCAGACATCTTGACCGAACCAAAATATTGGTTTATTCTTAAAAATTATCTCGGCGATTTTTCTGCTAAAAAATTATACTTATTTGCAGAATTAAATGGTATTTCTGTGCCAAATTACAACGAACTTCCCAACATCAGTACCTTTCTTGCCCAAGTACGTATTTTAAAAACCTATCTCGCCCAACAAAAAGCAGCAGGCACACCAATACTGGAAGAAGATGGTACCGAAATGAAATTAGGCCCCTATGCTTAATAATAACCAAAAAATAAAACACATGAAAATAAAGTATATAAAATTAAAACTTCTATCTGTATTAAGCATCCTAATATTAGGAGTTTCTTGTATGGAAGACGAAGGCAATTACGATTATACCGCTATTAACGAAGTGATATTTAGTAACATAAACTCCAAATATACCATTAATAGGTTCGACCACTTGGAAATAACACCTAATTTAGATTTTACCCAAGATATTGATGGTTCCGGGAACTACGAGTACACATGGAAAATAATCAATGATATTGGTGGAGGTGCTATTAAAACGGTATTATCTTCCGAAAGAAATTTAAACGAACCCATAACCTTATTACCGGGAAATTACTATGGTTATTTTTTTGTTAAAGATCTAAGTACAGGTGTAGAATACCAATATGTAGGTGAAAGTTTGTCGGCTGGCTCAAACCACCAATACAGTTTCGATCTTGAAGTAGTAAACAGTCTTTACGAAGGTTGGTTGGTACTAAGCGAGGCCAATGGTGCTCCAAGACTGGATATGGTATCTAAAATAAATGATACGTTTTCAACAGTTACCGATGTTTTGGGTGGATCTACTTTAACATTAACCGGCAGTCCCAAATTTGTATATGCATATGCATACGATTTCAATTTTTATGGCATATACGTTTCGACATCAGGTAATGGTACAACAAAAGTAGAACCCAATACATTCGATTGGATACCCGAATATGGTATTGGTGCCGAGTTTGTAACATCACAACCATACGATTTAGAGGTAGAACATCTTGAGGCTCAATCTGGAACAATCTCTTTTGCTATTTTAGATGGCAATGCCTATTTCTATTACAAAACACAATCACTCAAATACAGTAATACTATTAATCAAATTGGAGGTATTCCTTTTAAAGTAGCTCCTATGATAGGTAAAGGGGAAAGCAGCGGATACGCAATACTTTACGACACCGACAACAAACGTTTTGTTAGATCCCGTTTGGGCAATGTAAGTACCTTTGCTCCGGCTTCGTCAACCAAATTTGACTACAATAATACCGAAATGAATTTGGTATATATCATCAGTAACAATTATGCAGGACTTTTGGGAGCAGCCACTTTTTCTATTTTAAAAGATCCGGCAACCTCCAAATTTTACATGGCCTATGTTAACGCTTCTACTTCCGAACAGGTATTTTATGGTGAAATTACGGCTACCGATTTTGACCAAGCTACACAATACGCCATAAATCCCGAATTTGGATATTTGTTCTATACTGTTGGAAACAAAGTATATAAATACGATTTTAACTTAGAAACAACCGATATGGTTCTTGATAAAGGCACCAACGAAATAACGTTGATTAAATTTCACGATTTCTTTAGCAATAAAGCCGAATATGTTACAAAAGAAAATCATTTAATGGTGTGCAGCTATACAGAAAATGAAGGTGTTATTGAGTTTTATTCGGTACCCGAACTTAGTTCACAAATAAATTTAGAAACAACTTATACAGGTTTTGGAAAAATAAAAAGTGTAAGCTATAGAGAACGTTAAAAGTGTGTAAAAACCAAGGCATTTAAAAAATATTAGTACACAAAAAATAACAAAACACCTATCATACACACTAATAAACAAATACTATGTTATTAGACCTTATAGACTTTGTAAACTGTCACGGTTCAAAACATAGACTTTCCACAAAATATAAATATATGAAACTCAAAAAAACAGCATTATTATTACTTTTGGCAATTGCCGTAATATC
Organism: Aestuariibaculum sp.; assembly: GCA_047975295.1. Classification (GTDB taxonomy): domain Bacteria; phylum Bacteroidota; class Bacteroidia; order Flavobacteriales; family Flavobacteriaceae; genus JBKEDH01. Next base: position 3,988 of record JBKEDH010000124.1, read on the forward strand.
TTGTAACAACAAAATACCAGACAGCAATGGCTATACCGGTATAACCGGAATTGTTGATATGCCTTATGTCGATGAGGTAACGCTTTTAAAAGTAGAGCACGGAGAATCGGTACAAATGGCAACCTCAAAAATAACCAAAAGCAACACTTTTGGTTTTAACATAAAACCCGAACACGAAGGTTTTTACGTGCTTGATACCAAAGTAGCCAAAATACCTTTATACCTAAAAGGCAACCAACAATTAAACATCATTTATAATGCCGATGGTTATGTACAGAACAATATTCCCGACCAAGAAAACAAAATACTGTACAATTGGGTAAAACTTACCGATACCCTACAGAATTTCGATTTTTTACGTCGAAAAAATACAACCTATGTTGAGTTCTTTCCGTTTTACACCAAGTTTATCCCCGAAATGGAAAAACAAAAAGAACAAGTTAATACGCCAAATAAGCATTTCAATATACTAATGAAGAAATACATCGATGTACAAATTGAAAACACAGCATTATCATTTCTGTTCACACCACGCACAATCCACCCAAAAAAAGAACAATTAGCGTTATTTTATAATGATTTTATGGCAAGCGACAATTTAAACACAACAGCTATTCTCGATGTACCAGATGGATTAAAAACATTACGCATACATCAACTTTTTAAGGCAACATTTAAAATTGAAAACATACCAAATAAAGAAAAGCTAACATGGATGGTAAACGATGTTAAAAACGATACACTAAGAGGATATATAGCGTGGCAACACTTAAAAGTATTTAAGGAGTATAACGAAAACTATTTGAATTTTATAGAACCTTTACGCAATGATATTGCCCTAAGCGATTATACAAAACAAAAGGTGGATGATTTCGAACTTACCATAAAAACCATGGATCCCGGTACCCAAGGTTATCCTTTTACTTATAAGAACCAACACGGAAAAGAATATAAGTTTAGCGATTTTAAAGGTAAAGTTATATATATCGACGTTTGGGCAACATGGTGTGCCCCTTGTAAGCAACAAATACCGTATTTAAAACAATTGGAAAAGGAACTGCACGGAAAAAATATTGAATTTATAAGTATTTCGGTAGATAAACCCAAAGATTACGAAAAATGGAAAAAATACGTTAATAACCAACAGCTTACGGGCGTACAGTTAATTTCAGAAGATGCTTTTAATACAAGCATTGCAAAAGATTATAAAATCAATGCCATTCCAAGATTTTTATTGTTCGATACCGAAGGAAAAATTGTTGATGCCAATGCCAAGCGCCCTTCCGACCCCGAACTTAAAAAACAATTACTCAGCTTATTAAAATAAACTATTTTATCTCAAAAAAAATACCATGAATTTTAAATATATAACACTACTGGTTTTAATTATCGGTTTCTTGGGCTGTAACTCCAACCAAAACCAACAACCTGTTACAGAAATACCTGTAAGCACCGAAACCGTAATGGTTAAAAACGAAGCACCAAAACATAGTTCGGTTTATGTAAACGGTGTTACAAGCAAAGCCGAAAAACTTTTAAGTGCCAACAACTACACACCCTTTGGAACCTTACAGACCCAAAAACTGGATCGTATCGAAGAAAGCTCCGAAATTACCGTACAAACCGCTCCTCAAAGTATAAAAACAGGTAATCAAATGTATAACCATTTACAGGAAAGCACTATGTACATAGGCTCATCGTATTTATGCGGAAAATGCCCAAATGTACATTTAACACATGCTTCGGGTTTTGTAATACACGAAAAGGGCGTAATTGTTACCAATTACCATGTTATCGAGGTTAAGGAAGGTGTCGATGTGTCGGCTATTTTTGCAGCCGATAATGAAGGTAATGTATATCCGGTATCAAAAATCCTTTCGGCAAGTCAATCTAACGATATCGCCATATTGCAATTGGATACCAAAGGCAAAACATTAAAAGCCTTACCGTTTGCCCAACAGGAAATAGTAGGAGAAGATGTGTTCGCTATGGGACACCCGTTCAACAATACTTTTTTTATAACCAAAGGCATTGTGGCCCAAAAATACATAAGCGAACATTCGGGCGAGCCCAAAATAGCCATCACTGCCAATTTTGGACAAGGAGCCAGCGGAGGTCCGGTAGTTAACAATAAAGGTGAAGTGGTAGGCGTTATAAGCGCCACTTATATGCACTATACCAATGGCTCAAAATCCAAAGGCGATTTACAACTTGTGGT
>JBKEDH010000058.1:0-7069 GCA_047975295.1 Aestuariibaculum sp.
ACCGATTGATTTATCAATATTCTTACTAAACGCTTTTACAAATGTTTAATGTCCAATTTCTATTCGGAATTGTTTTTCCTTTTGCTGTTCTTCTTCTACTTTTTTTCTAACTAAAGCTTCGTAATCTTTTTTTGAAATTTCCTTACCTTTTTTAGGGCGTTCAATATCTTGCTTTTCACTTGGATTAAGCACTATTTTTGTACAATAAATACTGGTTTCACCTGCATTTACCTCTAAAATCAATCCTGGTAAACCCCAATAATCACTTGGCCCTTGGTTAACAGGAATTTGTAAGGTGTACCATGCCTCTACATCAATTTCTTTTGTTGCCGGTTCTTTATGTCCTTCCATTTTACCATTCTCTTCTCGATTTGGTGGACGCATAAATCCTCTTCGTCCCATATTTCTTACTGTCTTTTTTGCCGTAGCCTTAAAACACACATAGTTGCCTATCTGTTTGGTCTCGCCCGTCATTTCCCAATCTATTCTAGGTAAACTATCGGTAATTAAAAACTTTTTTCCGTAAAGCACTTGTTCCTGCAATAACAATTGGTCTTTTACGCTTCTGTAATGGGGACCTTCCTCGATATTATTGCCCACAACCATCCACCAACCCCGTCTCCTACCACTATCGTCTTCGTTTTTTTCCTCGTTATAGTACGATTCCGTTTGGTTAAAAATAAGTGAAAACTTTTTTTGATTGGCATTGCGCATGCGCTCTTCTATACGCTTTTTAAATTCTTCGGGAATATCGTTATTGTTTCCAAACCCTGTCATATCTACCACACGCTTAAATTCGTAATGGGCAACGCCTTGAATCTCGCTTTGCGCAAATGTAAAACCGGTAAAAAGCATCATTAATGCTATTCCTATCCTTGTTCTTATTTTCATGTATTTAGTTATTTTTAAATATCCGTTTGCTATCTAAAATAGACATTTCTTGCCTTTCCGAAAAGAAATAGAGCGTAATAAAAAATCTCAAATTATTAACTATAAGAGGTTCCTTGGAAGGAACTGCACTTAAAAACAAATATTCATTATTTATTTTCAAATTAAAAAACAATACTACTATTAAGACTGCCGTTATATTAAATGGTTTAGTTGACAATAAATTTTAGAACAGTTTATAATGTCTTTTTAAATAATTTTATATTCTGTTGCCAATGTGCTACAAACAAATATAAAACTAAAATGATTTTTGTATTTTGCCCTTATGATTTATTTAAGATTTATTGTTACTTTTATTTCGATATCGGCGGTTTCGCAAACCCTAATGGAAACCGATTTGATAGAAAAAACACCTTTTGAAGCCAACGATTTAATAAAAATAAACAGTTTTGGGGGTATATTCTATACCCAAAATGATGTGTTGCTCAAGAAGGACGAATACCAAAAAAACATATTAAACTACAGTAATTTTCAACTAGGAAAAATAACATCTGCCAATGCTTTCAATCCTTTAAAAATAAATATTTTTTATCAAGACTTCAATACTGTCGTTATTTTGGACAATAGGCTTGCCGAAATATTCAAAATAGACTTTAACAATCTGGAACACTATAAAAACATTACACATATTTCTACCGGCTACGACAATACCATTTGGATTTTTAACCAAAACACCCAACAGTTAGAACTTTTCGACTATAAAACCTTAAAATCCAAAAACACTACGCTACCTATTAAAAGCGAAGTTTTAGACATAGAAAGCAATTACAACTATTGTTGGCTCCTTACAAAAGAGCATTTGTATATGTACAATTATTTCGGGCGTTTAATTAAATCTTTTAAAAACGACAACTTTACCCAACTGGCCATAAATAACGAAAATGCTATTTTAAAACGAGAAAATGCCCTATTTTATTTAAATGGTAAAACCGGAAATATTATACCGATAAAACTACCAAACTTATCGATAAACTCGTTTTTCACAACCAACGAAAGCTTGTATATTTACGGCAGCAAAACAATTTACAAACTTAATATTAAAACAAACTAAACCATGCATATTGCTATTGCCGGAAACATAGGTGCTGGAAAAACCACACTCACCAAACTACTTGCAAAACATTATAAATGGGAAGCACAATTGGAAGATGTTGTAGATAATCCGTATTTAGACGATTTTTACAACCAAATGGAACGTTGGAGTTTTAATTTACAGGTTTATTTTTTAAATAGCAGATTTCGCCAAGTATTACAAATAAGGGAAAGTGGAAAAGATATTATACAGGACAGAACCATTTATGAAGATGCCCATATTTTTGCACCCAACCTACATGCTATGGGCTTAATGACCAATCGTGATTTTGAAAATTACAAGTCACTGTTCGAACTTATGGAGTCTCTGGTTAAAGGACCGGATATTTTAATTTACCTACGAAGTTCAATCCCTAATATAGTGGCCCAAATACAAAAACGTGGACGCGATTACGAAAATTCTATTAGCATTGATTATTTAAGCCGACTTAACGAACGTTACGAAGCTTGGATACATGGTTACAACAAAGGAAAACTGTTAATAATTGATGTTGATGATTTGGATTTTGTCGATAATCCCGAAGATCTGGGCTATGTTATCAATAAAATAGATGCCGAAATACACGGTCTATTTTAAACATCACCACTTTAATTTAGTGTTTTAACATTTTGTTACGATATTGACACCACTTAATTGCTATTTTCGCAATTTCAATCACCTTTTATTAGTAAATTATGGGAAAAGTTACCTTATTTGCCATTTTAATATGCTTTGGCAATCTTTTATTTGCACAAGACAACACAGAAGAAAACAACACTCCAACTCCAAATTATCGGTTAGCGGCCAGGTTTTCGCAAGGCAATCTAGCCAAAATGGTACATTCTACAAGTGTTTCCCCAAATTGGTTAGAAAAGGGCAACCGATTTTGGTACCAATACAAAACCAGCGAAGGCTCCAATTACTACATCGTTGATGCCGACAAACGAACCAAAACAAAAATATTTGACAATGCCAAAATGGCCAAATGGCTAACCGAAATAACCAAAGACCCTTATGACGCAAAACATTTGCCCAAATTCAATTTCGAATTTGTTAAAAATGAAACCGCTATTAGATTTCGGGTAACTTCGAACGAAGAAGTTGAAGTAAAAGACAATAAAACAAAGGGTAAAAAAGAAAACGACTCTACCAAAACCAAAAAGAAAAAAGCACCTAAAATGGAGAAAAAGGTATATTACTTCGAATATACTTTGGGAAGAGACGGTCTTACCATAATAAACAACGACAAAGAAGAAAAAAAGGAATGGGAAAAATGGGCCAACGTATCGCCCGATAGCACAATTGTTCTGTTTTCTAGAAATTACAATCTGTATTGGATGGATAAAGAAAACTTTTTAAAGGCGGTAAAAGATCCCAAAGACACTACTATTGTAGAACACCAATGGACTAAAGACGGTGAACGCTATTACGGTTACGGTGGTTATGGCGCCCGAGATAACGAAGCTCTTAAAAAAGCCTTAAAAGAAGACAAAAGACAATCGGTTTACGGCAGTTGGTCTCACAACTCGAAAAAATTTGTTTTTCAAAGAACAGATTCAAGACACTTAAACGATCTATGGGTTATTAACACCATAACCAAAGAGCGTCCTACTTTGGAAACCTACAAATACCACATGGCCGGCGAACAGGATTTTGGCAAAACCGAGCTATTAGTTTTCGATATCCCTTCAAAAGACATAAAAAAAGTAAAACTGGACAGTACAGTGCAACAAACAATTTCGGTATATAGACATCGATATGAAAAATCCGACGCAAGCAAACACAAACCAAACTTGTTGCTGTCTAAAAAAAACAATATATACTTTAAAACCATTAGCCGCGACCGTAAACGTTTAGATGTTCATGTTGCTAACATTAATACAGGAGAGGTAAAAACGCTAATAAACGAACATTTTAACACTTTTGTAGAAGCTTATGGGCACGACATTGTTTTGTTTAATAATGAGTCCGAAATACTATTTTGGTCCGAACGCGATGGCTGGGCACACTTTTACCTTTACGATGCCAATGGCAACTTAAAAAACCAAGTTACCGAAGGCGAATACCATATAGATAGTTTTAAGGGAATAAACGAAAAAGAACGTACTGTATATTTTGTTGCTAATGGTATAAATAAAGATATCGACCCATATTACGCACATTTATACAAAATTAACTTGAACGGTAGTGGGTTAAAATGTTTAAACAGCGGCAATTTTAACAACAACATAAGCCTATCCGACACCAACCAATACTTTGTAAACAATTTCTCCAGAGTAAACACAACGCCAAAATCAGAACTTAGAAACAGCAATGGAAAAGTAATTTTGGAGTTGGAAGAAGCCGATTTATCGCAACTTATGGCAGCCGGTTATAAATTTCCCGAGCCTTTTAAAGTAAAGGCAGACGATGGTATTACCGACTTGTATGGCGTTATGTATAAGCCGTTCGATTTTGACGAGAACAAAAAATATCCTCTAATCGAGTATGTATATCCCGGACCACAAACCGAAGCGGTAAGCAAATCGTTTTCGCCAAGAATGGATCGAACAGACCGTATGGCCCAAGTTGGATTTGTTGTGGTTACCTTAGGTAATCGTGGCGGACATCCTTCACGTTCAAAATGGTACCACACCTACGGTTACGGTAATTTAAGAGATTATGGTCTTGCCGACAAAAAATATGTAGCCGAACAGTTGTCTGAAAAATACAATTTTATAGACATTGAAAAAGTTGGTATTTTCGGACATTCTGGAGGAGGCTTTATGTCTACTGCGGCCATGTTGGTTTACCCCGATTTCTTTAAAGTCGCTGTATCGTCGGCAGGAAACCACGATAATACCATATATAACAGTTGGTGGAGTGAAACACATCACGGTATTAAAGAAGTTAAGGATGCCGACAATAAAATTTCGTACAATTACGATATCGATAAAAACCAAAGCTTAGCCAGCAATTTAAAAGGAAAACTTATGTTGGTAACCGGAGATATTGACAATAATGTCCATCCCGGTTCTACCATCAGAATGGCCAATGCACTAATCAAAGCCAACAAACGCTTTGACTTTATGCTTATGCCCGGCCAACGTCATGCTTTTGGAAACATGACCGAATATTTCTTTTGGCTTAAAGCCGATTATTTTAGCAAACACCTTTTGGGAGTAGAAACTACTGGCACCGATATAACCGAAATGAACAGGGCTGTTCCTCAAAAAAGATAGTAGAGTAATATTAATTGTGGATATTATATAGATCTAAGTTAGACTTTAAAACTATTATTTTTTTAGTATCTTAATGATTTCTTTCATAAAAAATATTTAATACATAACAAAATTTTATTTATTAGCTTATTAAGCTAATTATCAGGCCTTGAATATTTTAAAAACCTTCAAAGCCTGATAATTTTATAGTTTACTTATCAATGTATTGAATATAATTTTTTTGTCGTGTACCATGAAAAAACGTATAACTCTTTTGTTTTAGAGCAAAAAAAAGCCTTTATCGTTTTTTTGATAAAGGCTTTTGTACTGAAGGCGGGACTATAAACCCTACAATTTTAACACTTATTTAACATCTTTAAAACACTTAAAAACTTAACAAAAATCAACTAAAATACTAATTTCATTGACTTAACCTAAAATTGAATGAAATTGCATAAAATTTAAAACGGTTTGGCAAATGTTTGGCAAATGTTTGGCAGGATAATTTTATTGCTTAAATTTGTGTATCAAATGTTTTAAAAATGGCAACTATTAATTACCGATTGCGGAGTAAAAAAAATGCTTCTGACATTTATCTATACTTATCATTAGGCAGAGGAAAGGTATTTGAGCGTAAAATTGGCTTAACCATAAACCCAAACGACTGGAGTAACAAAACATCAATGCCTAAACAAGGCAATGCCAACCTAAAAAACCTAACTACCGACTTACGCAAACTCAAAGACTTTATACACGACAAAACAAACGATGCTTTTAGTATTGGAGATGAGGTTACGGGCGACTGGTTACAGTTTAATATCGATTTACATTTTCAAAGAGTAACCGAACACAATTTAAGTGAGTACGTTGCCGATGCCATACGAAACATTATAGACACTTCGGAAACACGAAAAAACAGCAAAGGCGGTTTAGGCTTATCAAAAAGCAGGATAAACGCCTACACGTCGCTAATAAACATCTTCGAGCAATACGAAACCAAAACACAAAAACGATATAAAGTAAAAGAGATAAACATACCTTTTGCAAACGACTTTTTAAAATGGTTGCTAAAAGAAAAACGATACTCCAAAAGTTACGCCTTGAAAAAAGTAGCCGATTTAAAAACAGTTTGCTACGATGCTGAAACCTTTGGCATTGAACTACACCCACAAATAAAAAAGGTAGGTACAGCAAAAGGCGAAAGCGATTTACCAGTTTATCTAACCCCTACCGAACTAGATAAAATAAAAAACACAAAACTAATTTCAACCTCGTTACAAAATGCCCGTAAATGGTTTTTGTTGGGATGCAATATTGGGCAAAGAGGTGGAGACTTACTAAAACTAACAGTAAAAAACTTTGTTACAAGAAATAACGGCTTAAAGGTTATTGAACTAAAGCAACAAAAAACAGGCGCAAATGTTACCATACCAATTTTAGAGGGTACAAATGAAATATTAAAAATGGGGTTGCCCTACAAAATATCAATCCAAAAATTTAACGACTGCATAAAAGAAATATGCCGAATTGCAGGAATAAACGAAATGGTACAAGGCTCAAAAATTTGTATGATTGATGACAAAGGCAAAGTAATATCCCAAGACAAAAATGGGAACTACATAAAAAAGGGAGTAAAGCGTACCATAAAAGGCACTTACCCAAAGTATGAACTTGTTAGCAGTCATACGTGTAGAAGAACCTTTGCAACTAACCAACACGCCAATTTACCCACACCGCTAATAATGAAAATAACGGCACACAAGACAGAACGAATGTTTTTAAAGTATGTGGGCAAAAGTTCGTTAGACTATGCCCAACAAATAGCCGATTTTTACGAATTACAAGCACT
>JBKEDH010000061.1:0-21791 GCA_047975295.1 Aestuariibaculum sp.
AGGTTACCTTTTTTAATAAAGGCGCTATACTTAAAGAGTTGGAAAGCCTGCCAAGAGATACGTATTTGGAACTTAACCTAATTAATACACGTTATTTGGACAATGATATTATTGAAATTCTAGAAGACTTTCTATATAAGGCCAAGGAACGCAATATTGATATTAACTTGGTTTCCAAACGTGGTATTGTAGAAAATCCGGAAAGTTTTATCAGGTTTTTTAATGAAAGACCAAAATCTAATTTAAGTTTAAGTTAAGTGTTATGAAATGTATATTAGTTCTTTCCGATTTAAAAGATGAAGCGAACGCCACCTTAAATGGCGGTGTTGGCTTGGCAAAAATGCTCGGTGCCGAAATTGACTTTTTTTGTGTAAAAAATGCATCCGATGTGGTCGATGGAGACAACCAACTATCGGCCATGCGTACCATTAACCAAAATTATACCAAAACCGACAAAATCATTAAAACCTTGATAAAGTCGGCCACAAAAAATAATGGTATAAAGATAAATTATGCTTATGCTTTTGGTCATGTAAAGCACGAAATTAAAAACAGGATTAAACAAACCAATCCCGATATTGTGGTTTTGGGCAAACGCAAGTCCAATGTTTTAAATATAAGTCGAAACAACACCACATCATTGGTTTTAAAACAGTTTAATGGACCCATTTTAATTGTTGACGATAGCAATAATGCCTTAACGCCAACCAAAAATTTGGTTCTGGGTATATTGAACGGATCTGAAAACACCTTTAACTCCAAGCTTGTTTCTGCATTAAAACCCTTTAGCGAAACGACCTTAAAATCGTTTGTGGTTGGCGATGTCCCTTCTAATGGAATACCAAAACAAAACACAGTAGAATATGTTTTCGAAGCCAACGATAATACCATTGGAAACCTTAAAAACTACATTTCCAAAAACCATATTAACCTATTGCTTTTGGATAGAACCGACGAGCAATCGAACAACAAAACCAAACCAAATATAAAAACATTTATAAACAAGCTTAACGTATCGGTTTTACTAACCTCGCAATTAAGCTAAAAATAAAAAAACGATGAAAGCACACACCAGAGAAACACAAGCAACCATGACACCTCAAAGGTCATTACAATATTTAAAAGAGGGCAATTTGCGGTTTCAAAACAACCTAAAGGCCAATCGTAATTTGTTAGAGCAGGTTAACGATACCAGCGATGGCCAATTTCCTTTTGCCACCATTTTAAGCTGTATTGATTCCCGAGTATCGTCGGAATTAGTTTTCGACCAAGGACTGGGCGATATTTTTAGTGTTCGTATTGCAGGCAATTTTGTAAACGAAGATATTTTGGGCAGTATGGAATTTGCCTGTAAATTAGCGGGAACCAAACTTATCGTTGTTTTGGGGCATACCAGTTGCGGTGCTGTAAAAGGCGCTTGCGACAATGCAAAATTGGGCAACTTAACCGCTATGTTATCGAAAATAAAACCGGCCGTTGATGCCGTTTTAGAACCCAAAGACAGTAATTTGAGAAATTCCAAAAACTTGGATTTTGTCGATACCGTTGCCAAAAAAAATGTCGATTTAGCCATTGACAATATACGCCAACAAAGCCCGGTATTAAAGAAAATGGAAGACAACAACGAAATAGACATTGTCGGCGCCATGTACGATATCAATACCGGTGAAGTAACATTTTTTGAATAAAATCAAGATAAAGAAAAATAAAGTTTGGTAGCCTTAATACCATTTCCACCTTAAAATTACTCAAAAAAAAATACAGCTATTTTTTGTTTAGACTAAAAAGAAAACGCAATAATAACCTAAGCTACGGTTAAGTTTTATTTTGAAGCATAAACGAGAAAGAGTAAATTTTGACGAGTAATTTTAAGGTAGAAATGGTATAGTATTTTGTTATTGCTATCTTACTGCTTTATTCCAATAATACAATGTTTTCTGTTCTTTATAGGTCGATAATGAGAAAGATGTCTTTTATCAATTTTTAACAGAATTTAACCTTTACTTTTTACAAATCGTTTTCATTTTGTCGTAATATACATTAAATTTAACGTTTCTAAATCAACATCCTTACATGAAGCATTTATTTTCGAATATAAAAGGTGATACTTTTGGCGGTATTACCGCAGGAATTGTAGCATTGCCTTTGGCGTTAGCCTTTGGTGTATCGTCCGGATTAGGGCCCAGTGCAGGACTTTATGGCGCTATATTTTTAAGTTTTTTTGCAGCCCTTTTTGGTGGTACCAATACCCAAATTTCGGGACCTACTGCTCCAATGACAGCCGTAAGTATGGTGGTTATATCGGGTATTATTGCAATAAACGATGGTGATGTTAGCAAAGCGTTGCCGGCCATATTAACCGTATTTTTGCTCGCCGGACTCATGCAAGTAGCCCTTGGTGTATTGGGCTTGGGGAAATACATAAAGTACATTCCGTATCCTGTGGTATCGGGATTTATGACTGCCATTGGAGTTATTATCCTTATTACCCAAATTTTACCATCCATTGGTTATTATCCAAAAGAGGATCTCGAATTTGTTAATCAATTTAAGCCACAGGCCGAAGAGTTGATTTTAGAAAATATACTAAAGGAAGAAGCCGGTGAAGGCATTTTGGTTCTGGAAAATTTTAAAGAAACCATAAGCCGGGCAGAACACATCACCGAAAACGATATTTTAAAGGAATCCAAATCCCTTGCAAAAAATGAAGCTTCTGGCGTAATAGGTACGCTAAAAGTATTGCCAAGAGCGCTTAATAACATCAATTGGTTGGAGTTGGTTTTGGCCTTATCGACCATATTCATCATTTACGGTTTTAAATACATTACAAAAAAAATACCAAGTACTTTAGTGGCATTAATCGTAGTTTCGGGAGTTGCCATTGCCTTAGATTTGAATTATCGCCCTATTGAAGAAATACCAACCGGTATTCCTATGCCCAATCTTGGCATATTTACCGATTTTGATGCCAGTACCATTGCTCCTTATATTTTTACGGCACTTACATTGGCTCTTTTGGGTGCCATCGACTCGCTTTTAACTAGTGTTGTTGCCGATAATATGACCAAAACCAAACACAAACCCAATAAAGAACTAATTGGACAGGGTGTAGGTAATGGTATTGCTGCTATTTTTGGAGGACTTCCCGGTGCCGGTGCCACTATAAGGACTGTGGTTAATATCAATTCGGGAGGAAAAACAAAACTTTCGGGAATGGTAGCCGGTGTTATGCTTTTGGTTATTTTATTGGGGCTTGGCCCCGTTGCCTCACAAATTCCGGCAGCAGTATTGGCGGGTATCTTAATAACCGTTGGTATTGGTGTTATGGACTACAAAGGCCTTAGAGCCATACCCAGTTTACCAAAAGACATTAAAATAGGGCCTTTTAAATTAAGTTCGGAAGTTTTAGTTATGATTGTGGTATTGTTGCTGTCTACCTTTTGGAATTTGGTTTATGCCGTGGGAATAGGTTTGGTAATCGCCTCATTAATGTTTATGAAAAAAATAGGTGATTTAACTGCCGAACGCTCCGATGTAAAAACCCTGAAGGAAGAGGTGTGGAAGGACGAAATAAATTTCCCCGAAAATCTAAAGGAAGAAGTTTTTATTAAACACTTAAAAGGACCTTTGTTTTTTGGCACGACCAGTGAATTTCAAAGTCTGGCCATCCAAATACCCGATACGGCATCGACCGTGGTTATCCGCTTGGGGCGTGTGCCTTATATGGATCAATCGGGACTGTATGCCATGGAAGATGTATTGCAGGAACTCAATAAAAATAAAGTTACCGTACTGTTTGTAGGCGTAATGAAACAGCCCAGATACATGATGGAACGTATTGATATTATCCCGGATTTAATCCCTAAGGAACATATCTTTAAAACATTCAACGCATGTATGAGCTGGATTAAGGAAAATGTTGAAGATGAAGTATAAATATACTACTTAGCGGCATTCTGCATAAATGCCTCGCATGTTTCAACCATATTTTTGCTACCACATACAAAGGGCACACGCTGGTGGAGTTCGGTAGGTAAGATATCGAGAATCCTGTTAAAGCCATCGCTGGCTTTGCCTTTAGCTTGTTCTGCCAATAAGGCTATGGGATTACATTCGTAAAGCAAACGCAATTTTCCATTTGGGTTTTTAGAACTTTTTGGATACATATAAATGCCGCCCTTTATCATATTCCTATGAAAATCGGATACCAAAGAGCCTATGTAACGCGACGTATAGGGGCGGTCGCCCTCTTCTTCTTGGCAATATTTAATATAATTTTTTATACCCTGCGGAAAATGAATATAATTTCCCTCGTTAACCGAATAAATGGTACCATTTTCGGGAAATTCCATATCGGGGTGCGACAAATAAAATGAGCCAATGGCAGGGTTTAAAGTAAAGCCGTTTACGCCATCGCCAGTAGTGTAAACCAACATAGTCGATGTACCATAAATAACATATCCGGCAGCTACCTGTTTATGTCCCTTTTGCAAAAAGTCTTCTAATTGTACGGGTGTCCCTATTGGTGTTACACGGCGGTAAATTGAAAAAATAGTACCCACCGAAACATTTACATCAATATTAGACGAACCGTCCAACGGGTCTATAAGCACCACATATTTATTTTGGTGGTTTTCGTCCTGACTGTTTATCGTAATAAAATCGTCTTCTTCTTCGCTGGCAATACCGCAAACAATATTACGTTTGGTAAGGGTCTGTATAAATTTTTCGTTGGCGTAAATATCTAATTTCTGTTGGTCTTCTCCTTGAACGTTAATATCGCCAACAGCACCTATAATATCTACCAATCCGGCCTTATTCACTTCGTGGTTGACCACTTTTGCCGCTAACCGGATGGAGTTGAGCAAACTCGACAATTCGCCCGATGAATACTTAAAAGATGATTGATGCTCAATAATAAATTCGCCTAAAGTTTGCTTTTTATGCCCCATGTTATTCTTTATTTTTATACAAAATAACATCATTTTCAATAAACTACAACGTTTTCGTGCAAAGATTAATAATTGCCTATATTGAGTTATATTTGAAACAAAAAATATAGAACTCAATTTCATAACATGACATTTAACATACGAAAAGCAAAAAAAACCGATATGCCGCAAGTTCTGGTATTAATCAATCAACTTGCTGTTTTTGAAAAAGAACCCGATGCTGTTGAAGTAACTTTAGAAGATTTGGAAAAAGATGGTTTTGGCGATACTCCTGCTTTTTTCTGTTTTGTTGCCGAAGCCGAAGGCAAAGTTGAAGGTATTGCACTATGCTATTTCCGGTATTCGACATGGAAGGGCAAAGCCATTCATTTAGAAGATTTAATAGTGAACGATACCATGCGTGGCCATGGTATTGGCTCTGCTCTTTTAGACGAAGTAGTAAAATACGGCCATGCGTTAAAGGTTAAACGGATTAATTGGGAGGTTTTAGATTGGAATACACCTGCCATTTCGTTTTACGAAAAAAAAGGAGCCAACATTTTAAACGATTGGCGCGTGGTCCATTTAGATGAAAACGGTATAAAAAACTACATATCAAATCTATAATGCGTATTTTTAAATTTGGTGGTGCCTCGGTTAAAGATGCCCAAGGCATTAAAAACTTAGCAGATATTTTACAACTAACAGGGTTTGACAAGACTCTAATAGTGACTTCGGCCATGGGTAAAACTACTAATGCCTTAGAACTTGTAACAAATAATTATTTTAAAAACAAAGCCGAACTGAACAGCGCATTACAAGACGTTATAAAATACCATAACAGTATTATTATAGATTTATTCGATAACGATAAGCATCCTGTATATCAAAAAGTAACAATATTGTTCAATGAACTCAAATCTATTTTAAAACACAGCAAATCGCCCGATTATAATTTTGTTTACGATCAAGTTGTAGGTTTTGGCGAACTGGTTTCAACAACCATAATAAGTGAATATTTAAATTCGGTGAACATAAAAAACACTTGGTTGGATGCCCGAAACCATATAAAAACCGATAATTTTTATCGCAGGGCGCAAATTAATTGGCAAGTTTCCCAACAGCAAATCTCACAACAGGTAAACACTACTGTTTTAAATATTACACAAGGTTTTATAGGTAGCGACCCCAACAATTTTACCACAACCTTGGGTAGGGAAGGCAGCGATTATACCGCCGCCATTTACGCTTATTGCCTAAATGCCAAAAGTGTAACTATTTGGAAAGACGTTGCCGGCGTTTTAAATGCCGATCCCCGATATTTCGAAAATGCCCAATTGCTCAATAAAATCAGTTACAACGAAGCTATCGAACTGGCTTTTTACGGTGCTTCGGTTATTCACCCAAAAACACTTCAGCCTTTACAACGTAAGGAAATTCCATTATACGTAAAATCGTTTTTACATCCAGAAGAACAAGGTACCCTAATAAGTAAAAATACCATATTAGATCCCGGTATTCCATGTTTTATTGTAAAGAAAAACCAAGTACTTATTTCGCTGTCTTCCTTAGATTTTTCATATATTGTTGAAGATAATATAAGCGATATATTCCAATTATTGCACTGTTACAAAATGAAGGTTGACCTTATTCAAAACTCTGCCATCAGCTTTTCCGTATGCATTGATAATATTTACGACAACCTTGCGCCTTTATTACACGATTTAAAAGCAAAATTCAAGGTTTCTCATCACAAAAACGTTTCCCTTTATACAATTAGACACTATAATCAAAATTCGATAAATCAAATCGAACAGGGTAAAACTATCCTTTTAAAACAATTAACACCCAAAACCGTTCAAATAGTAAGTAAGCCTGTTTAAATAATTAAATACGCATAATGGGCAAATCAACTTATTTTGTACTTTTACAGCCATGACCAAGCAACAAGATACGGGATTAGTAACCGCCAAAGAAGTCGCCCAAGCTATTAATATCGATAAATACGGCTTTGTGGGTACTTTTATTGGATGGCTGCTTATGAAAGTACTTAAAATATCTACACTTAACAAGATATACAAACGCAATAAACACCTTAGCGACCTGCCTTTTTTAAATGCGCTTTTGGACGATTTTAAAATCAAGTTCGAAATTCCGGAAGAAGACCTAAAACGTTTGCCTAAAGATGGTGCCTATATAACCATTTCCAACCATCCGCTTGGAGGTATTGACGGTATTCTGCTTTTAAAACTCATGATGGAACAACGGCAGGATTTTAAAATTATAGCCAACTTTCTGTTACATAGAATTGAGCCGTTAAAACCATATATTATGCCGGTAAATCCTTTTGAGGATAGGAAAGATGTAAAATCGAGTATTCTTGGTTTTAAAAATGCACTTTCGCATTTGCGTGAAGGCCATCCGCTTGGGGTTTTTCCTGCCGGAGAGGTCTCTACCTACCGCGATGGCAAACTGGTGGTTGACAGACCTTGGGAAGAGGCCGCCATAAAACTTATAAAAAAAGCCGAAGTTCCTGTAGTACCCATATATTTCCATGCTAAAAACAGTAAGCTTTTTTATAAGCTCTCTAAAATAAGTGATACTTTAAGAACCGCCAAATTACCATCGGAACTGCTTACCCAAAAACGACGGGTTATTAAGGTAAGGATAGGCAAGCCAATTCCCGTTACCAATCAGAAGGAATTTGAATCGACCGAAGATTTTTCGGATTTTCTACGGCGAAAAACATATATTCTATCAAATGCTTTTGCGGGCGAAAAACCAAAAATTCTGGATAACATCCAGTCTTCCTTAAAAACACCAAAAACACCAAAAAATATTGTTACACCCATAGACGCTTCTTTAATGAACGATGAGGTTGAAGCCTTGATAAAAAACGATTCACGCCTTTTAATAAGCAAAAATTACGAAGTGTTTTTGGCCGAACCTTCCAATATTCCCAATATTTTGCAAGAAATAGGGCGTTTGCGCGAAATAACCTTTAGGGAAGTGGGCGAAGGCACCAACGAAGCCATCGACTTGGATAAATTTGATAATTATTATTACCATATGTTCCTTTGGGACAATGAGCAGCAGTTAATAGCCGGTGCTTACCGCATGGGATTGGGCTCTAAAATTTACAAACAATACGGTATAGATGGATTTTATTTACAGGATTTGTTTAGGTTCGAACCCGAACTTTACAAAATGATGAGCCAATCTATTGAAATGGGCCGTGCCTTTATTATTAAGGAGTACCAACAAAAACCCATGCCGCTGTTTTTACTTTGGAAAGGCATTGTACATACCACATTGCGTTTTCCAGAACATAAATATTTAATAGGCGGTGTTAGCATTAGCAATCAGTTTTCCAATTTCTCGAAATCGCTCATGATCGAGTTTATGAAATCGCATTATTACGACCCTTATATAGCGCAGTATGTACATCCTAAAAAAGAATTTAAGGTAAAGCTGAAAGATGCCGATAAGGATTTTGTTTTTGATGAAATTGAAGCCGATTTAAACAAGTTCGATAAAATTATTGATGAAGTCGAACCGGGAGCATTACGCCTTCCCGTACTGCTTAAAAAATATATTAAGCAAAATGCCAAATTGGTGGCCTTTAATGTGGATCCCTTATTTAATAATGCTGTAGATGGCCTTATGTATATTAAAATTGCCGACCTGCCGGAGAGTACCGTACGTCCTGTTATGGAAGAATTCCAAGCCGAATTGGAGCGTAAGTTTATGGAAAATAATGGTGAATAATATTTTTCATTTAGTATAGTACATGACAAAAATCAACTTACTTGATTTATCAATTTGATTTTCAAGACCTCACAGGTTTTTAAAACCTGTAATATGGGTTCAATATTTTGATTATTAATGTATTGAGAAGGGATATTCGTAAAACTTAAACAGGCTCTTATTTAAACAACGAAAAATTAAAGCCTTTTTCTTCTAATTTCTTATATTTTTTATAATCGAACTTATACAAAAAAGCTCCTTTTTTAGAGCCTGTTTTATCCTTTTTATGTAGCGGGATAAGTAGCTTTAAGGAGAGCAGTTTTTTTCTAAAATTCCGAGAATCCATTTTCTTTTGGTGGATAACCTCATATAAATTTTGTAGCTGGGGAATGGTAAATGCTTCGGGCAGCAATTCGATACCAATGGGATAAAATTTCGATTTATTGCGTAAACGATTTAAGGCGTCGTTAACCATAAGATTGTGGTCTAAAACCAAATCGGGTAAACTATCGACTTCATACCATAAGGCACCATGGTTTTTAACCAGTTCTTTATTGTGTTCCTCAATGCGTATTAGAGCATATTGCGCCACCGAAATACAACGGGCACCAGGATCACGCTCTACCTCGCTATAGGTTTTTAATTCTTCCATAAAAATATGGGCTAAGCCTGTAATATCCCTTAAAACACGGCGTGCAGCATTATCGATATTTTCATTTTCATTTACAAAACTACCAATTAGCGACAATGCACCTTTAAACGGGCTTACTTTTCGTTTAAAAACCAATAATTTTAAAATACCATTATCGAAGCCAAAGATAATACAATCGATGGCAACATGAATTTTTGAATTTTTATTGTAATCGTTTGTAATCTGTGATGTCATCTATTCAGTTTTTAATAAAAGCTATGGTTTTGGTTATAACTTCGGTTAATTGGGGTGGTATTTCGTCTCTGTTCCATGGATGTCTAACTCCAAAAACATGGTCGGCATCATTAATAATTTCCAATTGGCTATTGGTATTCCACTTATGTAAATGTTGCGCTTCTATAGGTAATACACTAATATCTTTATCGCCATGAATAATTAAATGGGGTATTTTTAATTTGCTAACCGCGCACTTAATATCCAACCGCTCTTTATTAGCGATAAAATCTTCATAAAACTGATAATAATGTGGCATATCTTGATTGGTTCTTCCATTTACAACATATTTCACACCTGTTTTTTTCCAAGAATCGGTATTTCCGGAAATTGGTGCCCGACTACCAAAATTGCATACACTAGCCCAACTAATAATACCCTTTATCTTATAGTTTTCCTGTGCTTTAATTAAACTTATGCCTCCACCTCGACTATGGCCAATAAGGATAATATTTTCAACATTGGCAATTGTTTTTATATCGGCATTTGTATAAACCCAATCGATAACTGTTTCTAAATCGTCAAGTTCTTTGGTGTAGTTGTTATTGCCAAAAGCATCCAAATCGGGAAAATCTATGGGTTGTTCTACAGTACCGCCATTATGCGAAAAATTGAATTTTAAAAAATAAATATCTTTATTGGCAAAAGCTTCGGCCATAAGATTCCATGCGCCCCAATCTTTAAACCCTTTATATCCATGGCAAAAAATAACGATAGGCTTGGTTTTCAATGTACCGGTATAAGTAACATCGATTAAAATGGGTTTATTGTGTTTACCTTTTATTACTATATGTTGTTTGGTAAGCATTTATACATCTTTTTCGATAAACGGAATATTGATATCACAGATTTTTAAAATTAGCTGTTTTAGTTCGGTATTAAAATTATCGAGTGTTTCTTGGGTAATAAAAGTCTCTTTTCTGGCTCCCCTTCCCGGTTTATCTTTTTTGGCAAACTTCAAGAATCCCGAATTTAAATTTTTAAATGAAACTATACCGGCTTCAATAGGAAATGATATGGTTTTCTGTTTGTGCATCATTAAAGCGTATGTTAACACCTGAAAACTTTTGCTGTATTTATCGTAATCGGTGGTAATGTCTTCCCAATTAATAAGTTCGACATCTTTCTGTTCTACTTTTCCTGTTTTATAATCCACAATTCGGGTTATACCATTGTATTCGTCCATTCTATCTACCTTTCCGGTTAATTTTATGGGAAAATCTACTTCGGGTATATCAACCAATATTGTATTATCGGCTTCTATTTCAAGTATTTTTATGGTATTTCCGGCTTTTAGGTCTTTTATCTCTAAATTTAAAAAGTTGGATACATAGCGCTTGGCAATTTCGTAAACAATCAGGTTTTTCCCTTTTGTAATATCGCCCTCCCTATAAGCCTCCTTAAAATGTTGGGCTACGGTTTTGTCAATATCTTTTTTTAGTGTTTCGATAACTTCAACCGTTAAATAAGTGTTTATTAAAGGTTTATAAAAATCCTCTAAAGTGTTGTGCACCACCGTTCCCAATGTATTGGCAGCAACCGTTTCTTCGACATCGTTACGTTCTTCTATTTTTAATATTTTCTGATAATAAAAATCAATAGGATTTCTTATATATGTAGTTAAAGATGAAGGTGAAAATCCTTTTTTAGCGACTTTTACAATGGCCTTACGTATAGCTTCGTCTTTTTGAACAATATTTGGTAAAGTATGTATTTTATCAACTTTAGGTACCACGATTTGATGGTTAAGTGTATGGATGCCTTCTAACTCCATCTGCATTATAAATCGGCTTTTTTCGCCACCGGTTAAAACGTCGGCTTCGGTATTATAAAGGATATGGATATTTTTGGTACGTTGTAATGCATGATAGAAATGGTACGTGTAAATGGCATCTTTTTCTTTATAGGTTGGTAGTTTATTTTCTAATTTTACATCGAACGGAATAAAAGAATTATTACTTTTTCCCGAAGGCAAAATACCCTCATTAACCGATGCTATAATTACGGTTTCGAAATCTAATACCCGCGATTCTAGCATGCCCATAATTTGTAGTCCCTGTAATGGTTCGCCTTGAAAATTTAAGGTTTGGCTATCCAACAGTTCCTTATAAACACCGTAAAGTGCCGAAATATCCTTTATGTGGTTGTATTGTGTGTTTAATCGATCCAGCTCGTTAAACAGTTCATGGAAACGAAATAAATATTCTAATGAAAGCGCATTGGTCTGTGTGTTTTTGTTTAAATACTCTTTTATTTTTAAAATAAGTACCAAAGCATTCCGTAAGGCTTGTTTTGGCGATGTATTCCAGTTTAAAAACAACAGATCAATTAATTCTTCCAATTTAGGAGCCAGTTGTTTTAGTCTGTCGCTTGTTATATAAATAAGATTGTTGTTCTCGATAGCACTTGTAATGTTAAATGCATAATCGGTACCATTAATGTAAAGTAACGGTTTTATAAATTGATGCTCCAAAAGGCTTATTACTTCTTTGTAATAAAACGTTTTTGTATGTATTTTATGTATGCCGAAAAGGATTTCGAAAAGTGATGCCATGGAAACCGATTTTAAAGGGATTCCCATAGTAATATTTAATGTTTTTATGTATTCGGGCAATGCATTAAGTGTGGGAATAAGCAGGTTTTCGTCTCCTAATATTACAGCAACTTTCTCTAATGTGGGATTAGTGTGCCGTAAATGCTTTAAAATAGTTCCTATCTGTCTGGCCTGGCCTATGTTTTTGGGCACGCCATACACATTAATATTCTTATTTTGAGAATAATAATCTGTTATCCAATTAAATGGATGCTTTTTAAAATAAGGCCAATTGTTTTTATGCTGCCGTATAAATAATGCGGCATCGTGTTTGGTATGGTTTATAAACGTTGTATCGATA
Source organism: Aestuariibaculum sp. (assembly GCA_047975295.1). Classification (GTDB taxonomy): domain Bacteria; phylum Bacteroidota; class Bacteroidia; order Flavobacteriales; family Flavobacteriaceae; genus JBKEDH01. The sequence continues at coordinate 12,498 of JBKEDH010000061.1, forward strand.
TCCCAATAGATACGGGCTTTATTGTTTTCTAATAGATGTTGTATAATGGTTTCTTCGCAGGTGTTTAAAGCGTTAAAACCTAAAAATACATATTCTGCATCTGGGTTTTGCACGACATAATGCTTCAGTTTATTTACTGCTTCTCGATAAAGTAAACCTTGATAGCCTATATTTTTGCTTAATAGCTGTTGGGTAAAATGGATGTAATACCTATGGAGTTTTTTCCAAAAGATAAGATAGTTTTTTATAAAATCGGTTTGGTTTTCCTGTAACGACCAATGGCTTAACTCTTGAATAGCCCCCAAATAATCGAAAATTTGCTTTTGCGGAATATGGTAACGGTCTATTTCGTTAAAATCCTGAATTAATATCTGTGCCCATTTAGAAAAGACTTCGAAAGTATCGGGATTATTGGGGGTTAAATTTAAGTAGGTGGCATAAAACTCAAATAGTAATTCGGTATTTGTAAGAGCTTTTAATTGCGACAGTTTTTCAACAAATTCTTCAATACTAATAATTGTAGGTGAAAAAATAGTTGTATCGCTTACCAAATGGAGTTGATGTTTTAAAAATAGCCCGGCCCGTTTGCTTGGTAAAATAAAGGTCTGATTGGAAAGGTTTACTTTCTTGTTTTTTAAATCTTGTAATACGTCTATGATGAATGTAGCCATTGTATAAAAATAAAAAACGCTTCGGAATTTCCGAAGCGTTTTTTGTTAACTTATTTATTATAAAACTACCGAGGCAGTTATTATTTTACTAAGTTGATTTCAACACGTCTGTTGTTAGCTCTACCAGCTTTGGTTTTGTTAGAGTCGATTGGTTTAGACTCACCGTAACCCATTGCTGAAAGTCGAGACGATTGGATACCGTTGTTAGTTAAGTAATCTTTTACAGAGTTAGCTCTAGAATTAGATAACTTTTGGTTTAAAGACTCGCTACCAACACTATCGGTATGACCTTCTACGGTAAATTTAGAATTTGGATATTGCTTAAGGATAGCAATAATATCTTCCAATACTTTCGCTGATTGTGTTTTGATAGTCGATTTACCAGTATCGAACAATATAGTTTTAGCATAATCGTTCAATGCTTTTTGTACTTCTTTAGTAACTTCTGGGCAACCAGCGTTAGCTACAGTACCTTTTACATCTGGACATCTGTCATCTTTATCCAATACACCGTCACCATCTCTATCTGGATAAGGACATCCTTGGTTAGCTGCAGGACCAGCTTCGTTAGGACATTTGTCGTCTCCATCGGCAACACCGTCACCATCGGCATCAGGACAACCATTTAATGCTTTTAAACCAGCTACTGTAGGACATTTATCGCTATTATCGGCAATGCCATCACCATCAGTATCAGGACAACCATTAAATTCGGCTAAACCAGCTTCGTTAGGACAAGAATCTTTGCTGTCTTCAATACCGTCGCCATCGGTATCAGGACATCCGTTGAATGCTTCTAAACCAGGAACATCTGGACAAGCATCGTCTTTATCGTAAACACCGTCACCATCTGAATCGGAACCACCAAATTTAATGGCAATACCAGCAGTATGTTGGAAGTGAGTATCTAAATAATCTTCAAAAGCGTGTTTGTATGCAGACTGTACAGTTAAACCAATGTTTTCAGAAAACCAAACATTGAAACCTACAGTACCGTTTAAAGTACCGGCACCAATTTCGTCAACCCAAGTGTAACCACCTCCAACACCTAAGAAAGGCTCGAAAGTTTTCCAATCTAATAATTCACCAAAGTTGTATTTAATAGTACCATCTAATCCGTAGTAAGACCAGTCGTCCACTTCATTAGTAGTGTCCGGATTAGAACTAATGTCTCCCCATTTGTCAATTTTGTTTAAAGATCCGGCAACTCCAAGAGAGAAACCTGTACCTAAATATCTCGACACGGAGATTGTAGATAAAGAAGGTAAAATATTCCAATGGTCTTCGGCATTGAAATACTCATCAAAAATAGATTCGCTACCAAATCCACCCTGAAAAAGATCTCCGGCACCTGCAGCGTAACCATCTACTGCATTGACACCAATATTAATCTGCCAAGGGTTGTCTTTGTCTTGCGCATTAGTGCTGCTGTATCCAATTACTAACAACACTGCGAACAATAATCTGCTAAGATTTTTCATATTCAAAAGTTTAATTTTTAAGTGTTAATCGTGGCAAAAGTAAGTTGTTAAATTTTATTAACAAAGACAAATATATAAAAAAAATGAAGATTTCACCTATTTATATAAATATTACCTGTTTTTAAATGCCTGTTTATAGCTTACTTAGAGCTATTGGTGCTAAGGTTTGTTATGTTGAAAATTGTTGTCTTGCGAAATTAAAGGATAGATACCAATTATTTAGTGTTTATACGGTTACTATTGTTATAGTCTTATCCACATACACCAAGATTTTGTGTTTTACTTTAAAGTCCATAGTTTCCAGTATAGCTTGGTAATCCCAAAGTTGTTGCTTATGTTTTGGCAATATGGCACCGGTTTTGTAATCTATTATAGAAACATCGTTATTGTTGATAACCAAACGATCTGGACGTAAAATTTTACCATTTTTACCTATAATATCGCGTTCGGTGTATATGGTATTTTTTGGGGAATAGAACTGTTCTAACTCGGAATGGTTAACTATTTTTGATATGAGTATCTTTAATTTATTGCCCTGTTCTTGATTTATGGTCGAAGATGCAATATATTCATTTACTGCCAAATCTATATCGGTTTTGGTTATAACCTTTGCCATAATATCGTGGATGAGATTTCCTTTTTCTATGGCTTCCTCTTGCAAGGTATTCCAAAGTAACCCTGCTTTTGTTACAATCTTTATGTTATGTGATTCTTTTGGTGTTGAAATAAATTCACTTTGCAGAACAGTTTCTACCGGTTTTTGTTTTGGTTTTTCAGCACGTCTTTGTTCTCCAAACTTATATATTGGTTGTTCTTCGGTAAACGCATTTTTATGTTGGAGATAACTAATAAGTAAACCAGCATAAGTATTGGTATTAACTTCGCCTTTTGCCGAAATATCTTTTTTCGATATAATATGGATTTGTTCGACAGGGCGTGTTAATGCAACATACAGTAAGTTAATATTGTCCAATTCCTGTTCGGTACGGTGGCGATTGTATATCTGTTGTCCTATTTCGCCAAAATATTCAAAATCTTTGTTGAAATTTAACAAGGTATTCGAGAAACCATTGTAAATATCGCTATTTACGGGAAACCATTCTTTGGGTTCCTTTTCTTTATAGATATCCAAATCGGCATAAGGAAAAACAACAACGGGAAATTCCAGTCCCTTCGATTTGTGTATGGTCATTATCTGTACGGCATCCATTACGTTGGGCGACACAATGCTTAAACTGTCCTTTTTTTTATCGAAATATGCTAAAAAACTTGAAATATCGGAGCCTTTTTTATGGGAGAATTCCAAAACCATGTCTAAATAAAACTGGATATAGGCGTTCGATGTTTTTACAAGGTTAAAATCCCGAACAAGTGTTTCGGTTAAATCGTAAAGCGAAAGTTCTGCAAGGATTTCGTAATTTATAAAAACATTATTTTTTTCGAAACTTTTAAACAGTTTGGGTAGTGTTAAATTTAACCGGTCGGTAAAATAGGGGTGTTTATTTCCAATATTAAACAGTATTGTTAAATAGTTTAACACTTCTATTTTAATTTCGTTGTTTTTGGGTTGTGTCAACAAGGTTAACATATTGTTTAAAAACAGAACCTCGGGCGAATTATTTAAAAGTAAAGTTTCTGAAGAGACGATATCGATCTGTTTCTCGCTTAAAAATTTTGCTATGGCCACCCCTTCTTTTTTCTTCCTTACCAAAACACAGATATCTCCCAAAGCATAGCCATTGGTTTGGCATACCTCAATGGTATTTAAAATGCTTTGGCAATACAGTTCGTCTCTATCATCGTCTTGGTTTATATCTAAAAATGTAATCTCGACATAACCAGCTTCCTGTTTGTTTATTTCTTGTTCCGATTTTTCGTATAAGTCCTTGTATGTATCGTTGTTAAACACATTTTGAGATAAAAACTTAAAAAAGGCATTGTTAAAACCTACTATTTCCTTAAAACTCCTAAAGTTTTTGGGCAGATTTTTTACTTTCTTTTCTACATGAAACGGATTATCGTTGTTAAATAGACCCATAAATTGCTCGGCTTTGCCACCACGCCAGCGGTAAATGGCTTGTTTGGCATCACCAACCAGCATGGCCGAACCATTTTCGGTCGAGAGGGAATTGCCCAGCAAAGGGCTTAAATTTTGCCATTGTAATACCGAAGTGTCCTGAAATTCGTCGATAAAATAATATTTAAATTTTTCGCCAATACGCTCGTATATAAATGGGGTGGGTTGGTTTTTTATTTCGTTACTTATTATGGCATTAAATTCCGAGATAAGCATTTTGTTCTGTTCGGTTTTTAAGGACTCTAACTCGTTATTAATAGCATTTAAGACCGATAAGGGTGTGATGTTCCTATAAAAAGCCTTTAAAAATTTAAGGTGAAAAACAGCATTTTTGGTACTGGTAAAAGCTACCGCCAATTGTGGCTGCATTACCTGTATGGTTGTGGCTATATGTGGTGTAACCCGTTTTGGGTAAAGGACCCCCGAATGGATGTTTTCCTGCCATTTACTGCCAAACGATACATCGAATTTTTTGTTGGATAGGTTTAGGAAATACTTGGGCAAATACCCCGATGAAAAATCGTTAAATGCCAAGCCGGCATTTTCAATTAGGTCGAGTGTTGCTTTAGCAGTTTTTATAATAGAGCTTTCGGTTTGTTCAATTTGGCCTTTAAGTGTTATTTTTAAGGTTTTAAAATCGAGCAGCGTTTTGCCTTTAAAGCTGTCTATAAAGGCAATATCGTTTTCGTTAACAAGTAATTTTGCTATTTTGTTAAAATCCAAACTAACATCCCAACTTTTATCATCATCGGCCTTTTCTATAGCAAAATCGACCAAAATACGGGTAAGCATAGCGTCCGTTCCTGCTTTGGCAATTAAGCTATCTACCGCTTCGTTTAAAAGCACGTCTTGATCTAGTTCGACTTCAAAATTCAATGGTAATTTTAAATCGTGTGCAAACGTGCGTATTATACGGTGCATAAAACCGTCGATAGTAGAAATATCGAACGCCGCATAATTGTGCATTATGGCATCCCGTATTTTTTTTGATTTTTGGTAAAGATTCTCGGGCGCAATGTTAAGTTCGTTGCAAATATCGTTAAACATATCGTTGCTGGCCGTTAAAATGCTTTCTTCCGAAAACGTTTTTAAGGTATCTACAATACGTTCTTTCATTTCGGCAACTGCCTTATTGGTAAACGTAATGGCAAGAATACGTTTAAATTCATCTGAAAAACCCGATTTAAAAAGGATTTTGAGGTATTCCTTTACCAAAGTATAGGTTTTGCCACTGCCCGCCGAAGCATTGTATATGGTAAACGGTTTTTGAGACATTGTTTTTTTTGAATTTTTGGACACAAGATAAAAACTATTGATGAGTTGATAACAATTAATTATTCTTAATTGTTCTGTTTTTTTGTTTTTATGCGTAAATTTGAAACAGAGAATAAACACTAATTAAAAATAAAGAAATTATGGCTTTTGAATTACCGAAATTAGGATATGCGTACGATGCTTTAGAGCCCCATATCGATGCCCGAACCATGGAGATACACCACAGCAAACACCACCAAGGATATACCAATAACTTAAACAATGCAATAGCAGGTACCGATTTGGAAGGCAAATCGATTAAGGATATTCTTACCCATTTGGACATGAACAACAAAGCCGTACGGAATAACGGTGGCGGGTTTTACAACCACTCATTGTTTTGGAACGTTATGAATCCGGAGGGTAAAGGCTATTTATCTGGCGAGTTAAAGGATGCTATTATTGAAGCTTATGGTACTGTCGATGCCTTTAAAGATGCTTTTAGTAAAGCTGCTGCAACACAATTTGGCTCGGGTTGGGCTTGGTTATGTGTACATAAAGGTGGAAAAGTAGAGGTTTGTGCTACGCCAAACCAAGATAACCCATTAATGCCGAACACCGGCTGTGGCGGAACCCCTATTTTGGGAATAGATGTTTGGGAACATGCCTATTATTTAAATTACCAAAACCGTCGTCCGGATTATATAAACGCATTTTTTAATGTAATTAATTGGAACGAAGTAGAAAAGCGTTACGCTGCTGCAAAGTAAGAGAAGTAAAATTGTATAAAAAAGAGGTTATCCCGAAAAGGGATAACCTCTTTTTTATACAATCAATTTAAATAGTTAATTTTTTAAGCTCTACCAATAAGTCTTAGTAGGCAAATTCAGCCATAGATAGCAACGAATAAGCAAGATGTTTAACGGTTTACGTGTAAAAGCAGTAGTGGATTTGGAAGCGAGAACTTTCGGTTTAGCACTAACATAAGCTACTTGCGATTTTTGTTTTGTGAATTCCATAAAATAAAAAGGAAATTGCAAGTAGCGACTAAAAATGCAGAAACTTTGAATTAGGTACTTAAACCGCTATTGCTTATACACATTGTTGGCAAACGTTACTGTTCTAATATAGGTTCCCAAATATTTTCTTTAATTACTCCTGAGTTCCCTGTTTTTACCAATTCCAAAATAAAATTCTCTAATGAAACTTTACCATGTCCCATTCCAAGATGCATAACATTTAAGGTTCGCATTGTCATTTTAATTACAGGAGTTAGGCTCATTTTCCACTTTCCTGATTCATTATTAAAGATAAATATAAATGTTTTACTCGTACCCTTTAATTTAATAATTGCTTTTGCTTTATTATTCTTTATTTCCGAGACCTCTACAAATTCCAACGAATCCAAGGAGTTCTTACCTATCATTCCATTATCAATGGCATAGGACAAAAGAGATTTTCCATCCATGCCTTTTATTGAATCAGGAAGTATCTTATTTCTTGCTTGTAGAATAATGTAAATACTGGCATAATTCTGTTTAAGAATAGTGTGTTTTTCTGAATATTTTACATGTTCAAAGATTTTTTTGTAGTAATCTATAGTATTTTCATCAAGATACTCAACGGCTTGTTTTCCATTGTTTTGAAGCAAATTTTCTGAATATAAATTAAAACAGGATTCAATTTCTTGTTTGTCTTTTTGAGATGAACACGATAAAAAAGTAACAAATAAGAAAGTATAAGCGATAATTTCTTTCATAGTGTCAAAATTGTTTGCCAATGGTCTCGGCTATGAGTAGTTGCATGGTTGGTTTAGCGTTAAATTTAACAAATACACACCAAACTGAAATCCGTGAGGATTTTCAGAAGTAGGCGAGAACAAGCAATCACTTATGGCCATTGTTGTAGTGCGTTTTTTATTCACAAACAGTTGCTCCTTTCAATATCTGTGCAAATATTCTCCAAGTTGGAGTTTCAGCTGTTGTATCAAATTTCATATTCTTGTAATATCCGTCAATATCCTCCGCATATGAAGCTATTCCATCTATAAAACTGTCAATTCTTTTGGCTTCCCAATTTTGTCTATCAGTTTTATATTCTTTTAGTAAATCTTTAGCAAATTCATAAAATGATTTTCTATCCGTAACCATTAAAGTGCCGTCATCAATATTTTCGTCATTTTTTACTTTGTAATAATATGGATATTTGGAAATGTCAAAAGGGTCATTCTCTTCTCCAAATTTATCTTCAATCTCTTTAGGTAAATATTGAGGTAATACTTTGTAATAAATTTCACTTATTATAGAAAAAGCTCCTGCATCTTTATTTCCTAGATAGATTTCAATATCCTCTATTGTTGGATAATGCATTGGTTGGTGAAAAAATCTATTAAACTCTTCAAAGGTTTTATAAATAAGCATAAAATCTTTCAACTTTATTTCAATTGTATTTTCAGAATCAATTGAGTTAAGTCCAAATTTAATTTGCTCATTTATTTCCTTCGATTTTGTATTCATTTGGCAATGCACTACAACGGTCCGGTGTATAGCTTCATTACAGAACAATCCGCAGGATTATTCCTGCCTTTGCCCAAAGATAGTTCATTGTTGGCTTTTAGTACTTTCTTTTCCGTTCGGCTTTGGGTTTTGTTTCTGCTTTTTTTTCCGTAAACCGGCTAAATTCCCCGAAACTATTGAGAAATCCATTTTGGAAATCCCTTTTTTCAAATTCGAAATCCGCCAGTTTTCCAACGTTTTTCAGCATTAAAGCCAAAGGTTTAGGCTAAAAGTTGTTGCGTGGGTTGGTAATTGTTTTTGTAAAGATACACAAGCAATAGTGTTATTCAAAAATATTCTAAACAGGTAAGAAGTAGCAATTACTTTTAGCCATTGTTGGCAATTGGGCTTTATGAACTATTTAACTTTATTTTAACCTGTCATCATGTTTTTTGTCAAAAAAATTAAAACTTAAAATTATACTCTTTGAGGTTATTTTTTTAATTATGAAGTGGTTTAAACTTTTTCAATTGGCTAAAAAATACTGTTTTTACCATTTAAAGTTATTTGTATGGATTGCGCATAAATCTTCATTTTCTATTTCTAAAAACGAAAAATCAATATAGCTGTTTTCAATATCGTTTTTATCAATATATATGTTTGTGTATTTTTGCAAATAGAATTTTATGCCTAACCATTGCCCATCAACAGATAATATTGTTTTAAATATGTAATCGTTATTTTTATAATTTACAGGGATGGTTAGTTTACTTTGATACTTTCTTTTATTTTTAAAGTTGTAATATCTTTTTGCGTTAGTATTTTGAGGTTTTGTTTCATTACCGTAAATATCGACAATAACTTCTCTTTCCCAAGTATGATGTTTTATATTGATTGTTGATAAATCAATTTTTACAATATCAGCTTTTTGTTTAAATAGTGCTACCCATTTAAGTCTTTTTTTCTTTTCTTTTTTTTTAGAAATAAGATTACTTAAACGGATAGCAGTAATTATTATTAACAAAGGTATAAAAATGATTTCCATGTTTGCTATTTGATTGCAAAAAATAATTTTCTATTAACTAATTTGTTAAATTGTTATTTTTAGAGTCTGTCTATATTTTTAAATATTGGAACATAAAATAAAGTTGATACATTTTCAAGATAAAATAGAATATATTACCACTTAACAGGTACAGTTATTCGTTCGCCTAATTTTTTACCATCTAAAAACTGTATTGAAATACTATCGTTTTTGGTTAGCTTCTCAAATAGCTGTTTGTGTTTTTGTTTAAACTCGCTTACTGTACCTATAT
>JBKEDH010000093.1:0-6895 GCA_047975295.1 Aestuariibaculum sp.
GGGAAATATGGCTGAAAACTTCAATATAATTTTTAAAACCACCCTAATGTTAATCAACAATGAAAAATCATATAGGAAAAGTAAAAAAAGTAAAAGGTTAAGAGCTCTAATGGATAGACAATATAGAGAAAAAATATTGTTTTTTAAATGCTTTTGCCCTGTAATAGCTGGACTACTTGATGAATTTTTAACGAAATTATGTGTAGAAAAACAATTGATATAAATTTAAACAGGTTCTAAAAATATAACATCTTTTTACCTCACCACTTCGGCATACAAATCAAAATCGGCGGCATCGGTTATTTTTACATTTATAAATTCACCGGTTTTCAAATAGGTTTTTGTGGCATCTATAAGTACCTCGTTATCTACATCGGGCGAATCGAATTCGGTACGGCCAACAAAGTAATGGCCTTCTTTACGATCTATAACCACCTTAAACTCCTGCCCTATTTTTTCTTGGTTAAGCTCCCACGAAATTTGCGATTGTATGTCCATAATTTCGTTTGCCCGTTGTTGTTTTACATCTTCCGGTACATTGTCTTCAAGATTATAGGCATGTGTATTTTCTTCGTGGCTATAGGTAAAACATCCCAAACGCTCGAAACGCATGGTTTTTACCCATTCCTTTAACAATTGGAAATCGGCTTCGGTCTCGCCGGGATAGCCTACAATTAAAGTGGTACGGATAGTCATGTTCGGGATCGCCTCCCGAAAATCGCTTATAAGTTGGGTGGTTTTTTCTTGTGTGGTACCACGACGCATACTTTTTAAAATGCTATCGGAAATATGTTGTAACGGAATATCTAAATAATTGCACACTTTAGGTTCGCGTTTCATTACTTCCAGTACATCCATTGGAAATCCCGCCGGAAAGGCATAATGCAAACGTATCCACTCAATACCTTCAACCTTTACCAAAGCTTCAAGAAGTTCGGCCAAATTTCGTTTTTTGTACAGATCTAATCCGTAGTACGTTAAATCCTGCGCAATTAAAATAAGCTCTTTTACACCATTGGCCGCCAACTTTTCGGCTTCGACAACCAAAGTTTCAATAGGTGTACTTTTATGTTTGCCCCGCATTATGGGAATGGCACAAAAACTGCACGGGCGGTCGCACCCTTCGGCTATTTTTAAATAAGCGTAATTTTTAGGTGTTGTGGTAAGGCGTTCGCCAATAAGCTCGTGCTTATAGTCGGCACCAAGTGCTTTAAGCAAATGTGGCAGTTCGGTAGTTCCAAAATATTCATCGACATTGGGAATTTCTTTCTGCAAATCGGGTTTATAACGTTCGGAAAGGCAGCCCGTAACAAACACTTTATCGACATCGCCATCCTCCTTTTTTTGCATATACTCCAAAATGGTATTAATACTTTCCTCTTTGGCATTATTTATAAAACCACAGGTATTAATTACCACAATATTACCTTCTTCCTCGTGGGCCACATCTTTACCGCTGGCCTTTAGTTGCCCCATAAGCACCTCGCTGTCGTAAACATTTTTACTGCAACCAAGGGTTACCACGTTTATTTTGTTCTTTTTTAAGGATTTAGTCCGCATGCATAAATAAATTAAGGGCGCAAAGATACATTAATGATTGCTGATTTATGGTTTTTGACTTACGATTTTTAATTGATAGCTTGGAATTTAGAACTTTAAAATATCAAGACTTTAACTTTTCTTTATTTTTTTTTTGATTGATAATTTTTTCAATTCCTACCCCAAATACACACCTTTTAACTTTTAACTTTTCGTTTTTCTCTTTTAACTACATTTATCGCAAACACCCTTTACTACCAAATTCACGTTTTCGGCAATAAAACCTTCGGGCACTTTTATTTTCGGGATTTTATGTTCTGTAAGGCAAACCGTTGTGTTACAATTATTGCAATGAAAATGCAGATGCAGGTCGGTTTCTATTTCGCAATCGCAATCATTTTCGCATAAAGCGTATTTTATAATACCTGTTCCATCATCAATTTGATGTACAATTGCTTTTTCTTCAAACGTTTTAATGGTTCGGTACAAGGTAGTACGATCGGCCGTATTAAAAGCTTTTTCAATATCGGTTAAGCTTGCTGCAGTTGTTTTTTGGGCAAGAAATTTAAACACCAACAACCGCATGGCCGTTACCCTAATTTGTTTCGATGTTAAAAGTTGTTCGGCATTATTCATTTAAAATATATTGTAATCTACAAATTTAATATGTTTTTGTGTTATGTATTGTATGTCTTTGTTTATACTATTATCTTTGCAGCTGCAATTTAATTTATTTTAATGATACATATAACATTACCCGACGGAAGTGTAAAATCGTTCGAAGCTAACATTACACCTATGGATGTTGCCAAGAGTATTAGTGAAGGATTGGCTCGAAATGTTATTTCGGCAAGTTTTAACAGCAAAACCATTGAAACTTCAACACCTTTAACCACCAACGGCTCTTTAGTGTTATATACATGGAACGACAAAGCAGGAAAAACGGCTTTTTGGCATTCGTCTGCCCACGTTTTGGCTCAAGCCATCGAAGAATTATATCCCGGTGCCAAACTTACCATTGGCCCTGCTATTGAAAACGGATTTTATTACGATGTTGACTTTGGCAAACACAATATTTCCGAAAAGGATTTTAAGGCCATTGAAAATAAAATGCTCGAAATAGCCCGTGGCAAGCACGATTTTAAAATGCGATCGGTACCCAAAGCCGAAGCCTTATCTTTGTATAAAGATAATCTGTTTAAAACAGAACTGATAGAAAACTTAGAGGATGGTACCATTACATTTTGCGACCACTCTACTTTTACCGACCTATGTCGTGGCGGCCACATACCCAATACCGGCATAATAAAAGCTGTAAAAATATTAAGCGTTGCGGGAGCCTATTGGCGTGGCGACGAAAATAAACCCCAACTTACACGGGTTTACGGTATATCGTTTCCTAAACAAAAGGAACTCACCGAATATTTAGAGCTTTTGGAAGAAGCCAAAAAACGGGATCATAGAAAATTGGGCAAAGAGTTGGAACTGTTCACATTTTCGCAAAAAGTAGGTCAAGGTCTGCCCTTATGGCTACCAAAAGGTGCTGCCCTGCGCGAGCGTTTGGAGAACTTTTTAAAGGCTGCACAGAAAAAAGCAGGCTACGAAATGGTAATATCGCCACATATTGGGCAAAAGGAACTATACGAAACATCGGGACATTATGCCAAATACGGTGCCGATAGTTTTCAGCCCATACACACCCCAAAAGAGGGTGAGGAATTTTTGTTAAAGCCCATGAACTGTCCGCACCACTGCGAAATTTACAACAATTCGCAATGGTCGTACAAAGATTTGCCCAAGCGTTATGCCGAGTTCGGAACCGTATATCGCTACGAGCAAAGCGGCGAACTACACGGCCTAACACGTGTTAGGGGCTTTACGCAAGACGATGCGCACCTGTTCTGTACCCCCGAACAATTAGATGCCGAATTTAAAAACGTTATCGATTTGGTACTGTATGTATTCGGCTCCCTCGGATTTGAAAATTTTACGGCACAAGTATCGCTTAGAGATCCCGAAAACCCCGATAAATACATAGGCAATACAGAAAATTGGGAAAAAGCCGAACAGGCCATCATAAATGCAGCAAAGGATAAAGGCCTAAATTACACCATCGAAACAGGTGAAGCTGCTTTTTACGGTCCTAAACTAGATTTTATGGTAAAAGATGCTCTTGGTAGGCAATGGCAACTTGGTACCATTCAGGTAGATTATAATTTACCAGAGCGTTTCAATTTAACCTATAAAGGAAGTGATAACGAGCTACACCGTCCAGTAATGATACACCGTGCCCCTTTTGGAAGCATGGAGCGTTTTATTGCCATTTTACTTGAACATACGGCAGGAAATTTCCCTATTTGGCTCATGCCCACACAGGCTATTATACTGTCTATTAGCGAGAAATATGAAAAATACGCCGAAAAAGTTTTAAATTTGCTGGAAAATCACGAAATTCGCGCCCTTGTAGATCATAGAAATGAAACTATAGGCAAGAAAATTCGGGAAGCCGAAATGCAAAAACACCCTTTTATGATTATTATTGGGGAACAAGAAGAAAAAGAAAACAAAATAACCGTGCGCAAACACGGTGGTGAAGATTTAGGAACAATTACCGTTGATGCGTTCTCGGATGTTATAAATGAAGAAATAAACAAAACGTTAAAGCCGTTTTAAAAAAGTTTAACTAAAAAAATTTAAAGCCATAGCAATTAGAAGAAGATCTCGACCCAGTCCTCGAAAAGTAGAAGACAAACACCGAATTAATGCTGCCATTAGGGCACCAAAAGTACGTTTGGTGGGTGATAATATCGAAACGGGAATCTATTCCATTAAAGAAGCGGTAAAATTTGCCGAAGATTTAGAGTTGGATCTTGTAGAGATATCACCTAATGCAGAACCACCCGTTTGTAAAATAATGGACTATAAAAAGTTTCTTTACGAACAGAAAAAACGCGAAAAAGCCTTAAAGGCAAAAGCTACAAAAGTAATTATTAAGGAAATTCGTTTTGGGCCGCAAACAGACGACCACGATTACGAATTTAAAAAGAAACACGCCGAAAAATTTTTAAAGGAAGGCGCTAAACTAAAAGCATTTGTGTTTTTTAAAGGACGCTCCATCATTTTTAAAGAACAAGGGCAAATATTGTTGTTACGATTGGCCCAAGATCTTGAAGAATTTGGTAAGGTAGAACAAATGCCAAAATTAGAAGGTAAACGTATGACGATGTTTATCGCTCCAAAAAAGTAAATTTTTTGTATTTGTTATGCCAAGCTTGTCGAAGCATTTCATCTAAGAATACTATTTTTTTCGGATATAAACATCAAATTAAAATAAAACGCCGAAATTTGTTCGGCATAAAAGTAATTAAGCGAAATAATTAAAACTAGGAAAAGAAATGCCTAAAATGAAAACAAAATCTGGTGCTAAAAAACGTTTTAAGTTAACGGGCACCGGTAAAATTAAAAGAAAGCACGCTTTTAAGAGCCATATCTTAACCAAGAAATCTAAAAAGCGTAAGCTGGCTTTAACTCATAGCACTTTAGTAAATAAAGCCGATGAGAACAATGTTAAAACCATGTTACGCTTAAAGTAACCAATCGTTTTAACCGGTTAAATAAATTATAAACCCTGGAGTTAGGCCAAAAAAGAGTTAAAAAGTTAAGAGTTAAATGTTTTTAATAAACCAATAACATAAGCTAATAACCAGATAACCGCCTACTACAAAAAAACAATTAAAATTATGCCAAGATCAGTAAATTCTGTAGCAAAAAGAGCCCGAAGAAAAAAGGTTCTAAAACAAGCAAAAGGTTACTTCGGACGTCGTAAAAACGTTTGGACAGTAGCAAAAAATGCAGTCGATAAAGCGATGTTATATTCGTATAGAGACCGCAGAAACAAAAAGAGAACATTTCGTGCCTTATGGATTACCCGTATTAATGCAGGAGCCAGAGCGTACGGTTTGTCTTATTCTCAATTTATGGGCAAGTTAAAAGCCAACGATATCGAATTAAACCGTAAGGTTTTAGCCGATTTGGCCATGAACAACCCCGAAGCTTTTAAAGCTGTAATAGAGAAAGTAAAATAAGGCATTGCGCCTATTGTAAAACATATTATTCGCTTAATTTAAAAATCCAATTCCATAAAGGAATTGGATTTTTTTATTTTTATTTGAAGCAATTTAAAATTTAGGAATTGCTAATAATTAGATAGATATTATTAAATCTTTGTACATTAATAAATATAACGAAAGTATAACCATTTCTTCTGATTTAGAATAACATTTTGTTTTTCTTCTGAATCTTGCAAGATAATGTCTGACATT
This sequence comes from Aestuariibaculum sp., assembly GCA_047975295.1. Classification (GTDB taxonomy): domain Bacteria; phylum Bacteroidota; class Bacteroidia; order Flavobacteriales; family Flavobacteriaceae; genus JBKEDH01. The sequence continues at coordinate 5,862 of JBKEDH010000093.1, forward strand.
GGAATTGCTTGACTCAATATTCGTTGTTTCTTTTTTAGATACTACGTGTTTAGGTTTTTCAATGAACTTTTTATACGCTTTCAAATCATCGGAACTGTACATTTCACAGTCAATATTCTTTACTTTTTCCCAAAGCTTTTTTCCTGTTCCGGCATCTCTGTTTCCAGTGACAAAGTTAAGAATACCGAACCTTGCTCTGTCCAGTGCAACCCAAACCCATAACTTTCTTTTTTTGAACCAATAAAGTGCCACATTTCATCAAACTCCATCACTTTTACTTTTTCAGGATATTGCTGTTCCCTGATAAATTGACCTGGCTGACCTGACCCAATTCAATACCGAAACATTACTGACATTCAAAACCCTTCCAATAGCCCGAAAGCCCATGTTTTCCAAATAAAGAAGCAGGGCTAATTTTTGCTTGTCCAAATTACGCTCCTTGCGTAAATCTCCTTCCACAAAGTTGTAACCATAATCCCTGCACTTGAAACGTTGTTTGTTTCTAACTATTCCATTTTTTACCGTCGAAGACGAATTACATTGTTTACATTTTAACATTGAGAGTTCTGCTAAGATACAAATCTATCTTTTAATTAGCAATCCGAATTGTTTTATTGTGGAGATGACTATATACCAGGTTCGAGCACTTGAAGTTATCCTAAAGGAGTAAGCAAAGTAGCTGATAGTTTTAGTGAAATGATTAATAAAATTGTGAAGAAAAACTTAAAGAGTAATACTCCTTGTACCATTTTTTAAAAAACCTAAACTCCAAAATACTTTTAAAAATGAGTATCTTAGCCGTTGTGAAAAACTTCAAAAAATATATACTGCTATTGTTGGTTATACTGTTTTTTAGTGTACCCGGATTTTCTGCGGAACACGGTTTTTGGAGAGATAAGGTAGAAGTTGTTAGCGGAGTGGGAAAAGCATTGTTACTTACCAAATTTTCTGCCCATACCAAGGTAAAAATATGGATAAACAGCCTTAACAAGACCACCTACTCCACCCTATTAGAAAAATTAGACGATGGCACC